>JBEEIB010000432.1:0-24201 GCA_041167675.1 Verrucomicrobiota bacterium
CCCTTTCACACTCGATCTACCTCCAGTCTTGCTGCCGTCGATTCCTGCCAGCACACCCATAAGTCCAGGCGTTCGGGCAACAGACCGTAGTGGGGTGACCCCAACTCGTCGGAGGGGCTGGGTAATAACTCTGGGATCAAAGTGGTCGGGCTTTTGACGTATTCCTCAATTGCTTTAATCAGTGTTCAAGACACGGGTCTGAAAACAGGTACCTTTGTTGCTCTGGAAGCCTGGAAGTGACGATCAACGAGAAAACGACACTCTAAAACTCAATTAGAGCGCGTTTCACAAGGCCTCGGCTATCCTAACACCCGGCATTTTTCCCTTACTCGCAGTCACTCAGTCTATTGCACTTTGCGTGACCATGCCAGCTCGCGGCTCGGGCCAAAATAGACCAAAGAGAAGGTAGAGGACCGGTGCGGTTGGCCGCTTCTGCCACTGCTCGAGCAACTGAAACCGCGGTATAACATCAGTATGGAACGAAACTGACCGCCGGTTACTCGGTTACTCAACTATTTGTATGAGCGAATTTGGTCGGAGTTCGCATTCTAGCCGCCCATTGGAAAAAACAACGTTATCTGGTGGGTTTACGCCATCTTGATGGATACTTTTCTAGGAAATCACTTTCGCAAATGTCGGTTCGCCAACAATGCCACTCAGAGTTGCGTTAGTGCGCACCTTGACGAGCAAGTCGGAATTTCCGCGGACTGAGCCCGGCCTGAAAAACGCGGAAAAAGTGGTTTAGATTAATGAATCCAGATCGAGCCGCGATACCGGTAACAGACAGTGAAGTTGTCTCTAGAAGTCTTTGCGCGTAGGTTATGCGTACCCCACCCAAGTGCTTGAGGCGATCGTTAGCGCGGTCCCGATCGAGGAGGCCACAGTTATGGAGCCGGTAACTTCCGGGCCATACGCCCTAAAAAGCGAGCCTTCGATCTGGTCGGATTTCCAACGGATTCTCACGACAAGTGGATCGAGCGCGACGCTAAAGAAGCTGGAGCGGTTTGCGTTTTTTGATGCCGCCAAAGATCACAATGTTGCGTTAACCATTCCTACCGGCAAGCTGCGACTGTATGCGAATCTCTTAATCCAAATCGGTTTGTCTTTCCGGACTTAGTTGCATGATCCGAAAAGCAAAGCCGACTCGTGGCGACTGAAAGCTTGCCCCCAAGTCTCAAAGGAGCGCGTTTTCATTGCCCGTTCATGGCTGGCCTGTATCCTTGGGCCCGAGCATCGGTCTCGCTCATGAACTTGCCGTGTGCGCATACCTGGAGCGATCTGCGACCTGGAAGTATTGACGTTGACAGCGGCCGGGGCGGTCTCTACGCCACGTATTTTAACAGTTCGCTCCCAAAAGTCTGAGTTCGTACAGACCCGTGTTGCGACTCCCCTTGCGCTGCAAGCGCCAACCCAAATATCCGGATACGATCGCGTAAGTGACTTGGCGTGGCCGAGTGATTTTCTGTTCGGTCAAAAACTCTTCCAGTCTGCGCCAGTTGCGGCAGTACCGATCGTAGGTCGTGGCGTCATGGTTCGCATACTTCAGCTCTAGCCATCCGAAAACCCAGGACGCGAATTCGTCGTTGGTGGAATCCAGCGCAGCCACGACGATTTGTTCAGCCTGCGTTGCCCTGCGCGCGGCAAGTTGCGCCTGTCGTTTGCCACCTATCGCGTCCGTGCGGTAACCACTGGATTGAGAAACCCATTTTCCAGTGCAATCCTTGCGCCGAATCCAATAGGTTTTACCGCGTACATAAATGCTTGCCATCTCACTCAATATCGTTCCCGCGCCACAGCAAAGCAATCCATTGTTGTAACACAGGTGTAGCAAATCTTTTGAACGCTTTTTTACATTCCTAAGGAGAATTGACGCTTTGCGTGCGAAAAACTACTATCTCTTGAAGCGGGAATTGTGGCTTAATATCGGATCGGAGAGAACCACATTTCTTTTTGCCCGAAATTCGTGAGTAGTCCCTCTTGGTGTTGATTTGATCCGGCAACCAATATGGGAGCTATCAATTTCGTATTTGCGCACGGAGCCGGTGCGCCCTCCTCGCATCCCTGGATGCAACGCTGGGCAGCACGCCTGGCGACGATCGGACCCGTTTCTGTTTTCGACTACCCGTACATGAGGGAAATGAGAAAGCGTCCAGACCCTTTACCAAAACTCATCGCTGCTCATCGCGAAGCTCTGACCCGAGCTCGGCAGCTATACGCTGGGTCAACCGTTCTCATCGGAAAGAGCATGGGAGGACGCGTAGGCTGCCATCTCGCACTGGAAGAAGATGTGGCCGCGGTAATCTGTCTTAGCTATCCGCTTTGCGGAGGGGGTGACCGAGCAAAGTTGCGTGCGGAGGTGCTGCACAAATTGACGACACCAATTCTGTTTGTGCAGGGGACCCGGGACCGGCTCTGTCCTTTGGACCTGCTCGAACACACTCGAGCAGAGATGAAAGCGCTCAATGAGCTTTATTTGGTCGAAGGCGGAGATCATTCGCTGCTCGTCGAAAAAGCTCGACTCAAGGCGAGCAATGAGACGCAGGACGAAGTCGATCAGCGAATTATGGCGGCTATCGAATCTTTTGTCGCTGTAAATAGCGAACATCTTTCTCCCCCGCCCGTCTAACACGAAATGCTGAACCAAAGCGCCTTAGAGCTGCCGCGTCACGCCTATCCCAATCTATTGGCCGCCCAAGTCTGGGAGGATTGGCCAGCTTCAGAGCGAACCCAGCTTGGGATCGACAGCCTCGACACTCTAACTGGGTTCCTGAGCGTGGCCTATCAGGCCAGTCTGCTAAATGAAGAAGGACGACAGGTCATTTGCCGGATCGCTCTTTGTCATTCATCCGCGCTCGAGGCGCAGGATTTGTTTTTGTATGGCTTCCATATTTCCCGGTTTTGCAAACAGCGCCCATTCGATGAGCAAGAGATTCGGCGACTCAGTCCGGCTGCGAGCTTTTACCGCTCGATCATGGCTGCCACATGGTCGCCGACAAACGGATTCACGATCTGCGGGACAGTAGGAACCGGGCAATGGTCCAGGGATTTGGTGGCGGACTTACAAGGAATGCTCCACGCAATCCCTAGTTGGCTGATCATCCACATCCGCGGTCCTGGCAATCTGGTCGTCTATCGCGGTTCAGAACGACTCGCTACTTTGTTGAACGGTCGCGTGGAAGGGCATGGATTCAACGTGTTCGCGTCTTCATGGATGACTGAACGATTCTGGAACGTGCGGAACGAGTCTAAGGAGTTTGGCCGACTGGCCAATGAATCAGATGTTCAGCTTCGTCCCGATCTGTTGGACAATTTCGATGCGAATTTTTTCAAGCGTGTAATCCGCGAGATACGAGATAAGCGGCATGGAGGAACCCTGGTCTTTGGACCGCGTCCGACATTGGTCAAACTTCTTGATCCCGACGGTCCACTCAGCGCCAAATATCGAATCGACGTCCGAGCATCATCCCGGCCATATAAGGGACTCCTCGATAAGGTCCTTCAGCGGCTCGTTTTCCTGGCAAAGATCAAGGAGAAACATTCAGTTGGTTGGCTGGAGCTTATAGAATGGGGCGAGGAAATGCCCTACAGCATCTCGACTCAATACCTTGATTTGGCGGGGTGGTTGGCCGATTTGGCGACGGTCGACGGATGCCTGCTCCTCGACCCTCGTTTTTCTGTCCTTGGGTACGGAGTTGAGATCCAGGCGCTTGGCTATGAGAGCGAGACAGTCTACCGAGCATTGGATTCAGAGGCCGAGCAGAGGATTCCAGAATCTGCCGAGCGAGCCGGAACTCGGCATCGTTCGGCCTATCGGCTTTGCCGAGATTGCTCGCAGTGTGTCGCGGTCGTGATCTCCCAGGATAGCATGGTGCAATTTGTTGCAAACGTCGGTGGCCAAGTTACCTACTGGAATCACCTCAACTTTTAGCCCGCGCTTTCTGCAGCGATTCTCCCCGGCCCTTTTACAATTTGCGCACCGACGACTTCGCCGGCGCGACGAACCCCGATCGGTTCAGATAAGATCGGCTAGTATCAACATAACGTCCCGCTCTCCCTCTTTTCCTTGCACCTGAAGTTTCACTTTAGTGCCGGCTGGCTGCTTGAGTTTGTCCCGGAGTTCAGCGATTCGAGTGCTGCTTAGTTTCGCTCCATTAATCGCCAGAATGCGATCACCCGTCTGTAAGCCGGCCTTTGCCCCTGGTCCATCCTTGACAACATCTTTCACTTCGCAAGAGCCATCTGCGGCGTTCATGACCCAGAGTCCCGAGCGATCAAACACGTCCGGCTTGGAGAAATTCGCGTTTGGTTCGAGGTAAAGAACCTGATTTGGGTAGTCGAGTGTCAAGGTGAAGCGTTTCAGCAGTCCGCTTCCGAGGTTGCCGGCGGTTTGGGTTGCGGCCGATGCGCCCCTTTCACCCAACTCGAGCAGACCAACCGGAGCTTTCACTTCGATTGTTCCAATCTTCAGCGTGTGCGGTCGCACTAGGAGTCCGCGAGCCGGCCCGCCCACTCCATAACCAGCGACCACCTCGGTGGTGGCCTTATATTTTTCCTTGAGTTGATTTTTTTCCGCGAACGGGCGCATGATCGAAAGCGAGCCGCGGTTCCCGGTATCGATATCAAATTCGCCGGTGAGCCCATCGATTTCTCCTTCGACCATTGGAATATGGTTATTGAATTTGAATGGCACTTTAACGGCATTCTCCGGCGGGTGGAATGCATCCGGGCTGATGATCGTAAGTTTGCCATTTGCGTAGTCGATCTTCACAACGGCGCGGCGAGCGATCTCATATCCGACCAAACCATCACAGGAGACACCTTCGACGTTGGACAAGCTGCTCAAGTCGAATGAGGTGAACACCTGGTTCATCAGTTGGGCGCCGGCCACCTCCGTCTGTCCAACTTTGGCCAACCCAAAAGCGGCCACATTATCGCCAAAGCCTCCACCTGGGAGCGATCCTTCTGCTTGTATACCAGCCGTCTTCGCGAATTCACCGCTTACCGTATTGGTAGCACCGGTATCGAAAATAAAATGCTCGCTGATTTTTCCATCTAAACTGACCGGCAGATAGATATGATTGTTGATCAAGCGAAAAGAGGTACTGATGCTCTTTTGTCCAGATGGAAAAATGAGGGCGTCCAATACCTGCTTGGGGGGATCGAAACGCTCCGCGGCCACCTGGGTATTGAAATCAATTTTTTGCGAGAACATCTTTTGATCGTACTTGGGATCTCCAATGCTGACTCTGGTCTGAAATGGGACGAGCAGACCATCCACTTCGCGGAAATCTGAGAAATAACTGGTTTGCGGTTGTTCACCCGTTAGATCCACCATTCGGACAATCAAATGGCTCGATTGCTCCAACCAAATCTCAAATGAATCGGAATCTTTCGGCTTGACGGTTAGGACGTCGCATGGTTTTCCGTCATTCTCTTTCGCGCCGCTATATTGAATCTCGGCCGGATAACGTTCCGGAAACAAGAAGGCGTGCGTCGCCTGGTAAAAGCCTTTGACGGCGCTCGCGATCGACTCGCGACTTGTCTCTATACGAAGCTGATCACTAGCATCCGTGGACCACGAAACCTTCCCATTCCAGCCCTGTGAACCCTTGGTTGGACCCAAAATGTACATCTGTGCGCCATGAATATCTGGCAGATCAAGCCAGGTTTCGTAAGTTCCATCAATCCCGCCGACGCTTAAGGTGCCGGTCTCATGCCAATTTTTTATCGCATCCCATTTGATACCGCCAGTAGCGGCTTTGGCGGCTTGGATGATCTTGTTGGTTTGATCAATGGTGGGTTCTTCCGCCAATGCCAATAACGAGCAAAGATTCAGCAAGACCAGCGGGCAGAACAATCGAATGGTTGGAGTAGTCATAAAATCGCCAGGTACCAAAAGTGAGATTTTCTCCGCAGAGAGCCTCTCTCCTCTCGGATACGGTTCCGATCACAGAACATCCAAGCGCCCGAGAACGTTGCAAAGATTTTTCCGAAGGTGTGCCGCGACACTTTCTCCTTCCTCCCTCACTCGGGCCGGCAGGCGATCCAGATTGTCGGAGATCGGAATTTCGCCTATATACAAGCCCGATGGCGGTAATGCGTCAGAAGCTCCTCAGAATCGACCCGCGTTACTTTCAAATCGCCGCATTGGGAACTCTTCTCTTCTATGGCTGCGCCAGCCTTGGATTTGAAATCGATGCGCTGCAGATCACGTTGACGTTAACGACTGCGATTGGCGTACAGCTCCTTTTGGCATCGTTGACTCGGACCAATTCACCACTCGATGTACGGAGCGCGTTGATCACCGGTTTGTCGCTTTGCCTTCTTTTGCGAACCAACATCGCCTGGTTCGCTGTAGTAGCTGCCGCTGCGGCAATTCTCAGCAAATTCGTGTTTCGGTTTCGCGGTAAGCATCTATTCAATCCGGCAAACTTCGGCTTGGTAATACTTCTGTTGACCGGTCCGCGCATCGCCTGGTGTTCTGCCGGCCAATGGGGTGCCACCGCTGTCCTTACGTTTTTCTTCGTGTGCCTCGGGTTGCTGGTTGTATACCGGGCGCGCCGTGCGGATATCTCGTTCGCGTTTCTTGTGGGCTACGCTCTACTACTTTTCGGCCGGTCGGCGTACCTCGGGGAACCTTGGACGATCCCATGGCATCGACTCCAGAGCGGCGCGCTGCTGCTTTTCGCCTTCTTTATGATTTCGGATCCGCGAAGTACGCCAAACTCTTGGCTCGGCCGGCTGATATTCGCATGGCTGGTTGTACTTGGTGCCGGCCTCGTTCAATTCGGATTAAATCGGCCAAACGGCCTTTTCTTTAGTCTAGCGCTCTTTTCACTTTTGGTTCCACTCATTGATTTATTGTTTCCTGCCGAGCGATACGAATGGTCGTTGCTCACTCCGACCGCAGCTGATCGCTCCATTTTCCCCAACCCACCAACTAACTAGCACGTACTACTTCATCGAAGTTGAATCGTTCCAGCTCTTATGACGACTGTCCGACTCCTGCTCCTTTGCTCGCTCGTTTCCTTATCGACCAGCGCCGACCTGCGCGCATTTTGCGGTTTCTATGTGGCTAAGGCCGACACTAAGATCTTCAATCAGGCTTCCAAGGTAGTGATGGTTCGGGATGCCGATCGGACGGTTCTAACGCTCGCTAACGATTTCCAGGGCGACGCTAAGGATTTTGCCGTGGTCATTCCGGTGCCCATCGTCTTGGAAAAGGGCCAAATTCATGTCGGTGAGAACGCGCTGATTGATCACCTGGATGCCTATTCCGCACCGCGCTTGGTCGAATATTGGGACCCAGATCCGTGCGCGACTCCTATGCCTCGCGCGATGATAAAACAATCCGCCCCGACCGGGGCCGCAGCTGACCGAGACCGAGCTGAAGCACTAGGAGTAAAAATCGAAGCCCAATATACAGTCGGCGAATACGACATCGTGATTCTCTCCGCCGAACAGAGCAATGGTCTGGAGACTTGGCTTACGGAGAATGGCTACAAGATTCCGTCCGGCGCCGCCAGCGTCCTCGACAGCTACATCAAACAAAATCTTCGCTTTTTCGTCGCCAGAGTGAATCTGCAGGAGAAAGAAAAGCTTGGCTTCACTTACTTGCGGCCGCTGCAGATGGCCTACGAGAGCGGCAAATTCATGCTGCCCATCCGGCTTGGCACAGTGAATGCAAACGGTCCCCAGGAGCTGTTTGTGTTCGCGCTGAGCCGGCAAGGACGGGTGGAGACCACAAACTACCGAACGGTCAAATTAAACTCGGACCTGGAAGTGCCGCTCTTTGTAAAAGATGACTTTTCCCATTTCTATCGATCGATGTTTGATCGTGCGGTTCAAAGGGAAGACATGCGGGTGGTCTTTCTTGAATACGCTTGGGATATGGGGTGGTGTGATCCATGTGCCGCTGAACCGCTGAGCAACGACGAATTGCGAAAGCTGGGTGTTTTCTGGTTAGAGGACATTGACTCGGCCTCCGGAAAAGCCGGTATCAACCGCCCGATTCCTCGACCGTACGCGGGCACCGATGTGTTCATAACCAGGCTTCATCTGCGCTACGATTCGGCGCATTTCCCGGAGGATCTGGCTTTCCAACAAACCGGTGATCGCACCAACTTTCAAGGAAGGTACATTCTCCGGCACCCGTGGACTGGCGACGCAAAATGCGACGCGGCCAGAGCCTATCTTAAGTCGCTCGATACCCGATATCGGACGGAGGCGGAAAATCTCGCGAGTCTCACCGGCTGGGACATTCAAGAGATTTATCAGAAAATGAATTTCCGCCCCACCAACGGGAATAAAAAATGGTGGCAAAAGATCTGGCAATAGAGGGGTCCAAGAACCGCGAGAAATGCTGAATCGGTTCAGGACGTTGAGCCCAACCTAATGATTGAAATATTAGACCGAGATTTCGATGAGAATTGCGGAAACCGGATAGAGAGAATTTGGGCCACTGGCTAGAATCCCCGTTTTTACCGAACAGCGGCTCTGTTCTGCCGTGGAGCGAATGAACTCGTCGGCATCGCCCAATGGAAATATGGTATCAGGAAGCATTCCTTGAGAACGAATTGTTGGAGTCCTCGTATTCCTATTCTATGATGCCGTTCGGGCTCCTAATCGAGTTGCATTTAGTATGACGCAAAAACAAAGAGAAGCCGTGGTGGATCTTCTCCTTCTTGGCATGTTCGCGGATGCTCCGCTCAAGGTGAGCGAAGATCAGAAATTGCTCTCCGTAATCGAGGAAATCGGCTGGCATTTCTTATCAGGCTCCCGATCTCTATCTCCAATCCGCGATTGCCCGGGCTCGTGATACATTGGAAACAGAGGGTGCCACCAAGCACCAACTAGAAAGGATCAGCGAAGAACTGAATGAACCCGGCCTGAAGCAGCGCGCGCTCGAGTATCTTATCCAATTTCTTGCAGTCGACGGAGCGGTCGACGCTGAAGAATCGATATTTCTCGATCAGGCGAAAGAAGCGTTGAAGACAGGATAGATTTCCGTCTCGCCCAATACGGTACGGCAAAACTCTGCCTCGGGAACTACTGATTGCTCTCGCTGCTCAGGATGTTTCGACGAGCGAAACGGTCGTTGCTTTGGCGACGAAGGATTACAAAGGTATTATTATCGCCGTACATCGACCAAGGACCCGGAGAAATCTCTTTGAATTCGACAAAGCGCCAGTCGCACGCGTCTCTGCTGCCCAGCCCGAGATAGTCACGAACGGCCGGGGAAACGTCGAGTCCGGCCCCTAAATTCAGATTCGGACGCGGGCGCTCATTGCCGAAGACGTACTGCCAGTGATCCGTGCGGAACGGTCCACAATCTTCCCATTGGGCGTAGCAGACACGTCCGTTGTGCCGAATCGCGATCCAACGGCTCTTCAGTACGGTCTGTCCATCACGAATGAAAGACTGTTTGAACCACGGAATGACTTGCGCGGCTTCGGGCTTGGTATGGCCACCTTCTACGTCGTTATAGGGTAATGCCACATAAAACGGATTCTGCCGCGGAACGAAGTTAACCGGGATGTAATTGCGTCGACCGGCCGGATCTGGGTTGTCGTACCCGCCGTAACTGCCGCTCCAGTACTTGTCCCAAGAACTCTTGTCGTTCGGAACCGGGTTATTGCCGGATGGCCGCTCACCCACCCAGAAAATCGTTGTTACGATGTTCGATTTCCAGGGGTACCGCCCCCCACCGATCGCGAGGCCGTTACTCCGCCCCATCAATGACGGACCAGTCTGATAGCGCGGACCGTCGCCCGTGAAAGTCGTCTTAGTCGGCGACATGATGACCTTAGGCTCAACCTTAAGCAGCGCATTTTCCCGCAGCTTCATCGCGTATTTCGCGAAATCAGTACTACTCTCGTACTGAGTTTGAGCAAAGGCAGCACCACCAAACAATAAAGAAGCCGTCGCCAATAAGGGGATAAGTGACCTCATGCGGAGTGAGTTTGTTTCTTTTACGGGTACTCGAAGGGAAAGAGCAAGAGATTTCTGCATTTTTACAACTCAAATCTGCGTCTTTCCGATATTTTCAGACATTTCCGGCGAGAGCGCGCCCTACTTTAGCGTATTTAGGACAATTTCAATAACTTTCAGTATCGATATAAAACTGAATCACGCCCGTAGTTCGTTTCGTCGATTTCGGGGTAGTCCAAAGTAAAGTGCAAACCGCGACTCTCTTTCCGAGCTAGCGCCGAATCGACGATCAAACTTGCCACCGTGCAAAGATTGCGAAGCTCTAGCAGGTCAGTGGATAAATTAAAGTCCCAATAGAATTCCTGGATTTCCCGTTGCAAATTCCGTAGTCGCGTACTCGCGCGCTGAAGGCGCTTACTAGTGCGAACAATACCGACGTAGTCCCACATCAGTCGGCGGATCTCGTCCCAGTTATGATAGATTACCACGAGTTCGTCCACGTCTTGCGCATGACCGGGACGCCAGTCTGGGAGTTGCACCTGCTGATGATATTTGGAGTATTTCGGCCGCAATAACGCGGCTGCACAGCGGTTGGCTAGAACCACGGCTTCGAGCAGCGAATTGCTCGCTAGTCGATTGGCCCCGTGCAGACCAGTGCAGGCCACCTCGCCGATCGCAAAAAGCCCTCGCAAAGTCGTCGCACCATCAATATCAGTGCGAACACCTCCACATTGATAATGTGCGGCCGGAACGATCGGAATCGGTTGTGTCGTGATATCAATCCCGAGACCCAAGCAAACCTCAAAAATGTGAGGAAATCGCTCTTTGATGAACTGAGCCGGCTTTCGAGTGATATCCAGATACATGCAGGGCGCTCCGGTTCGCTTCATTTCTGCATCAATCGCCCGAGCGACAATGTCCCGAGGCGCCAGGGCGCCAAGGGAATGATATTTAGTCATGAATTCGCGACCATTTGCATCAACCAAAATACCTCCTTCACCTCTGATCGCCTCGGTAATGAGAAACGATCTGGCTTCCGGATGAAAAAGACAGGTTGGATGGAACTGAATGAATTCCATGTTGGCGATTGCCGCTCCCGCTCGCCATGCCATCGCAACGCCGTCGCCCGTGGCGATGTTCGGGTTGGTGGTGTACAGATAAACCTTGCCACAGCCGCCGGTAGCGAGGATCACGCGATCGCTCCGAAGCCATTTCACCGTAGCCGCTGCTTCATCCAGAACGTAAACCCCGACGACTCGGTCTTCCGTGGTGAAGCCTAGCTTTCCAGTCGTGATGAGATCCACCGCCATGTAATTTGGAAAAACGGTGACGTTTGTGGTTGCTCCCACCGCCGCAAGCAAGCGCTGTTCGATTTCCCGGCCAGTTGTATCGTGGTAATGCAGAACTCGGCGTTTTGAGTGACCGCCCTCTTTGGTTAGATCGAGTTCGCGATGGCCGTCTTCCAGTACCCGTTCATCGAAATTCACACCCCACTTGATCAAGTCCTGGACTGCCGCTGGGCCCTCTGTGACGATCGTCTTTACCACCTGCTCATGGCACAGACCGGCACCGGCGATGAGTGTATCCTTCACATGCAGATCGAAGGAATCCTCCACACTGGTTACCGCGGCGACACCGCCTTGCGCCCACGCCGTATTGGATTCTCCCACCGACCGTTTTGTCACCAGCGCCACCGAGCCATACTGGGCGACGTTGAGGGCCAGACTTAGTCCGGCGATCCCGCTGCCAATAATGACAAAGTCGAACCGGTTCATTCCACGAGGCGGTTGTCAATGAGCCGAGTATCTCCAAAAAAGACAGCGGCCGCGAGCAACATCGGCGGCCGCAACTGAGAAACGGTCTGCAGGTTCACCGGATCGACAGCTACCGCATATTCTACTTTCGCCAATGGCGCCTGTTGGATCTGAGTCCGCATCCACTCCACTAACCCGGTAACCGAGCCTCGGCCTTCTCGCACTTTCTTCTCTGCCCGTTGCAGTACCTTTTGAATAACTGGAGCTTGCTCACGTTCTTCCGCACTAAGATAAACATTGCGCGAACTCATTGCTAAGCCATCCGGTTCTCGAACTGTCGGATGCGCTTCCACTCGGATAGGAAAATTCAGGTCGCGCACCATTCGTGTAATGATTGCAAACTGCTGGAAATCTTTGGCTCCAAAAATCGCGACATCTGGGCGAAACAGATTAAACAGCTTGGCCACGACCGTACACACACTGGAAAAATGGCCTGGGCGCGAAGCACCGCACAACACCTGAGAGAGAGCGTTCTCGACGATCTCGACCGATCGATCTGGATAGTACATATCCAGCGCCTCCGGCGCAAAGATCAGATTGCAGCCGTTTTGTTTTAGCAACGCCGAGTCTCGCTCAAATGGTCGCGGGTAGCGCTCAAGGTCTTCAGACGGCCCAAACTGCGTCGGATTCACAAAGACGCTGGCGGCGGCGGTACCTGTTCCGCGCGCAAGTTTCCTTGCTCGCCGAACCAGCGCCAGATGCCCTTCATGGAGCGCGCCCATCGTAGGGACCAAGACGAGGGGACGTGGCACTTGAGAGACAAACTGCTTCAGCTTCGCTGGGTCGGTGATTATGCGCATTTCTAAGACAGAATTCGGAATCCAGAAGCTGGAAACTAGAATGAAAACGTTGTATCCGCGAATCGTGACCGCCGAGCGTGCAACTCTAACCTGCAACCTCAGCCCTCTACCACCTGCAAAAGTCCCCGTAACGGGATTGCCGTCCATTTCGGTCTGTTGTTCAGCTCATAGCGCAATTCGTACATCGCTTTCAGAATCGAGTAGCTTCGGAGCAAAGCACGCAAGTCCCCTCGATCGAAAGGAACAAAGACGGCATTAGCGGCAGCTTCCAGATAAGCGCCGAGAAAAACTTGCCCCGCTCGAGTCGCCCAGAGATCGGCAAACGCGCCTAGGACCTGGCGATCTTCCGGACGCACCGTTCGTGACTCGAATAAACTGTAGTGTGCGGCATAATGGAAAGAGCGAAGCATGCCTGCGATATCGATCAGTGCGGATCGCTTGAGCCTACGCTCTCCCAGCGGGCGAGCTGGCTCGCCTTCGAAGTCGAGAATCACGTAGTCTTTTCCCGTGAACAGAATCTGCCCGAGATGGTAGTCGCCGTGAACTCGGATCTTATGTACATGAATCGTATCGTGAAGCAGATACTCGTGCGAGCTCATCAATTTATCGCTGATAGACAGTACCTGGTCAGCGAGCGCTCGTGGATACTCGTCTAAGGCGTTTAGGTTCTTTCCGAGTAAAGTCATCGTCACCTTCGACTCGCTCCGGATTGATTGGTAGACCGATCGTTGGTGTTGCAGCGTGAACGGCTCTGGGCGGAAGTCCGGCGAGTCCACGTCGGCGGCAAGTGCCAGATGCATTTCCGCTGTTCGTTGGCCCAAGAGACGCACTGTTTCAAGGTGCACACCCTCAATCACCGTAAGTAATTGCTCGGGAATCTGATCCCAAAGCCCAAGCTTAGGAGGTTCCGGCAGGGTTGGATCACCAAGCACACGGTCAAAAAACCGATCGACGGCGGCGAGCGTCTGCGTCCAGCCATCCTGTTCGTTGTTGGTAAATGCCTGGGCCATCGCCAACGCGGCCGGTTCTTGGCCCCGGGCTATATACTGCATATCGCCTAAATAGCTCGGCACGTGCGCAAAGCCGCAGCGCTCGCTCAACTGCTTGGTGACTTCCAGATCCGGATTTAAGCCTTCGTCCAACCTTCGGAACAGCTTCAGGTAAATCTGTTCGCCGTAAATAATTGAACTATTGCTCTGTTCCACCTTCAACGCCTTAGAGATCTCCGAAAGCCCGTCGTCGGCCATCTCCAACAATCGTTTAGAGCGGCTCGGGCTAAGTTGTCCGACTCGCCCGGAGACTGATCCTCCGGAAACTATCGATTTCAAAAGCGCGCGGTGGAAATTGGTCGAGGCAACGGAGTCCACCAGTAAATCGCCTTCTGCGCCAACTCTGGCAATGACTGCACCCGGATATTCGACTTCGATCGATCGCGCTTCGTCTCCCGAGACCACCTTGACCGGGAGTGCGTAGAGATCACGCGCTCCTTCCGAAAAATTCACGCCGACGAGAAGGAACTGAGTTGAATCTTCCGAGCCCAACTCCACTAGATCAACCAACGTTGTACTGACAATGCTGCGCGACTTGCTGCGATACCATCGGCATCCGCGCATGTAATGGATGAGATCACGTTCAAGAAATTTCGCACCGGCAGGCGAATACCACCAGGACCCGCTCCCATTGTAAGTGATCGTCGGAAGATATTTGTCGCCGTCGGAAACACCCACCTCCGGCGGAGTTAGCAACAACCAATAAAATGTGGTTGGACCTAAAGTGATGGGATAGAGCGTGTCCCGAATCACCGGAAACCGGCCATGGCCAAACGCGTCCTCCGGGGTCCAGCCTACCCAGGATTGGAGATCCAACTCCACCGCTTGGGTAAAACGCGCCAAGTTTATTACCACCAAGATTGTTTGTGTTTCGTAGGTGCGGGTGAATACCAACACCTTATTATTCGAAGGGAAAAGCATCCGAAAATCACCGTGACCAAATGCCGGAAACCGTTTCCGCATCGCGATGATCCGGCGCATCCACCAGAGAAATGAGGAGAGGTTGGTTTCCTGCACTTCCACGTTCACCGCCTCATAATGGAACTCCGGATCGATGTTGACCGGTAAAAACAAGGAATGCGGATTAGCTCGGGAAAAACCGGCATTTTTATCTGCGCTCCATTGCATTGGCGTGCGCACGCTGTTGCGGTCGCCGAGATAGATGTTGTCCCCCATCCCGATTTCGTCCCCGTAATATAGGATCGGGCTTCCTGGCATAGAAAAGAGGATTGCGTGAATCAGCTCAAGCTTACGCCGATTGTTGCTTAAGAGCGGAGCAAGCCGCCGGCGAATCCCAAGATTGATGCGGGCGCGGGGATCGCGGGCGTAGACTCGATACATATAGTCGCGCTCTTCTTCCGTCACCATCTCGAGGGTTAGCTCGTCGTGATTGCGCAAGAAAATCGCCCATTGGCAATTTTCCGGGATATTCGGCGTTTGGTCGAGGATATCTACGAGCGGATAGCGATCTTCCATGTGAAGCGACATGTAGATTCGCGGCATGATCGGAAAATTGAATGCCATGTGACATTCATTTCCGGTCCCGAAATACGCCACCGCATCGTCCGGCCACTGATTGGCTTCCGCCAAGAGCATCCGGTCGACATATTTCTCATCGATATGAGCTCGGACCTTCTGCAGGTACTCGTGGGTCTCTGGGAGGTTCTCGCAACTGGTTCCTTCGCGTTCGAAGAGATAAGGCACTGCATCGAGTCGAAGTCCATCCACCCCCATATCGAGCCAGAAATCCACGACCTTGAACATTGCCGAACAGACTTCCGGGTTGTCATAGTTCAGGTCGGGCTGGTGCGAATAGAAACGATGCCAGAAATACGACTTGGCGACCGGATCGTAGGTCCAGTTGCTCAGTTCAGTATCCTTGAAAATTATTCGAGCGTCCTGATATTTATTCGGATCATCCGACCAAACGTAATAATCGCGCCACGGATCGCCCGCCACCGCCCGGCGCGATCGTTGAAACCAAATGTGTTGGTCGCTCGTATGGTTCAATACCAGTTCGGTGATCACCTTGAGCCCGGCTTCGTGGGCCGCCTCGAGGAACTGACGAAAGTCATCCAGCGTTCCATACGATGGATGCACGTTATAGTAGTCTGCTATGTCATAGCCATCATCCCGAAGCGGGGAGGGATAGAACGGTAGCAGCCAGATCGCGGTAACGCCGAGGTTCCGCAAGTAGTCGAGCTTACTGAGCAACCCCTGGAAATCTCCGATGCCGTCGTTATTGGCATCACAAAAAGTCTTGATATGGAGTTGGTAAATTATTGCGCCTTTGAACCAATCCGAACTGGCTGGTTTGGCGACATCCTGCGTTTCGCTAGTCGGAATCTGCATACGAAGTCAAAAAATGAGCAGTGAAGCGGTGGGCGCAAATGCTATTGGGACAAAAGCGTCGTTTGATATGCGCCCGCCTTCCGTGGGGTGGGTAAAATTAGATCAAGCTTACGCGGAAATTCAAATGACACTGCCGAAAGTTGTTCTGAGGTTAATTTTACGGAAATAGACCGCGGACCTTCTTCGCCTGCATCACCTTCTCCACCCCAATCGCTAATGCGGCAAGCCGATGGGGGATCCTTTCTTCTTTGGCCCGCTTGATAACTGCCCCAAAGGATTGTTCCAAAACCCGGAAGAGGCGATCCACCACTTCGGTCTCGTTCCAGAAAAAACTCTGCAGGCTCTGAACCCATTCAAAATACGATACGACGACGCCGCCGGCATTACAGAGAATGTCCGGCAGGACGAATATTTCGTTCCAGCGTTGGAATAGCACTTTGTCGGCATCGACCGTGGTTGGACCGTTCGCTGCCTCCGCCAGAATTCGGCATCGGATCTTGGCGGCGTTGCCTCGATTGATGACACCGCTGACGGCCGCCGGAATCAGCACGTCGCACGGAGTGGTAAGTAATTCGTCAACCGGGATTGAGTCTGCACCAGAAAGTCCCGCCAGTGCGCCATACTTCTCTACGTGCTTGTCTACCTCTTTGATATCGAGGCCGTCATCGTTACGGTAAGCTCCCGAAATGTCACTAATCGCGACGATCTTCATGCCATTCTTATATGCGAGGCCGCGGGCGGCGACCGCTCCAACGTTTCCGTAGCCCTGGATTACCGCCGTTCCGCCCGACAATTTCAGTTTCAACTGATGGGCGGCCCGCTCAATCAAATAGACCGTCCCACGTCCGGTCGATTCGCGACGACCATAGGTTCCACCGACGCTGACCGGCTTTCCGGTTACAATTCCGGGCACCGCATGGCCTTGATGGGCGGAGTAGGTATCCATGAACCATGACATGATCTGTTCATTTGTTCCCATGTCCGGACCCATGATATCGGTGTGAGGTCCGATGAAAGGGATCATTTCCTGCATGTAGCGCCGGGATAGGCGTTCCATCTCGCCCGTGGAGAGCTTTCGCGGATCACAATCGATTCCACCTTTCGCACCGCCGTATGGGAGACCGGTTAAGGCACATTTCCAACTCATCCACATCGACAAAGCAGCGATTTCTCCGAGGGTGACGCCGGGTGCGAAGCGGGTACCACCTTTGGTCGGTCCCATCGAGAGGTGGTGCTGTACCCGGTAACCCTGAAACACTTTGGTCGAGCCATCATCCATTCGGACTGGCACGGCCACGGCGACCGATCGTTTGGGATACATCAGGCGTTCTCGGAGATTATCCGGAATCTGTAGGTAGTCCGCGATCAAGTGAAATTGATCGCAAGCCATTTCGAAAGTCGGGTCACTGTAAATGTGCTGCATAGAGGGCTGGATACGACAAGGGCTGCGCCGCAGGCGGCCCATTGCGATTCAGGCGAAGAGTTGAGGTCTGAAAAACCGGGGATTCACTGCTCGTAGAATGTCTTGCATTTTCGTAATCCGCAACCCCAACGATGATAGCCATTAGTCGATCGCGGTAGCCAATTTTTCTATTGGCTATTGGTTATCGGCTATTTCACCGCTTGAACCCGTGCCTGATTGCGGTTAACGCAAAAGACTCCAAATGGTTGGGAATGACCGACCCGTAGTCACACAATGGCATGAAGTTTTCGATACCCAAGGGTATACGAGACCGCAGTACGTCGCTCTCTTGGCCAAACTAAAGAGCTACACCCCATCCCATCTCCACGAGCTGGAACAGCGTCTCCATGCCAGTCTGCGGGAGCTCGGCATCACCTTTGGAAGCTTTCAAACTGACCGGGCAAATACCTGGTTCTCTGATTTGCTGCCACACCTTTTTCTTCCAGAAGAATGGGAGCTAATTACGCGCGGATTCCAACAGAGGGTACAGGCATTCGAGCTCCTTTTGCAGGACGTTTACGGCAAAAGAGAAATTCTCCGGGAAGGCATCTTGCCGATACCTCTCATTCTTGGCAGCCCCCAGTTTCAGCGGAGCGCGGTTGGGCTGAAACCGACCACTGGACGTTATCTGCATTTAAATGGGCTCTGTCTTTACCGGGATCCAGATGGGCGACTTACGGTAAAACATCATTACTTCGGTCATCCCTCCGGGATCTCCTATATGATGCAAGATCGACGGCTTCTCGCGCGGGTGGTTCCCGACCTGTTTGAACATCTTCTGATCGAACCGATGACAGACGTTCCGACTGAAATTCTGCTGCGCCTGCGGAGCATGGCCCGAATGAGCGAACCTTCGGTAGTCCTGCTAACCCCGGGGGTCGCCAGCGCCGTTTACTCCGAACACAGTTTTCTGGCGCGTCGCATGGGGATTCCGCTGGTCCAGGGTGGAGATCTGGTGGTACTGAACGATTCCTTGTTCCTTAAGACCGTTTCTGGCCTGGAGAGAATCGATGTGATCTACTCCCGAGTAGCCGACCCTTGGCTCGATCCGCTCGTTTTCAATTCCGACAGTCGAATCGGCGTCCCGGGACTCATTCATTGCGTCCGGAAAGGTACGGTTACATTAGTCAACCCGGTCGGTTCTCAGCTCGCTGATGATCGCAGTCTTTTGCATTTCTCGAGTATTATCATTCGCTATTACCTCGGTGAATGGCCAATCTTGCCAACAATCCAGACCTATTGGCTCGGCGACATAGATCAACGCGAGCTTGTATTGGAAAATACCGAATCGTTCCAAATTCGAACCCTCACCGGCGAACGATTTTTTTCCATTCAGGATCTGGAAAGCGGCGCGGACGAGCTTCGTAGTATTGTCAGGAAAACGCCCCACCTGTTCGTTGCGCAACCGCGAGAAGATGCGGCCAAGACCATTAGCTTGGTCAAGAACCGGCAAGTAGAACGCCTGCAAGATCACATCATTTATGGGATGCGAAATGGCGATAAGCTCGATCTTTTTCCGGGGGCGTTGACCCGCCTCTCAGCCAAGCCGGAAGCGCGAACCGAATCTGAATTCGGAGGAGGCGGGAAAGATACCTGGGTGCTGCGCTCGCCCAGCCAGGTGAAATCGACTCTGCCCAACTTTCATCCTGCTCAGGTTCTCTTATCGCGACGGGTAACCAGCCGAGTGGCCGAAGCGTTTTACTGGCTCGGTCGCTATCTCGAACGCTCGCAGGAAGTGGCGCGAATGATCCAATTCGTTGAGACGGTCGAGATGGAAGAACTTAATGCGATCGAGCGCAAACTGTATCGACCGATCTGGAACCGCTTGCTGCCGCCACTCGATACTCCTGGCAAGCGTGGTCGCCGCGGAATCAGCAACGTCCGGGAGCGGTATCGGCTTGTTCTCGAGCCAGATCAGCCTGGTTCGATCGCCTCGATGATTCGCATGGGTGTGGCAAATGCAAATTCTCTTCGAGAAGCAATCAGTCCGGAAGCCTGGGCAGTACTCTCCGAGCTGCAGAGCCGGTTCGACCGCAAACGCATCCAACCTCGCATCAGCGATACCGACGCTCGCCGCCAGACGAGGCGATTAGCGCAATCGGTGCTCTCGCTGGTACCGCAGTTCATTGCGATTGCTCAACAAACGATGTTGGCAGACGACGGCTGGCGTTTCTGCGAATTAGGACTCTACCTCGAGCGGGCGGTTCGCACGGCAAACGCGACTTATGTAATAGCGCAATCCATTCAACAGCGAGCTGGAACCCGTCAGGGATTGGATATTGAACTATCAGCGTTTCTTCGTTTGCTCGCCTGTCGCGACGCTTATCGACGGATTTATCAAGCTCGATCTGAGCCCGCATCAGTCTTTGGATTTCTGTGGCAGAATTCCGAGATGCCTCGTTCAGTCATGTTTTGCCTTCAGCATTGCGCGAAACTCCTTGGTGCCTCTCTTCCTGCCGCTTCCGCCAATGCCGAATCGGGTTTGACGTATCTGCAGGGAATTATTCAGCAGGTTCGCCGCCTCGATTGGTATGCATTTTTCGTCTCGGAGGTTGAAGATACCGAACAAGTAGTGCGGAGCGATCAACTCATCGCGCTTATAGGTGAACTGCTCGATCGAATCCAGGAACTGCACCACGTAATCACGGACCATTTGCTGAGTCATCAGAGTATTATTTCTGAACCGGAACCGACGTTGTTCTAGGTAGGGATGCGCTCTTGCGCGTCCGCATAGGTCTTATAGGTCTTATGGGTCGTATAGGTTCGATTAGCCCCGATCGAAGGGTGGATTTGTCATCTTTCATTTGTTATCTGTCATTGTCCTACCCCCCCAATGAGCATCCCCGAGAAAACCCTAGCGTTCTGTCGCCGATCACTCGCTGAGCGCGATCAGTTCTGGACAGAACAATCAGAACTCATTTTTTGGCACAAGTCGTTCCATCAAGTCTGTGATTTTACTCGGCCGCCTTTTGCTCGGTGGTTCGTCGGTGGCGAAACCAATCTTTGCTACAACGCGATCGATCGGCATCTGACGCATCGGGCAGATCAAGTCGCTCTGCATTTCATTTCCACTGAAGTGGACACGCAGCGTTCTTTTACCTACCGCGAACTGGCAGACGAAGTAACCGCATTTGCGGCCGTACTGCAGTCGCTCGGTTTGAAACGCGGCGATCGAACCATCATCTACTTGCCAATGATTCCCGAAGCCGTTTTTTCCATGTTGGCGTGCGCTCGCATTGGGATTATCCATTCGGTCGTTTTTGCCGGATTCGCGCCCGCCAGCCTGGCCACCCGTATCGATGACGCCGAAGCGAGCGTATTGATTACGGCCGATGCCGGCCTACGTGGCGGCAAGCTCATCCCCCTCAAGCGTCTTGCCGACGAGGCGGTCGCCCTGGCTGCACGCCCGCCGCGACATGTCCTCGTCTGCGCGCGCGGTCTCGATCCCGATATGCCGTCCGATCCACGCCGCGATCGTGATTACGCGACATTGCGTGAAACCCACCTGCACGGCCAGGTACCAGTCGAATGGCTCGAGAGTTCTGAGACGTGCTATCTGCTATACACTTCCGGTACAACAGCTAAGCCAAAGGGAATCCAGCGCGACACCGGTGGTCACGCGGTTGCCCTCGCTCTAGCCATGCAAAACATCTTCTCCGGAAATCCCGGCGAAACGATGTTCACGGCCGCAGATGTGGGTTGGGCGGTAGGTCATTCTTTCGGAGTATACGGTCCGCTGATTCATGGAATGGCAACGATTCTTTACGAAGGATTACCAATTCGGCCGGACGGCGGAATTTGGTGGAAAATCGTAGAGCAGTTCCGGCCCACGGTCATGTTCACATCGCCCACGGCCATTCGTACACTCAAAAAACAGGATCCGGCCTATCTCAAGAAGTATGACACAAGCTCGTTGCGTTATCTCTTTCTCGCTGGCGAACCATTGGATGAACCAACCTGGCAGTGGATTCACGAGGCGTTAGAGATTCCAGTGATCGATAATTACTGGCAGACCGAGACCGGATGGCCGATCCTCGCGTTGCTGCCGCGGCTCGAGGAACCCAAAATCAAGCCAGGCTCACCCGGAATCGCCATGCCCGGCTACGACGCTCGCATCGTTGACCAAGGATCAGGCAAGACACTCTCCCCAAATGAAAAAGGCGTTCTAGCACTGGGTCTTCCCTTGCCACCCGGTTGCATGCCAACCGTTTGGAAAAATGACGAAGTATTCGCCCGGCACTACTGCAGCCAATTTGCCGAAGAGCAGCTCTACTCCACGTTTGATTATGCAATCCAAGACGCAGATGGCTACTTCTTCATTCTGGGCCGCTCCGACGATGTGATCAATGTCTCCGGCCACCGGTTGGGGACCCGCGAGATCGAAGAAACCATCTGTTCTCATCCAGCCGTGGCCGAAGCTGCCGCGGTTGGTGCGAAGGATGAATTGCGCGGCCAGGCCGTCCATTGCTTCGTTGTGGTCAAACAAGCCGAGGCTTTCGAAGGCGAAGAGAAACAGAGCCAATTACAGAAAGAAATTGAATTTACGGTGGTGTCGAGACTCGGATCCTTTGCCCGGCCGGCTGCCATTTACCTGATTCGTGCGCTACCCAAAACACGATCTGGCAAAATCCTGCGACGTGCGATTCTGGCCGCTGCGGAGGGACGCGACACCGGTGATTTGACGACATTGGAAGATCCGATCGCGCTCGACTCGATTCGAGAAATGATAGCCAGAATACAGAAGTCGGGTGACAGGGCGCGGTAGACGCGAATGGGCGTGTGATGGTAGGGCGAAACAGATCCAGCGACAGCAGGATCTGTGAGCCTTGCGTCGGTCCGTTTGGCTCACACGTCTCAGTCTCGCTGTCGCTCAACGACTTGTTTCGCCCTACCCAAGCGCGAATTTTGTTACAACTTTTTGGTTAGTCTGCGTGTATTTATCTGAAGGAAACATCCATGCTTGCTCGAAACATTTTCTCGGTTTTGCTGGTGACTACGTTTGTTCTTGGGTACTCCACGGCGACACACACGAGCCGAGCAGACTTGCTCACCAGAGTGGCCGAGCAATCGCGGCATTTGGCAGAGGCTGGAAAATGGGACGACGCCAAAGCAGTTCTTCAAGAGCAGCTGACCAAAACGAAAGATGCGGCCGAAGCAGCGCGGCTCAAAGCAGAGTTGGCGCATCTTGCGTCGGATCGGAATACCTACTTTCACAAAGATGAATCGTCGGTAGTTGCCGCCTTAGAGGAAGCTCGTTCTGCCGCGCAGGCCATCAACGACAAACGGGCGCTCGCGACATTGGAAATGGCCGAGGGCCGATCCACCTATTGGAAGGCGCTGGAGAAATCCAAAGACTGGGGACCACCAACTGAGGATTTCGATCGAGCACTTCAGATTTACAAAG
The DNA here is from genome assembly GCA_041167675.1 of Verrucomicrobiota bacterium. Classification (GTDB taxonomy): domain Bacteria; phylum Verrucomicrobiota; class Verrucomicrobiia; order Chthoniobacterales; family JAFAMB01; genus DASTDH01. The sequence continues at coordinate 22,812 of JBEEIB010000432.1, forward strand.
AGCTAGGAGATGAAATTGGACTCGGCGAGGCGATGTTTTATCGCGGGTTGGTTGACCAGATGCAAGACGAGAATCAGCGAGCGCGCCAGATCTTCGAGCAAGCGCTGGCACTCACCAAGAAGACAGGCGATGAACGCATACAATCGTTCGTCGTGAGACACATCGGTTACCTGCAGCAAACCGCCGGCGAGATTGATGCGGCTCGAGCAAACTTCCAAAAGTCACTTCAATTGCGGCAACGGAACGAGATGAACGTCTTCGTGCCGTTTGCTTTAATCGCCTTAGCGGATTTTGAAGCGGAACAAAAGAACTCGACCGAAGCAATCAAGCTGATCGAGCAGGCGCTTCTGTTAGCCAAATCGGGGAACAGTCCCCGGGCACTTTACGCTGCTCAGTTGACGCTAGCGAAATGGTACGCGGATGAGGGCAAAGCAGCCGAAGCAAAAAAACTCGCGGAACAAAGCCGAACCGGCGCCGAAGCATTTGGTGATCTGAGCGGCATGAAAGAAGCCAAGGATTTTCTGAAATCGCATACGTAACCGTTGATTCACAGGCCAGAATCTAAAAGGCGCGACAAAACGGGATTTGGCTAAAGTTGGCATTGTGGATCTCAATCGTATACCGCCGGCTTAAGGGATTGAGAGAAATGCGTTGCAGAATGTAGCAATTCCCTAGGGTGAGCGAGAACTCTCAAGTTAAGTTTGTCACGCCGTGTCACACTCTTTTTGAACCCACTCGCCTCCGCACCCCGTAGCCTCGCTCTGGCGGGACCAGTGACCTTAAATTCCTTAGAGATTACGACTTGGTATCCTTATCTGCCTTCTCAGAAAGGTCTCCCCCATAGAAGGACGTCCCTAAACTGCCACGGGTTATGGGCGTTCCGGTGATCGTGCCAGAAAGGCTAGCTTTCGGTACGGCGACGGCGTGTTTTATAGCGTTAATTGCTTCCGTTATTGCCCTGTTGGATTGTAAATTTTGTAAATCCTTTTCTTCCTGTTGTACACGTTGGAGCGAGCGCACAATTTCGAGGATTTCCTCGATATTGAGGCGGGGTCTCGTTTGACGGGTAACGCTGTGCTCGGCTTCTTAATCTTTGAAACGTCTTTTTCGATGTCCGCCCAAACACGATCGAAGCTTTTTTGAAGAAGGGATTCGCTGATGGACTTCTCGCAGCCGAGCTTATTTACCTCAGACATCAATTGAAAAAATTTAGATTTCTCAAGCTCAATCGCCTGAAGTTGAGCTAATGGGCCGGTGATCTCCGCTTCTTTATTAAACAAAAGCGGACAGACGCGAGTGGATCCTTCTCCTTTCCATAAGCTGCCAGCTTCAAAATGAATCCAAACGTTATCCTTGTTCTCTGGGGTAATGCACAAAATGCCAAAGCGAT
>JBEEIB010000433.1:0-14345 GCA_041167675.1 Verrucomicrobiota bacterium
GTCCTCACATCGCCACTCAATTTCCAGCAAAGGATGCGCGTCCTTGAGCTGCGAATCGATCAATCGGTAAATCTCATCCCGCGTCCTGCTAACAGGGGCGAGAAACTCAATTGACCCCGCGATCAGGCCGACGGCCTGCGGACCGCGTGCCGTGGCTAAAACGATTCTAACGCCGGAAGTCGCCAGTTCCTCCAAAAGAGTCTCTCACGGCGGATCTTAGCTGGTGGCAACTATCGCGAAGCGTTCCGTCTACATCGACGGCAACCAACCGCATTTGTGAATGACTCATCTTTTTTGGCTAAATCCATGTGTCGATCGGCACTTATTTTCCCTGCCAATAAACGAAAATGTTTGGCAAGATCCGCACGGAATAAACTCCTGGCAATACTATCATGAGTTGAGAGACCCGAATGTGAGTTTACGCCGGAGGTGTCGAAGGATGGCGGGACGAGCCACGGTGAAGCAAACATCCTGCCGAAGGAAAAATGTATGAGTACCCTGACGAAATGGAATCCCTTCCGCGACTTGGAAGACATTCAGAATCGGTTGAGTCCTTGGTTCGGTCGTATTGCCCTGCGTGGTGGCGGTGATGAGACCATGACTACCAGCGCGTGGGCGCCTTTGGTGGACATTACTGAAGACGACAAAGAGTATCTAATCAAAGTGGAATTGCCGGAGATCAAAAAGGAGGACGTAAAGGTCACTGTGGAGAATGGGACATTAACTATCAGCGGTGAGCGGAAATTCGAAAAAGAAGAGAAGGACAAAAAATACCATCGGGTCGAGCGTGCCTACGGTTCGTTCGTGCGAAGTTTCGCACTTCCTGAAGGTACAGATGGCTCCAAAGTAAGTGCGGACTATAAAGATGGTGTGTTGAAAGTGCATCTGCCGAAGAGTGAACAGGTCAGACCGAAGTTCATTGAAGTTAAAGTCAATTAAACACGCTGACTTGGAAAAAGCAGGGAAGAACCGCCGGTTCTCGCCACAAAGAGAGAGCTTGGATCGGCGGTTTTCTTTCCGAATATCAAGTTTGAAGCTAGACTTGCTGCCGGGTGGACAGGAGTTGGTTTCCCTTTGTGCGAAAAAAAAGGCTGCAAAACCAAATCCAGGCGTCGGTGACTCTCCGCACGGAACTTGTCTGATCCGACGACGACTTTCCAGCTTCCGGCCATGAAAGTACGAATAGTGCTGTCGCTAGCGGCTATCATCGCTGGTTTGGCATCAGCTCGTTCAACGATCAACTATAATGATGTTGTCGCTAAAGGATATCGCTGGGTGACTGTCGACGGCCCGTACGCCTGCGTTTCTAAAGACGACCTGCGACAAATCATCAAGAGCCGCAACACGGGGACGGAGCTTGAAATGATCAAGCAACAACGAGCCTATTACCTACTACAGGGAGATATAGTGAAGGTGGTTCGAGAAGACGTTACGTCAGGGCTGGCACTGATCCGGATGGCCGGAATTCCGAAAGAGCTTTGGACTCAGACTAAATTCCTCAGCAAGCGCCCCGTAGAAAACGCGTTCGGAGTGGTCGAAACCCCCGAAACGTCGGGGCTGATCCTCTCGGGTCTTACGTCGATTACGGATTCCGCCGAACCGTCGGGCGCAACACCCGCACCCAGCACGAAGCAAACTCCCGCCAAGACGCTAGAGATTTCACCCAAACCAAACTTCGCCAAGGCTTTCGCCTTCGCTAAAGCTATGGCAGCATCGTCGATTGGCGGATCATCTTAACGACAGGCTTTGTGCCGCGCTACCTAGTGACCCACGAAACCGTCCATCTCGCGGCGCCCGATCACTCTCCGCGTTTCTGGCTTACAGTGCAGAGCCTGTGCCCCGAAACGGAAAGAGCGAAACAGTGGCTAAGCGCAACCGGTCAGAAAATTACAGCGGGATCTCGTTGCCGGTTCAAGATCGAAGAATACTCGGTTTGAAGATCGGCAAAAAGCCGCAGAACTCAATCGTCAGTTTGGTCGCTTTTAAGCCAGTGCTGGGGGCGGCACCAGCCGGACACGCCGAGATTAAACAAAAACGTTACTCTAAAGTAAACGTTTTGTCCTCCGATTCAGTGAAAAAGGCGGAAAAGAAAAGGAAATTCCAGTCCACCACAAATTGGAAGAAATCCTTGACCGCTACCTGGATGCTTCCGGCCTTCGAGGTCAACTGGACTCGGCGTTTTTCTTGGCAGCCCGCGCAAAGACGCACGAGCTAACTGACCGCGCAATTGATCGGGTTGCCGCCTGGATGATGGTTAAACGCCGGCTCAGGAAACCCGATGAAATCGCCAAGGCGGCGCTATTTCTGGCCTCGGATGACTCCAGTTTTGTCACGGGCATCGAACCATTCGTTGATGGTGGCAGAGCGCAAATCTAAGTCGTTCGCTAGCTCTTTCTTCCGACGCCGGAACGCTAGCTAGCTAATCCCAAAATGCAGCGGCTCGCTGCCGAAGCGCTCCAGCAGCCCTCGTCTGGGACACCTCTGGGATTAACAACCAACAACTTCGTGGAAAGGCAGAAATAATAATGGACGATTCAAAAGCAGAAAACAATAAGGCGATTGTACTGGAGGCCTTCGACACTCTGTTCAATAAGACAGACTATACAGCAGCAGACTGATCTCCCTCGGCATGGCCGTGAGCCGTCCCCAAAGATTCTGGCTGGCATTTCGCGAGTGAAAAGATCGTCTCTTTCTCTTGCCATCATACCGAATACCCAAAACAACGCAGTCGCGATTCGTTTACAAAGCGGATTGGCGACTCGCGGCGATCAGCGTCGTCTTTCTTCAGTGACACGCCAGTTATAGCGAACAACGGGATAAAATGTTCTTTGTCCTCGCCGCGACCATACACCGATATGAGAGCCTTTGCTCGATCGGTTCAGTGATCCGTAATCTCCAGCCTTCAAATCGAACATTATTCGTTGGTGGCGCCGATACGCCTATTAGCTTTCCACGGAACTGGCGCTGTCCGAGGAAGTAGACCCAGGCGACCAAAGAGGGTCGCAGTAACCGTACTTTCTGCCGATAGAACAGCGAACTTGGTTCATGGGCGACATCGCATCCTTCATACCGGTCAAGGTCATTCCAGACGGCTGGATCGAGCACACGAAAGACTTCGATGGGGATGATTCCGGAGTCTCGAACCGCCGCAGGGTAACTTCCTTGACAGAATAATTTGCCCCGAAGGCGTCCGGAACAGAAGAAACGGAGTTTAACTGCTATTGATGGTCCTCGACGGAAAAGTGAACGTCTCCTCAAAGTGCCATAAACGCCGAGAAATTCGTCTTTCGAGGCCCGTATCCGGGTTTCGCTGAAAGAATCATCCATCAATTTAGAGAGAAATCGGTACCGGGTAATTTAGGCGGTTGTGACTGGAGAGTTCCCTTTGTGTCTTCGGAATGTTCGTCGAAATGGCCAAGAGCTTGAGCCAGCATATCGTTGACTAGCGCTTCTATTCCGGAAAAGCGATGAACCGGGCTTATCGCAGAATGGGAGAGCGCCACAAAGCTTGAGTTCGAGATTTCATAGGCGAAAAACCAGAGTTCTGAATCGCCCACAAAAAGGTATTTTTGAGCAGATTCAGGGAAGGAAGACCAGAGCGCGAGATTCTGCGCGACTAGGCCGGGCACTGTTTCCTCCTCATTCAGGTCTCGGTCCGCGCCGTACAAACTAACGCCATTCTCCACGAAGCCGTCGACAACGGTTAAAACCCCAAGAACAGAGGAAGGTAGTGTCACGCCTAATTCGGCTTCGGCTTGAGCGCACAGGTTGGCAATCTGATCCGGCGACGCTCCGGGAACGAGAGGACGCACGCCATTGGCCGCGTCTCGAGCGAGTTGTTTCTCGAGGTTTGCCCGCTCATCTGCCGAAAGGCCTTGATAATATCGTGACGATCGAAGATCGCCGAGGAAAAGATCACTTAATTCGCGAAGAAGCTGTTCGTTCAGATCCATAGTTAAACTTTTATGCTTTGGCTGGGTTGTGGCCTTTGTGTCGGTGCGCGCGGTCTTACGCGTTTCTCCTGCCGTTTTTTGTTCTCGGAAATCTTGTTGGCCGGCTCTGTGGTGAGACCAGATTCTACTATCGGGAGTCGATGCTTCGGTTGATGGCTTGGTCCTAGTGTTTTGCCGTTAATGCAAGCGTCTCCTGGCAGCCACTCGGCCGCAAGCCCTTCTGCTTTAGCCGCGAGTTTATCCCGGACCGCCTGATTAGCTTCCGGGTCACGGTTTTCTTTTTTAAAGAGCTCGCCAAAGCCTTGGGTGATTTCATGAAACTGCTTTGGAACCAAGTACGGCTTATGCCCCATCGTTTTTGAGAACTCGAGGATTCGCCGTTCCCAAATTTCCGGCAGGGGAGTCGCACCCAGCGCAGATAAATGCTTGCGCAAACCTTCCAGGCTTCTGAATCCCTGGGTTATTGGCGGGTAAAGTGGAAAAACCGGCCGGGGGATGTAAATCGGGTTTGATTGATCAAGGGTGCGATGGGTCTGCGGATGAAGAAACAGAGCGTGCCAGAAATGATGTGGGTTTTGAGATTGGTCGCGGCCGCGGCGAGTGGTGTTTACGAGGACAAAATTTCTTGGATGATTAATGGCTGCGCGTCCTCCGGTTACGGCCACACTCTTAGGGATTATGTGATGGCAGTTGTAATACTGCCTTTTGAGCCGGACTGGCTGATTGATAGGGTTTGTGACATTCATCACAGAGGATGGGCTGTGACCTGACTCCATCAGTCGTACTCCGTCTGCACCGACTGCCAGAAGTGACAGGGATCTTCCGACTGGGTGCAAGGCAAAAGCCTTTAGGTATTCGCCTCGCATTTTGCCGTACGCCTTGGTGGTTTGCTCGTACTCTTCGGAAGTGCGGTCCAGGGCCCGGCCAACAATTCGGTCGAGCACGATTCCAGGCAATTCTGGACATGCACCGATCGAGGCTGGATCAGAAATCAATTTTTCCAGTTCCTTAATGGCCTCGTCAACCGCAGCGCGCATCTCTGCGTTGGGCGGCTTAGACGGTGCGTTGCTCATAGTACGGCCGCGTTCTTGGGAGTGATCACCTCGGATAATGATAACATATGCATAACATGTTATTAACTATGCGGGGACTTGGCCCGAAGGTCAAATACACAAAGCAAAAATGTTTTGTACGTAAGCGACCAAAGCCGACGCCACACGCGGAAAACTGCCCGGCGCCGTTTTCCAGCTCAACCGCTGATTTTTTGATTCCAGCCGAAAGGCCTTGCCCGGCTCTTCAGCTGGAGGGTTGTTCGATTTGGTTTATCAAATCGCGAGCAGTCTCGTAGATCCTGGCTACCTGAGATGGACCGAAGTTCTCAGCAGCGTCATTCCAGGACTGCTGGACGCTTTGCAATCCCGCCGTTATCTTCTGGATTAGCTCATTCTTTTTGAATCGAGGAGCGAGCGAATCTAAGCGATCTAAGTAATAATTAAGCAATTCCCGATTGCGGAGTCGTTCAGCGCGTTCCGGGCTGAAGGTCTTGACGACAGACTGAGCGCCAATCTCGAGCCCTCGAAGCCAACCGCCCAGACTGAGTAACTGGGCCAGCGGTTCATCGTGCAGCGCCAACATCGCGTTCTCGACGTCGGCCTGGGTGACGCTCAATTCCTTGCGGAGTTTATCCCAAGCACTTACCTGGGCCAGGTCGAGAAGCCGCTTGCTGTGCCGCGCTACCCGCTCGCCCACACCCAATCCTTTGGCCCGGCGAATGAGCTCTCGACCGAGTGCGGGTAGATCCTGATCCCGTTCGGCCGCGACATCCAAAAATCCGTCCCCGATAAGAACCCCGAAAGCGAGCGCATATTTCGAGCGATCATTAGTGTTCAGTTCACTGACCGGTCGTGTCACCGCGTCGAAAGGGATTGGTTTAAGGGCATCAAGAGACGCAAAAATCTTGTCGATGGAGGGAGCAGTAAATTCATTGACGCCAAGCTCTTCTCGGTAGTCGGGATCTTTTGATAGATCTTCTTTTACGTTAGACGCGAAACCAAAGGTGCCAGCAAAGATGGCTCCTCCGACCACACTCCAGATGATCGCTGAATACCGTCGACAATCGGTTCTGACTTCCTTGAGCAACACCATTCCAACGCAGCTTCTTTCGTAGCTTTCTGTCAAGGTTTTCCGCTTGACGGTCTGATCCAAACGAGCATCATGACGCCCGTGTCTCCTGGCCCTAACCCTCAGAAGTAATCACTCTGACATGCATGGAAACGACGGAACTTTGGTTTGGACAATTTGCTATTTTATTGTGCTGCTCGGGATGTCGGTGTACGGCATTCATCGCTATTTCATAATTTTTCTTTATTTTCGCAACCGCCACCGAACGCCTCGGCCCCCTCTCAGATTTTCGGAGCTGCCGATGGTCACCGTCCAGCTACCAATCTACAACGAGGTCTACGTCATCAAGCGGTTGCTGGCGGCGGTTAGCCAAATCGATTATCCGCGAGAGAAATTGGAGATTCAGATCCTTGATGACTCTACCGACGAGACGACAGAAATTGCCCATCGGGAAGCGGTGCACCTTCGGCATTTGGGTTTTCAGGTCGAACTCGTGCATCGGCTTGATCGAATCGGATTCAAAGCGGGAGCACTCAATCACGGACTGAAACAGGCTAAGGGCGAGTTTTTCTTGATTCTTGATGCCGATTTCATTCCTCCTTCCAATATTCTGCAACAGACAGTTCACTACTTCACTGATCCGGCTATTGGAATGATTCAGACCCGTTGGGGCCACATCAACCGGTCATATTCGTGGCTGACGCGAGCCCAGGCAATTCTTCTCGATGGTCACCTTCTTCTTGAACAGACGGCTCGCAGCCGCACTGGTCGCTTCTTCAATTTCAACGGTACGGCGGGTCTTTGGCGACGCAATGTCATCGAGCAAGCCGGTGGCTGGCAGCACGATACGCTTACGGAAGATCTGGATTTGAGTTATCGGGCACAGCTCAATGGCGCAAAGTTCCTTTTTCTTTCCAATCTTGTTACGCCGGCAGAATTGCCTGTCGACATGAGCGGATTTAAGTCACAGCAGCATCGATGGACGAAGGGGTCGATTCAGACTTGCAAGAAGGTGCTACCGCTGGTTTGGAAGAGCCGGCTACCTTGGTGGATTAAGGCCGAGGCCGCAGTGCATCTAACATCTAATTTCGCCTATCTACTCCTCGCGTTGTTGTGCATTCTGTTGCACCCCAGCCGTACCGAAATCGCGACCGATTGGCAGGGTGCGTTGATCAACCTGCCGATTTTTGGGGCGACGACTCTCTCCGTTGCTGTCTTCTACTTGTGTGCGCAACGGGAACTCTATCCGAAAGAATGGAAACGTGAGATTTTGTTCTTTCCCTTTGTTCTGGCGCTGGGAATCGGGCTTTCGATAAGCAATGCTCGGGCGGTGTTGGAGGCCGTATTCAATCATGAATCGCCTTTTGCCCGCACACCTAAATACGGCTTTGCTTTGGCCGAAAAACAACGTAAAAAGAATCGCTACGCCTCCTTTGGTAATGCATTTCCCATCGTCGAACTGCTTTTTGCGATTTACTTTAGCTACTTTGTGGTTACTGCTTTGGGAAATCGTGAGTTCCTGAGCCTTCCTTTTCTGATGCTTTTCCAGATAGGATTCGCATATGTAGCCTTAACCTCGCTAAAGGAACGGGCTGTGCGCAGGTACTTTGGCGTTCGCGAAGTTCTGTAGAGTGAAGTACATGATTAAGAGACGGTTGGTAGGTTTGACGATCTGTTCGGCTTTTGTTGCCCGCAGCTACGGGCACGATCCGACCGCTTCTCCCACCCCGACTCCAGCGGTCTATCAAAACGCGACAGCCGCGACCTACTCCGGCTCCGTACCAAACACTGGCTTGCAAGCCCCAGCAGGAAATCCTAGCCCGAGCAAAGGTACCTTGCTGAAAATGTCGTCGCATACGGTGTCACCTTCATCTTCGACGGCGCTCGTAAAACCGACGCCTTCGGGGAAGTTGGCAAAGATTGCGGCTTCGTATTCACCCGATCTTTTGAATGCTGCGCCGACGCCTGCGCCCAAATTCGTTAAAGCTATTGCCTCCCTTTCCCCGAATGCCTCGGAGATCGTTGGTCCGCCCGCGCCGAATCTTGTAAAAGCCGTCGCGTCCGGCCAGCCGAGACCGCAAAAGCAAAAGGCGGACGCGGCCCCACCGCCCACGGTGGTGAATGCTGCCTCCTCGCCCCAGCCGAAGCTTCTTAAGGCAATGGAATCGACTTCAGCGGAATTTGTAAGACCGGTACCAAACTCGCCCGCAACAAAGCCGCCGTCGGCTGCAGCCCCACCTCCTTCGGCGGTCTCCCCGCCTTCGCCCACCCCCGAACCCGAGGTAAAATTGATCGTGAGTGTGCACGATCAGAAGCTGGCTGTTGTCGTAAACGGTAAAATCTATCGTAGCTACAAGATATCGACGTCCCGTTACGGAGAAGGAGATAATTTTGGAAGTTGGCAAACTCCTCTCGGTCGTTTGCAGGTCGCAACAAAAATTGGTGGAGCCGCGCCAGCGGGCGCGGTTTTTCACCGGCGGCAACCGACTGGCGAGATACTGGCAGCAAATGCGCCCGGGCGTGATCCGATCATAAGCCGAATAATCTGGCTTCGAGGAACCGAACAGGAGAACAAACGCGCGTTTCAGCGGTGCATTTATATCCACGGAACGCCGCAGGAAGCGTTTTTGGGCAGGAAGGCGAGCTACGGATGTATCCGAATGCGTTCGTCGGACGTGATCGAAGTATTCAACTGGGTCGGAATTGGTACCAACGTAGCGATTGTGGACGAGCCTATTCGCCGAGCGGTCAGAGATTTTGCGTCGGAGGCGATGGTCGCCCGAAACGATCAAAAGCGGGTACCTGAACCGGTCGGTAGCCCCTCCGAGGCCAATCGATAGCTCCAGGCTTACCCGGGAGAGGAGGGTTGATGCGCGTCCGACGGGATTTCGGTAGTTATTTCCGATTCGAAACGTGTTTTACGGCATCAGATCGGTGCCGTCTTGGGCCGTTTTCTAGCGATTTTTCGTGCCGGCCTCGGATTTCCTCGTAGGGTGCTAGAAAGGATCCAATGTTTTCCGCTTTTTTCTTGATCCCACAACATCTAGTGCTTATGGTGTCCATTGTGTCCTATATGATGGGGTTATTCTCCAACAATCACAACTAGGTCACAGGATATTGGCCAGAAGAAAGAGCGTTGTTAACAAGTTATTGGTAGCTGAGCGAACTCTGAGCAGGAAAACCCCCACATGATGAAAACGAAATCAGGTGTGCACTCAAGCGATTTGAAAGTACGGGAACGCGAAACGCGTCGGCCGAAAGACAAGGGTCTCAAGATTCAGCGCATTTTCAGCCGAAAAGATATTTCGCCTTTGGACGAGATTGATTGGGAACGGCGTACCGCGGAAATCACCGACGATAGCGGGAAAGCGATTTTCCGGCAGGAGAACGTAGAAGTGCCGAAGAATTGGAGCGCACTAGCTACCAAAATCGCAGTTTCGAAGTATTTCTATGGAGACATTGCCAACGGCAGTGATCCCTATCGGGGCGGACGAGAAAACTCCGTGCGGCAACTGGTGCATCGGGTGACTCGAACGATCACGGATTGGGGCTATCAAGACGGATACTTTTCAGGCAAGGACGCGGCAGAAACCTTTTATAACGAGCTGACTTGGCTCTGTGTGAACCAGCATGGCGCATTCAACAGTCCAGTTTGGTTCAACGTTGGTTTGTATCAGCAGTATGGAATTGGCAAAGGCTGCGGTCAGGGAAATTTCTTCTTTAATCCACAAAAGCAAGCAGCGGAACGGGCGACCAGCCAATATGAATATCCGCAAGCCTCAGCCTGCTTCATCCAAGCCGTCGAGGATACCATGGAAGATATCATGCGCCTAGCTACGAGCGAGGCGATGCTATTCAAATATGGGAGCGGAACGGGAAGCGATCTGTCGACACTTCGAAGTACCCGGGAAAAGCTAAGTGGTGGAGGTCGTCCAAGTGGACCGCTCTCGTTCCTCAAGGTGTATGATCAGGTCGCTAACGTCGTAAAGAGTGGCGGTAAGACAAGGCGTGCCGCCAAGATGAATACGTTGAAGGATTGGCATCCGGACATTGAGGAATTCATTGAGGCGAAAACCAAGGAAGAGAAAAAGGCTTGGGCGCTGATCGAGCAAGGCTATGACGGCAGCTACAACGGAGACGCGTACGGGTCGATTATGTACCAGAACGAAAATCTCTCCGTGCGGGTGAGCGACGAATTCATGCACGCCGCCATTGACGGCAAAGAGTGGTGGACCCGGCGGGTGCTGGATGGGAAGCCGTGCGAGAAGAAAGATGCGCGGTCAATGCTGCGCAAGATCGCCGAAGGAACACACATTTGTGGCGATCCGGGAATGCAATTCGACAGCACGATTCACCGGTGGCACACCTGCAAAGGAACCGCGCGACAGAATTCGACGAATCCTTGCTCCGAATATCTCTTTCTCGACAATACTGCCTGCAATTTGGCGTCGCTAAACCTGATAAAATTCAAGCGTGAGGACGGGAGCTTTGACGTCGAACGGTTCAAAGCAGCCGTCCGAATCTTCATCACCGCGCAAGAGATCCTGGTCGACAATGCGAGCTATCCGACGAAAGAAATCGCCGAGAATAGCCACATCTTTCGGACTTTGGGTCTCGGCTTCGCGAACCTCGGAGCCCTGGTGATGAGCTACGGGCTGGGTTACGATTCGGATGGAGCTCGTGCCTTGGCAGGATCCATTACCTCGATAATGACCGGCGAAGCTTACTCGCATAGTGCCAGGATTGCGAAGGAGCAGCGGCCATTTCCGGGCTACTTGGATGCCCGTGCTTCCAGTGTGCCAAAACCGCTGTTGCCGGACAACGTCGAGTCGATGTTAGAAGTTATTCGATTGCATCGAACGACCTGCGATCAGATCCAGGATTTCACTGATTTTGATTATCTTAAACTGGAAGCGGCGCGCGCCTGGGATAACGCCTTAAGCTTGGGCCAAAAGCATGGCTTTCGCAACGCACAGGTAACTGTCTTGGCCCCCACCGGGACTATTGGTTTCCTGATGGATTGCGATACGACCGGTATTGAGCCGGATATCGCGCTGGTAAAGTACAAGCTTTTAGCCGGTGGCGGGATGCTGAAAATCGTGAATCAGACCGTCAGGCCGGCGCTGGAAAAGCTGGGTTACACGGCGGAAGCAACCGAGAAGATTCTGCAGCATATTAACGAACATGATACGATCGAGGATGTTCTTGTTCCGGAGAGCAACCGCGTCATTCAAAGCGGGCTGAAACCCGAGCATCTGTCAGTATTCGATTGCGCCTTCAAACCGTTTAAGGGCAAACGAAGCCTCCATTATCTGGGACATCTCCGAATGATGGCGGCGTGCCAGCCTTTCCTCAGTGGTGCGATCTCAAAGACGGTTAATTTGCCAACCGACGCTTCGATTGAAGAGATCATGAACACGTATATCGAAGGTTGGCGTCTGGGATTAAAGGCAATCGCAATTTACCGCGATGGTTCGAAGCGTTCTGCGCCTTTGAATACGAAAAAGACGAAAGATATGGGTACGGATGAGCGCGGCACAGGCGCGGTCGATGAGGTTATGCCGCTGAAGGCCCGAATTGCGGAACTGGAGCAGGAAGTCGTGACGTTGAACCAGCCTTCGCGCAGGCGCATGCCGGATACGCGAGTCTCGCTTACCCATAAGTTCGAGATCGCCGGACACGAAGGCTACATCACCGTGGGTCTCTATGAAAATGGACAGCCGGGCGAATTGTTCATTCAGATGGCCAAGGAGGGGAGTACGATCGGTGGTTTGATGGATACGGTTGCGACCCTGACCTCGATCGCCTTGCAGTATGGCGTTCCGCTGGAGAGCTTGGTCAAAAAATTTGCTTACGCGCGTTTCGAACCAAGTGGCTTCACCAAGAATCCGGACATTCGCAATGCCACCAGTATCACTGATTACGTTTTCCGTTGGCTCGGTTGTCAGTTCATCGTTGGCTACAAAGAAGCGACTTCGCCCAATCGTTCTCAGCCGGATCTACCGATGAGAGAGATATCGGAAATCGAAAAGAAGGCGGTGAATCGACCCGTGGCCGAGCTTCCGCGAACGGCGGAAAAAGAGATTATTGATGTGATCACCAATCGCACCAATTCGGAAGGAGCATCACCACTACTAACGAATGGGAACGGTGGTCACGGGCACTCGGCGCAGGCGACTCATGCTGATCGGGTGCGTGAAGCATTGGGAAACATGTATATGGGAGTGAGTTGTTCTCATTGCGGTAGTACAAAAGTGATTCGGGCGGGAGCGTGCGGTGTGTGCACGGAATGCGGAACCTCACAAGGTTGCAGCTAACCGAATCTAATTTGTTGGCGAGAGACGCATCCTCTTGTTGCTTGTAACGAGCAAGAGGATGCTCTTTTGCCTTAAGAAGGCGCGACCGAGGACCGCCGGCGACGAAAAACCGATCATTTCGACGTAGGCTTGGCGGAGTCGGGTTTTGCCCTACCAGTCAGGCGATACGGTGGGAATGCGCTCGATCAAATGCGGAAAGCGGCAATCGCGGCAGTCGTTTCGATTGGCCAGACAAAAATCCTCAAAGATTTGCAATAGACCTTGTTGCTGAAACAAGAAACGCGTATGGGTGCGCGCACGGTCTTGATCGCCAAACAAACGGATGCCGGCCAGCTCCAGGTGTTTATTGCCCAGTTCCGCGCGCACGGATTTATACGCCTCCCAGTCGGTCGTACCGGAAAATGCTACCAATGGAAATAGCACGTTGGCGAGGATCTCTTTGACTCTGGCTTTACCGAGTAACCCGATGCGGGCGGAACTCGCACTCGAATGAAGCGTGTAATGGAAGTCCCAGAACGAATGGGTCAAATCTTCAAACCAATCACACACCTTCATGAGATCGTTGGATTGCTTTCTAAATTCCGACCAGCGACTCGCTAGTACGGCCAAAGTTCCAAGCCGCCGATGGGGGTGGTTGGCAGGACGGCTGCCGCCGAGTTTCCAGTGCTCCGCGGCTAATACCAGAGAGTGCAATTCGCTCCGTATTTTCCACCAATGCGTCCACAGGCTCGTTGCATAGTGATTCGGAAGAAGGAGGTTTTTGGAGGGGTCGGCCGATTCGAGAAATCCGGCCAATCCGAAAAGTATCGCTTCGGCTGCCTCCGAATCGCGTCGAAGTCGCTGAACTGTGACTCGCTGCGCCAAAATGAGAAACGGCACCTTGTTCCATTTGTACCCAAGGGCAGTCGCCAGCGCCTGAAACAATGCTTCATCGATTCCGTGAATGTGAACCGCTCGTCGCAATAACCGCGTTTTCCGCTCAAGCCGTAGCCGGGCGGCAGTTTCCAGTATTTGGTTGACTTTTTGATCGGGGAATCGAGCCAGTGGTCCACAACAAGCGCCCGGTTTTGCAGGATCGATTTCCGTTTCGACGATGATTGAGCGATAATCCTGCGTCAGCTCGAGTTGAAGAACCTCACGATGCTCAATCGTACGGGTGAAGCAAGCAACTCCAGAGCGTCTGAGAAAGACATGAAGGACAACATTTCGGAACGCTGGGTTCTCTCCGTGGAGATGCCGCTCCCAATCGGCTGCGGATAAATCAAGCTCGATATCTCCCGCCAAAGTCTGGATACCGTTGACTCGAATCAGAGCATGTACAAAATCGGGACCGGCTTCCTTGTTCCAGAAGCCGAACTGGAGAATTTCGATCGAAGAACCATTGGTGGCGCGAAAGGTGGAACCGAACGTGCCGGAATACCAAAGCGCCTGATATTCAAGTTCCGACCAGGCGTGGATAAGATCATTGGTCGGCTCTTCGACCTTCTCGTACTCCAGCGCCTCTCGATAGATCGCGTCCAGATTCATACTAACAGATGTATAAGATGTTATTAAATGTGGCGAGATTCGTAAAGACTGATTTTTCGAGGATGACTTTTTCCCGATGGGAAAGGAGAAGTGCGCCTGAGAGTACGCACCAACAGTGGGGTGAAAGTCCTCATCGGACAGAAGCACTGGTCTGTCCGTAGCGGAAGGCAACTGCGTCGTCGAGAGTCGGGGTGGGGAGCAGCCGGAAGCGAAAGAGCAGTCCATAAACAAGACAACGATGAACTCGATTCGGCCTGATGCATTGGCGAGCCTGCTTCTTAAAGGCGAAGCCAAGAACGGATCCGTCCCGAGAAGGGCGAGCGGAAAATCCGCGACCTATCCTCTGGAGAGCACAGTGAGCAGAAAGATAGGAATGCATGGGGTGGGTGGAGATAGAATGGTCGGAAGTTGGAGCGATATGAATCAG
>JBEEIB010000434.1:0-3530 GCA_041167675.1 Verrucomicrobiota bacterium
GCTTCATCTATTTTTTCAGTGGCCTGACAAAATGTCTTGGCAGTGGATGGTGGGATGGTTCGAACATATGGCGCTCTCTCATCCGCCCGCCTTTCAACCTTATTGATCCGGAGATACTCGTGAGATGGAACTACCTGTTCCCGGTTGCAGGAATATTTATTTGTCTCTTGGAAATCGGATTTCCGTTTTTTATTTGGAATGACAAGACACGAAAGATTTGGCTGATCTGCATTTGCGGGATGCACTTTGCGATTGGGGTAACAATGGGAATGTATCTGTTCGCGCTTATTATGATCATTCTTAATATAGCGGCCTTCGGCCCAGGATTAGTTGCGGACAGCGCGAAACAATTATTCGTTCACCGACAGGCGTCCCACGCGTAGGCGCAGCCCGTGTGGGCTGATGCAGGCTATTTGCTCTCGATAACGGGCAACGGTATTGCCATCTTCGCAACAGGGTGAACGCCCGACCTCCTCCTTTCGAAACTAAGCCGGATCTCCCGCTCGAGATCGCGCACCTTTTGTTAATCGACGCGGTCGGTTATTCGAAGTTACTTGTCAACGAGCAGATTGAGCTGCCGCAGGCACTTAACCAGATCGTCCGCAGCACCGAATGTTTTCGCTCGGCGGAAGCTAGCGGCAAGCTCATCCGAGTGCCGACTGGTGATGGTATGGCTCTGCTTTTTTCCCGCAGTCCGGAAGAGCCGGTGCGGTGTGGGTTTGGAGATTAGCCAGGCATTGCAGAGCCATTCACACATCCAAGTGCGGATGGGTTCTCCATAGCGGCCCAGTGAATCAGATTAGAGACGTCAATCGGCTCCTGACTTGCTCCCGTTCCTGCTCTTGCCCGTGGTTAGTGCAGTCAATCACGAATCTACGCCGATAGAGGCGAAGTTGTAGCTGGGTTTCGCTGAACCGCTGCGGAGCCGGGGTCGATGACCCGATATCCGCACCGTCCCCGATCGGTGAAATCGGCGCTCCAAAAGAAATTTAAACTTTTCGAGAACTTAGCCCCGCCGTTTCCGTAGAAAAACTTAAGCAACGGCCTTAGTCCCGGCGGCGCGAACCAGCACTTGTGGGCTGATGCAGGCTATTCGCTCTCGATAACGGGTAAGGGTATTGCTAATCTTCGCAACAGGGTGAATGGCCCAGATACGTCTTCCGAGACTAAGCCGGATCTCCCGCTCGAGATCGCGCACCTCTTGTTAATCGATGTAGTGGGTTATTCGAAATTGCTGGTCAACGAACAGATTGAACTTCTCCAGGAATTGAATCAAATCGTCCGAAATACCGAATGTTTTCGATCGGCGGAAACAAGCGGCAAACTCATCCGAGTGCCAACCGGCGACGGGATGGCGCTCCTGTTCTTCCATAGCCCGGAAGAGCCAGTGCGGTGTGCGCTCGAGATTAGCAGGACCCTGCAAGATCATCCACACATTCAGGTACGGATGGGGGTTCACAGCGGCCCGGTCAATCGGGTCACCGATGTTAACGACAAGACAAACTTTGCTGGGGCTGGAATAAATGTCGCGCAACGTGTGGTCGATTGCGGCGATGCTGGGCATATTCTTTTGTCCGGGCATGTGGCTGAAGATTTAGCCGATTACCGGCACTGGCAGCCGTACTTGCACGATCTGGGCGAGTGCGAGGTGAAGCACGGCCTGCGCCTACACCTTTTTAACCTCTACAAAGAGAATCTTGGCAATCCCCAAGTCCCTGAGAAGCTCAAGCGAGGAAAAAGATCAAAGCAGGCCTCCGCAGTTCGTCCAACTACTTTTCCTCGTTGGCCCAAGATCGCGCTTGTAGTGATTTTACTTGTGTCCGCTATCGCCCTGGTTATCAGTTCTTTGATCTTTTTCAATCCAGCCTCGCGGCCCACGACCAGGGCGCCTGCTCCCGGGGGGCTAGCTACCAGCGCCCTGGCTGCTATTCCCGAGAAGAGCATCGCCGTTCTCCTTTTCGAGAATTTAAGCGATGAGAAAGAGAACGCTTACTTCGCAAACGGCGTGCAGGATGAAATCCTCACTGGCCTTTCCAGAGTGGCCGACCTGAAAGTAATTAGCCGTACATCGGTGATGCAGTACAAAACCGGCACGAAGCGAAACCTGCGCGAGATCGCCACCGACTTGGGCGTAGCGCATGTGTTGGAAGGCAGCGTGCAGCGCGCCGGTGGTCGAGTGCGTGTCAACGCTCAGTTGATTGATGCACGGACGGACAGCCAGCTTTGGGCGGAACGGTACGATCGCGATGTGGCGGATGTATTTGCAATCGAAAGCGAGGTGGCCGGGAAGATAGTCGCGCAGCTTCAAGCCAAAATCTCTCCGAGTGAAAAGGCGGCCATCGAGAAAGCACCCACAACGGATCTTCTCGCATACGACCTTTACCTGCGCGCCCAGGAGCTTTTCGCCGACACGTCGGATCCAATTCATGCCAGGGAAAAGCTGCCTCAAGCAGCCCAACTGCTCGACGAAGCTGTCACACGCGATCCGCACTTCTTACAAGCTTGGTGTCTGCTCTCTAGAGTACATGGCGCTGCTTACTTTAGGGGCCATGACCACACACCGGCCCGTCTCGGTCTGGCCAAGGCAGCCTTGGATGCTGCTATGCGCCTCGAGCCGGAGGCGGGGGAAGTTCATCTCGCTCTTGCCATTTATTACTACAATGGTTTTCGCGATTACCAACGGGCCCGAAGCGAATTGGCTATCGCCAGACAGACGTTGCCTAACAACGCCGACGTATTCCAATACACGGGGTTAATTGATCGCCGCGAAGGCCATTGGGAAGAAGCAACGCACAACATGGAGCGCGCCCTTGAGCTCGACCCGCGCAACTTCTTTAAACTCCAGCAACTCGCTTTAAACTACCAACGGCAGCGTCGCTATGCCGACGAAGCCCGAATCTACGATCGGGCACTGACGATCGTACCGGGCGATCCGGCAACCCGCATACTCCGGGCATTGATTGCGTTGGATTGGCGGGCGGACATCAAGCCGTTTCAGACCACACTAGCCACTTTGCTCGCTGAAAACCCCGGTCTGCCGCTCAATATAGATACGCTTCTCTATGCTCCCTGTGATCGGACTGCGGCCGCCGCGGGCCGCACGCTGACAAACTATCCGCGCGAGGGCGTGGTAAGGACCGGAGTCAACTATCCCCGCGCTTATTGGGAGGGTGTCGTCGCCCGTTGGCAGGGCGACTCAGCGAAAGCTCAAGCCGCTTTTACAACCGCTCGGAGTGAAATAAAAAAGACTGTGGAACAACAGCCCGACTTCGCGGCTGCCCTCAGTCTGTTGGGAATGATCGACGCCGGCCTCGGGAGGAAAAAAGAAGCACTTCGAGAGGGACGTCGCGCCTGTGAATTGCTGCCCATCTCCAAAGACGCTATCGACGGCGCGGAGCTCGCCATTAATCTGGCGCAAATCTACGCTTGGACTGGTGAGAAAGATCGGGCGATCGAACAGATCGCAGCGGTGGAGCGCGTCCCAAACACGCTTAGCCATGGCCTTCTTAAACTGCACCCTTACTGGGACC
>JBEEIB010000435.1:0-16810 GCA_041167675.1 Verrucomicrobiota bacterium
CGATGATCTACGAGGCCTTCATTCAGAAACATGGTGAAGGGCTACATCACTTTAAGGAGCGCGTCAGTCAGGACGACATCGATGAGGTAATTAAGGAATACAAGGAAAAAGGCATCGAGGTGACGCAGACAGGACAGTTCAGAGAGGACTTTCACTATTATCTAAACACGGAACCGAAACTGGATTTTGTATTGGAACTGGGAAACTGCCCTCTATTGAATTTGCCGAAGGACGAGTTCCCAACTTATCCGCCGGAGAAAGCTTAGCAGAAGTTGGCGGGCAAGTTTCCGACAAACGCGTTTGATCTAGTGCTTGAGGCGAAGCAAAGCGCGCCAGCGCTGCATCATCTCATAAGACGCTCTCAGATTGTCCCCTTTTTAATCGTGTGGCGCTCGTTTCAAGGCGTCTGCCCGAAGTGCGGAAACGTTCGGCCCGAAGCGAGGAAGCCATCAGGAAGCGCTCAGGGAGAGGATAAAACTAGGTCTGTTCACACCTTTAATTCTGGCCGTGTCCTTGATCTCCTGTATTATCCGGTCCGAGTTCATCTCCCTCGACCTCCCTCAGTCTCTCACGCGTACCGCCGAAGGTTCCTTCGGGGACTCGCTCAACTTCATCCTCTCGTTCTAGGTTCTCTGCGTTCGTTTCCGTTTCTTCTGGTTCTGTGCTCATCTCATTTCCGTGGTTGAGGCATGTTCGCGTGAGGGACGCCAGGAGGACCTACAAGCTTGGAATGCGAGAGATGACCTGGAAGGCACCGGGCCCTGTGGGGGCAAACCCCAGATGCGAAAACTCGCGCTACGGACGACGTTAGAACATTGCTCTCCGAGGTATTCCTGCGGTGTTGCTGCCGCTCCTAGAGGCAAGGATGGAGTGTGCACTGCTGATCCGTGTGTTTAGAAATTGGCTGTACCTCGCAGCCTTTTTTTATACGATTGCTGCCTCATAAGAAAGGCATTCCCCCCATGCAAGAGCAGCAAAATATTGACCTGGTAAAAAAGCTTTATGAAGCTTTCGGCAAAGGAGACATCGACACGATAATCGACCACCTTGCTGGTCACTTCGTTTGGCGTTTTGACGCTCCTCCAACTGTCCCTTTTGCAGGAGACTATAAGACCCCAGACGAAGTTCGCCGCGGGTTCTTCGGATCCCTCGCCCAGTCTCAAAAAGGCCAGGCGCTGAGCCCTGAGGAATTTATCGCCCAGGACGATAAAGTGGTGATGGTAGGTCGTTACAGCGCGACGGTAATCGCTACCGACAAAAGCATCGATGTGGCAGTGGTCCACGTGTTTACGATCCAAAATGGAAAGGTAACGCGATTTCTGAATTTTAACGATACGGCCAGGATTGCCGAGGCTTATAAGACGGACTGAGTTCTACATTCAACGTCCGCCAGTTACCGCATTATCAGCATGGGCTAGCTCGTTCTGGTTGCCCATCGGCGGAACGCGCGCCGGTTTGCCTCGCGATCGGCTCGCGCGCTCAAGTTTCATTCGTGTCGGCGTTGATAGCGGCACCTGAACCACGCGCGCCGTTTCTCTATGCTCCGATAGGCCACGAAAAGACCTACCCAAACGAGATTGCGCCAGCTCAATTGCATTGGCTTAATCGGATTGTAGCTTTTCTCGACTAGCATCGCCTCAACGCCACCCTCTCACTAGAGCATATTTGGCAAACTACGATTGACAATATAGTCGAGTTCGCGACGAACGGACCTTCCAGCAACCGGTTAGCAATTAACCGAACTCTTTAATTTTGGCGTCGACGGCGCGATCACGTTGAATGCTTGACGATGCTTAGCCTGAATGATATTCCTTGTTTTTACGGTATTTATGAGATGATAGTCTTCGCGTTGTCGAAGCCGTAAATTGACCGTAGCCTGCAGTATACACTCTTGCGACTAGCTGAGGCTAGCGGGTGTTTAATAGGAGCAGCCATCTGCCCAGAACTTATAGAACAGTGATTGGAAGGACGCCGTTTGGCGTTGTTCCAGCGCAGATTGGATCGGTAGAGAGCCCGAGAAAGATTGGTCACGGGTCGAATAACTTGGCCATATTGCTCGCAGCTTTGATCAGCGAAGCGATGCTCCATATTTGCGATGCGCAAATCGAGGTAAATGCTTATATCTCCGACCCAAACCCTGCTTCGAATAAAGTTTTCGTAATCGATACGGCAACTAATACAATTGTCGGCTCTCCTATTTCGACTGGAGTTATGCCGATTGGCGTCGCAGTCACGCCAGACGGTCGGTATGTCTACATCGCCAACAATGGCAGCAGTACCGTGTCAGTGATCGATGCCGTGACTGACAAGGTAGTTGGTTCTGTTTCGGTCCCTGCGGGGCCCATCGGTGTTGCAGTCACGCCTGATGGAAAGTACGCCTTTGTGACAAGTTCGGTCTTTTTTACATTTACTGGCAATACCGTCTCCGTGATTAACACCGCTACAAACACGTTGGTAGGTCCACCGATAACCGTTGGAAGCGGACCAATCGGAGTCGCTTTCACACCAGACGGCAAGTTCAGCTACGTTGCAAACTTCAACGACGGCACTGCCTCGGTGATCGACACCGCAACGCGTACCGTGGTTGTAGCATATTCCGCTCGGATCTCCCTCTGGTACCCCGGTCGGCGTTGCTGCCACTCCAGACGGTAAGTTTGTGTATGTCGCCAACGTTAACGCCAGCACGGTCTCGGTAATCAGCACGGCGACAAATACAGTGGTGAGCTCAATTCCTGTAGCAAACGGAGCCGTTGGGGTCGCGGTCACTCCAAACGGCAAGTTTGTGTATGTCAGCAACGTTAACGGCAACACCGTCTCGGTGATCAACACGATCACAAATACTGTAGTCGATTTAATCACAGTTGGAATTTCGCCGATAGGCGTGGCCGTAACTCCTGACGGCAAGTTTGTCTACGTCGCGAACAGCACCATGAATAGCGGCGGGGCCGGTGTCGCCTCCGTTTCGGTAATCGCTACGGCCACTAACACGGTGATTGACACCATCAAGGTAGGCGTTTTTCCTTTTGCTTTCGGCTCCTTCATTGGACCGAACATTATTGTATCGCGAGGCGGCCCGCTGCTAGTTGCCAGCGACGCGGCACTCACTCCTCTGGGCTTTGGGCAGTTCATCGACTTCAACGGAGGAACCCTGAAGGCTATCGGGAACTTGGTCACGTCGCGGACAATTTCCCTCCTAGCTAACGGCGGGATCGTTGATACGAACGGCTTTAATGCAATTTTCTCCGGCAGCATCATCAATTCAGGTTCGCTGACCAAGATCGGTGCCGGCACACTGACCTTGTCTGGCACTAACACCTATACGGGAGGCACCATTATAAACGGTGGAACGCTAGTCGTAGACGGACCTCAGTCGCTTGGGTTTGGTAATGTGATTTTGAACAACGGAGTTCTGACAGCGGACCCGCAGACGATTAACGTGTACGGCAATTACACTCAGAATGCGGGCGGAACCCTCCTGCTCACTATCGGTGGCACCGGACCCGGCCAACGCGATTCTCTGAATGTAAGCGGCCTCGCAACCCTGGGAGGCACATTGCAGTTAGTTCCGACCGGCGGTTTCGTGCCAAAGCCAGGCGACAAACTCAGCATCGTCACGGCTGCGGGAGGAATTTCAGGTGAGTTTGCTAACGTCCTCAATGGGTTCAGTGTATTTCGGACCGAGCTTCTCTACGGAAGCAATTCGGTCATCTTAGATTTCTTGAGCGCACTGTTCACTCCATTTGCGAAGACACCTAATCAGATCGCGGTAGCAAATGCTCTGGACCGCGTGTCCACTGACCCGCGAGAGTCCAGCTTGCTGAGTTTTTTATACCGAGAACCTACGATTAATCTCTCGGCTGATTTTGATAAAATTGCACCGGACGAACTAAGCTCGCTTTACGAGATTAGCTTCTCATTTGCCAATGTGCAGGAAGCTAACATCGAGAACCGCCTTGGTGATATTCGGTCGGGTCTTAGCGGATTCAGTTCTTCGCTCAGCCTCGCTGGTTCGCCGGCACCGATCGTCGATGGAAAGAGTGGTAAGACAATAGAGAAGAACCCGGTCCTAACGCCAGCGGCAGAGAATCGCTGGGGTGTATTCGTGACCGGTAACGGTGACTTTGTGAATGTGCAGGGCGACAGCAACAGTCCCGGCTACAATTTCACTACCGCGGGAGTGACCATCGGGATCGATTACCGCGTGACCGACCACTTTGCAGTCGGTCTAGCGGGTGGATACGCTTACACTGACAACAACCTAATCGATAGCGGTCGGGCGACGGTCAACAGCGGGCGTGGCGGAGTCTATGCTACCTATTTCACCGACGGTTTTTACCTCAATGCTTACGCCGGCGGCGGCTACAACAACTACGATGTTCGGCGCGCGAGCTTGCAGGGCTTCGCGACCGGAAGCACCGATGGAGCCGAGTTCAATGGCTTTTTTGGAGCCGGGTACGATTTTCACTTGGGTAGCCACATTACCCTCGGCCCGATCGCTTCGTTGCAGTACACGGCCGTGCATGTGTCCGGTTACCAGGAAAATGGCTCGTTGGCGCCGCTGGATATTCACAGTGACACCCAAGAATCATTACGCAGCAATCTGGGACTACGCCTTATCTCACTGTGGCGCGTAGGCCCCTTCCAGGTGATCCCCGAATTGCGGGCTAGTTGGCAACACGAATTTAAGTACAGCGCACTACCGATTACTGCCCAATTAGCGAGCGGTGCGGATGGCGCTTTCACAGTGCACGGTCCTGGGATCGGACATGACAGTGCTTTGATCCATTCCGCGATCGAAGTTCGCTGGAACGATCGGTGGAGCAGCTTTGTCGGTTACGATGGGAATGTCGGGCGCGGCGGTTATGATTCCAATGCGGTGAGCGGTGGCCTGACTTATCGGTTCTAATATAATTGTTCTGGCCAGTCTTCAAAAGTTCAGACCGATAGCAACAACGCAAAATGGCAACGCTAACAGGATCAGCAAGATGGCGGAGCTACGGCCGCTGGGCGCTTGCTTCACCTCGGCGAGTGTGAGCGGCTTATCTTCTAATGTTGAGAATGTTGGCATAGAACTCTTGAAACAGAAGCACCGCAACCGGGATTGATCAAACTAGACTGGCATCGAGATCTCCAGGATTAGCGAGTTTTTAACTTGGTCTTCATTCAGCCCGCCGGGTGGACTGTGCGTTTAGTTCCACGAAGTATTCACGAAGCGATCGCGGTTTCCGCCCCAGAATGGCCCGAAGCGTCACGGCGCTTCCGAGCAAGCTGTGAGCGTCGTACCAATCATACATCTTCTTTAGTTCTGCCATTTGATCATCGTCGTGCGGCACGTTGGTTTTCTTCACCCATTCTCGAACGACAGTGTCTCGACGTCGATCTTTCGTCCGAGCGTTTTAATTTCGGAGTCTTCCGAGGACTGGTCTCGCCAGGCGGACTGAGCAATCATAGTGCGAGATCGGAGCAGCGAAACGCGGCATGTCGGCTTGCACTTCAAGTCGTCATCAGCAGAGCTGCGGCGATGACGCAATTGAGATAGCGAGGCATGCATAGACGTTCGCTTGGGCCTGACTTTTCTCGCGCTTCTGCTGGACCATAACTTTCGATGGAGGACGTAAATGGTCGCACGCACTAAAGTCGCGGCTTTGGACAAGGCCGCACGAACCGCCATCATTCTTTCCGGGCTCTTTGGCTTCCTAATATTCTTCGTCAAAGATGTGCAGCCGGCGGTATTTGGGACTTTCGCTGACCTAGTCATGGCGAACTACGATCCGGAGCGGAACAAACGTGTCGTCCAGGTTATCACTCTGACCATTTGCGGCGTCGTCATGATCGCTTGGGGAAACGGCAGTGTCGATGCGGCTCCGTGTAGGAATCGAAGCTAGAACCAAGCAAATCGATCTGAAAATCGCAGGGGCTGCTGTTTATGTGCTTGACCCAAATCGCTACCTGCGAAGTAATTGGAAGAGCGGCGACTAACGACTATCCTCTTGCACGCGCGGTCGTAGTTGAACGGAACTAGGTTCGAAGGTCACACTGCCTGGAAGAGATGTAGTTGTCCGCTAGGATTGGGTAAAAAACAGAACCGAATCGCTAAAGGCACTCGACTGACTGGCATCTGAGGAAGAAACACAGCTAGCAAGGCGAATGGAATGGGCATTGAAGAGGACCGACTTTCTTTGGGTTTACCGAAGAATGCCCACTCAGATAGGAGCAGATCCGCGCATCGAAGATCATGCGAACTCTTCTGCAACAGCAAAAAGAAAAAGGAGGGTTCTTATTCGTAGGAAACCTCACATTACGTTAGGATATTCCACCCTTACCGGAAGACTTTATGCTTTGGACTATTTTCGTGATTCTCATCGTACTCTGGCTGCTCGGCTTTATAGGCCACGTCGCCGGGGGCTTTATCCATCTGCTTCTCGTAATCGCAGTGATTGTTTTAATCATCAGGCTAGTGCAGGGCAGAGCGCCGTAATGTCGAGAACGCCCACAATTGCCATTTTCAGGAATGAATCATCATGAAAAAGAAGTGGCATTGCAGAATATCGAAGAGGCTCTAAATCTTCTTCGCGAAGTGCAAAAGGCGGTTCGCAACGGCAAAGTTGAGGCGGGGCTTGAGTTCGAACGCGATTTTGAAGAGGCCCTTAACGAAATCGAGCGATTGTACGCCGACCTGACTGAATACGACATTTAATGATAGCGGTCGTGCCGTAAAAACCAACCACGCGAGTTCTCCTGCTCCTGTTTGGAGATTGGCATTTCTAGATTAAAGATCCCATCTAGGAGATGCGATGATCCATCACGGTTTGTCGACTGAGTCAAAGTATGGTGAAGCGTAATTAGCCGGAGTATTTTGCGGCCCCTCATCTGACGATATCACATCGCTGATTCTCGCAGTTCCTTCGTGTTTCCTTGCCCGACACTCCCTGGATTGACAGTATTTCGCTCGCGTTGATGGCTTGTATCTCTTCTTCGGAAATACACAGCGCATTTAGGAACCGCGAGTTCCAAGCAACAAACCTGTCGAGCTAGAGCTTCTCGATCATCTGACGCACTTCGTCCTTGGTCTTGCCGAGTTTCTTTTGAAGTCGTCCCAATAGTTCATCTTCTTTGCCTTCCGCAAAAGCAAGGTCGTCATCGGTGAGGTTAGCGAATTGCTGTTTAAGCTTTCCCTTCAGCTCATTCCAAGAACCTTTCAATTGAAGCGTGCTCATATGAGTCATAGCTTAGGCTGCGGCTCTAGGAATCGCTTCATCGATTTTGACCAAAGCTGGTCTCAAATTGCTCCAATGCCCTCCCTCGTATTTTCGCGATTTAACTAACGCTACTGCCGAATAGCGCCACCTCTCGATTTCGCCATACCAGGTCCTGCCGGAAAAATCCCCGTTCGTTGGTAGGTTCCGCACACGGAAGATCCTCTGCCAATCACCACGCCAGTTCTCGTTTATTACTACGGGGGAGGATTTGTCGCAGGGGATCTTGAAAGCCAGGAATGAATGCTTCGAAACGATAGTCTTTCAGGTCGAATGATGGTGAGCGTATTTGCTCCGAATCCGAGGAAGCTGTTGCCGAAGCAAGTCGAGAAAAGCTGCAACCGTCGGCGGCGGTTCACCGGCAGGACGGGCGCCGACAAGGTCAAGCGGAGGCGGGTCGGGCTGAATGGGGATAAGCGTGACGCCGGGTTGGTAAAAGCTGCGAACGGAACTAGGCGCCAAGGAAACACCAATTCCGGCGGCCACCATCGTCAACGCGGCCTGCATCCTTGCGGGCTCATTGATAACTCGTGGCGAAAAGCCGGCATTTGTGCAGAGCAGCATAAATCCGTCCACTAATTCCGGGGCTGTGCTACGACTTATGAGTACCCAATTCTCATTGGCCAATTTCTCGAGGCTGATTTTTCGCGAGCAGGCAAGTGCGTGGCGATCCGGCAACACGGCCACAACGCGATCGCGATAAACCCGCTCCTGCACGAAGCGTGCCGCTTGCGCTTTCGGCACAGGCGTTCACAGAATTCGCCCCGAGTTTGCCCGAACCGTCAGTGTGAGCGAGTTATTGCCCACTAACCTACAGATAGAGCACCGGATTCATTATAACTCGGCATCCTTGCCCATCCGAACGTGCTCAATACCAAGAAAAATCCTTGGCCCAGAGGGAATAAATTAGAGATGTGCAGGTCGTATGTTATTACAACGGAGTAGAGCTGTTGTACCAATCTCATGGAACGAGAAGCACCCCCGGAAATTTTTGCGGCGGACCACAAAAAAAACCGAAACAACGGCCGTAAGGCATCGGAGTGCATCCCTGCAAAAGTTCCATTAGTGCCATCTAATTGCCGAAAGCGCAGTCAGCAAACAATGAGCTTGGGCAAAAAAACTTCAGCCCATGACGGGTCCGCTCCGGCACGCTCAACCCTATAAACGAAAGCACAAAAGATTATGTCAGACTTTGTCGGAACCAACACGAACGACGACGGCATTGTTGAAATCGAAAATTCCGGGTCACAGAAAAACAGAAAATTTATGAGTCACTCGTTAGCACGCAACAGTTCTCCGGGCGTGCCGCACTGACACCAATCTCACTGCAAGAAACTTCAACCCCATATGAAAATTTCCCCCTGGAAAATTCTCTATTATTTTTTCTTTGTTGAACCGCTCGGTCTGGTTCACGCGATGCAGCCCGACTTCGGACCGAACGTGACCGTATTCGACCCGAGCATGCCCGCCAGCACGATTCAAAGCGCGGTGGATGCGGTCTCCCAAGTGCAGGCATTGCCCTCGAGCCAGTTCACTGCCGCGCGCCATGCGTTCCTTTTCAAGCCTGGCACTTATAATGTTAATGTCGCGGTCGGCTACTACACCTCGGTCGCCGGGCTGGGCCTCTCCCCTGACAACGTGACCATCAACGGCCTCATGCACGTCGAGGGCACCGGTGGGCAAGGCGAGCCGGGGGGCCAAAACGGCGTGTTCACCGACAGCGCCCTCGTTAACTTCTGGCGCTCGGCAGAGAACATGCACATCATTCCCCAGAGCGGTCAGACGGAGCGCTGGGCCGTTTCTCAGGCATCCCCTTTCCGTCGGATGCACGTGAGCGGCGCCACGCAGCCGAGCGGCGCCACGCAGCCGAGCGGCGCCACGCCGCTTTTTTGGATCATGCCGCTGTTTGGGGGCTTCTCGAGTGGCGGCTTCATCGCGGATTCTCTCATCGAAGACGAGGTGCTCAGCGGCTCTCAACAGCAGTGGCTGACGAGGAACAGCGTCCTCGGGAGTGGGTGGACCAACGGGGTCTGGAACCAAGTCTTCTCCGGCGTTGTGGGCGCCCCTGCCCAGTCGTTCCCCAAGCCCCAACCGTACACCACACTGCCGCAGAGTCCGGCGACCCGGGAGAAGCCCTTCCTTTACGTCGACCCGGCCGGCAACTTCAACGTCTTCGTCCCGGCGGCGCAAAGGAATTCCTCGGGAATTACTTGGGGGAATGGACCGGCCCTCGGTTTGTCGATCCCGATCACGAACTTCTTCATTGCCAAACCGACGGACTCTGCAAAGGCGATCAACGTAGCTCTCGCCAGCGGCCAGAACCTGATCTTTACCCCCGGCATCTACCACCTGGACCGTACGATCGAGGTCAACCGCCCTGATACGGTCGTGCTGGGACTGGGCTTCCCCACGCTGGTACCAGACACCGGGGCCGTGGCGATGTCGGTCGCCGATGTGAAGGGGGTCAAGCTTGCCGGACTACTGTTCGACGCCGGCCCTGTGAGCTCACCGGTGCTACTGCAGGTGGGCACCCAGAAAGACCATAAGAGCGATCCGGCCGACCCGACGACAGTCCAGGATGTGTTCTTCCGCATCGGCGGCGCGGGCCTAGGCAAGTCCACGACGAGCCTCGTGGTGAACAGTGACAACGTCCTGCTGGACGACATGGCGGGCTGACCACGGCGACGGAGTGGGCTGGAGGGCCAACACCGCCGATACCGGCGTGATCGTCAACGGCGACGACGTCACAGCGTACGGCCTGTTTGTCGAGCACTACCAGAAGACCGAGGTCATCTGGAACGGCGAGAACGGTACTACAATCATGTTCCAGAACGAGATGCCATACGACCCGCCAAATCAGGCCTCGTGGTCGCACGACGGCATCAACGGCTTCGCCTCCTCCAAAGTGGCCGAGGACGTCAGGTCCCACCAAGGTTGGGGGTTGGGGGCCTACTGCTTCTTCGAGGTCAACCCGAGCATCGTCAACGCCCACGCCTTCGAGGTCCCCAATACCTCTGGAGTCCAATTCCATGATCTCCTCACTGTCTCCCTGGGCGGAGTCGGCACCATCGAACACGTCATCAATGATACCGGGGGGACGGCCAATGGCTCGAACCAGGTCATTGATCTCATGAGCTACCCGTGACACGCTGCGCCACCCAGAGGCCGAAGCCGGCTCGCACGCATTCCAGGCCCCTCTCCCGCCGAGACCATGATTTGAACGACAAATATTGGCATGACCATCACGAGGGGTACTCGCACGGCCACGAAGCATTTACGGTCTGAGCGCGTAGCGATCACGGCGCCACATAGAACGAAAAAACCGCGCGAACTGCCTTTCAAGCCTTCGGGAATCACTACGAATCTTCTTCCATGACCGTCTACTCGTCCGAGTGGAAAGCGCGTCCTTCTGGGCGAACAGACCTGTGCCACCGATAGACTGACGATAGGGCACAAAAGCACCGATTTTATGCGCGAGCCCGAACCGGTAGAAAGCCACAGTGCGGGAATGGATTCGAGTTATAAGATTTACCGCGGGCCTGTTTCGAGAGACGATCTTCAGGTTAAATGACGAGTGGACGTCATTTTTTGGGTGAATTTGCACGCCACGAAACTTTCGCGTGATTTTGCTTAATGCGGCGTCAACAAAGGAAACTACTCGCTCTTCATTCGCCGATACGTCGATTTTAATCGGATGGGGAAACAGGGCAACAAAGGACAAGTGTCTTCTGATTTCGGTTAATACTGGCGCCAGGTCCGACCGAAGATCGCGCTTTGTCACTTCCCGCGGACCAATCAAGGTTGCTTTCGCCACAGCCCCTCGATCGATTGCCACCCCAGATTCGAGCATGGAGCGCGGAGCCGAAAAACGGCTGAACTGTTCGCTAAGCAGAAGCAACAAAGCGAAGAGTAATAGAAAGATGAAAGCGGGAAAATAAATCGAGCGGTTCACGCTTTGGGGGTTCGACTCCAAAATCGCGAGTGACTCGCCCTGCGGCCGTAGGTATTTTCGCCATTTTGCATTCTCCTAATGAAATCGCAGTTACCCGGCTTCATCGAACCTATGATGGCTAGAGGAGGCTTAAGCCAAATCAAAAAGGCCGTTAAGAGCCACTGACCATTGCCCATCACACCTTTCGCCCCATTCCTCACGTCGTTTATTCGATTACAATAGACTCGGCCATTGCCGAGAACGGCCTTTTTTCCCAATTGCCGTGTTTCCTGTTCGAACGGTCGGTTGTCCGGTCCAACAAAGTAAACGCGTCTTCCTCCGTCCCGGCGAACATGCGGCTCATGCGGGCGGATTCGATCTCCTAAAGCCGGGATTGCTCCTCAATG
Organism: Verrucomicrobiota bacterium; assembly: GCA_041167675.1. GTDB lineage: Bacteria > Verrucomicrobiota > Verrucomicrobiia > Chthoniobacterales > JAFAMB01 > DASTDH01. The sequence continues at coordinate 11,595 of JBEEIB010000435.1, forward strand.
GCTACGTCTTGATTGAGACGGCTGCGGCCTAAGCGGTCCGGACGCTGGACTCACGCTAGCCTTGTCGTTTCGTTAGCTTTGGGAGTTACCTTCGTAAACAGTGCGTCCAGTAATGCCTTCAGAGCTCCACCTGCTCTGCCTCGCCGCCACATTACCAGAATCTTCCAAGTCACCTCCGCGTCCGCCAGGGGTAGAATGACGACGCCGGGCGGAGAATGATGGCTGGCGAAGGCGGGCAAGATAGAGACAGTATTTTCATTCGCGACCAACTCGAAGGAGTGTGCAAGGCTTTGCGCCGGCCCGTGAAATTTCGGGCGAAACTTCCCGTACTTTTTGCAATACGCCTCGACCTGCCGGTCCAGACCTGGCGCTTGTTGAGAGTCCCAGCTGACAAAGAATTCGCCCTTCAAATCGGACAACCGCACGCGATCCTGGGGCGCAAGCCGGTGCTGCTCCGGAAGGACAATGTAACTACGCATCTCTGCCAACTTTCGCGTGTAAAATTCGCCGGCTAGCAACTCGCCGCTGTCGTTCGTGATGCCGATATCGATCTCTCCCGCGCGAAGAGCGACTATTTGCTCGCCCGGAAATAAGTCCACGAGCTTCAAAACCGTTTTCGGATGACTTCGCCGTACCTCCCTCAACGGTCCGCTCAGGTACTGATGGGCGGCCGAGGGGAGGTAACCAATTCGCACTTGATCGGTCTCCCCGCGTAGAGCTCGCCGCGTATCACTCATGGCCAGATCGTAGGACGCCAGCACAGCGCCCATCTTCTTGGCCAATGCCTGGCCGCCCGCCGTCGGGCTCACACCGGTCGTCATGCGCTCCAATAATCGCCCTCCTAATTCGTGTTCGAGGGCCTGCATCTGACGCGACAATGCTGATTGCGAGATGCGCAGCCGCGCCGCTGCTCGATGGAGACTGCCCTCTTCCACCACGGTTAGAAATGAGCGTATCTGCGCCAGCATGCCAAACCCTGATGCAGATCGTTCATCACCGCAATCGTTACTCAGCATTACTCGGCCGCAGGCCGGCGTCTTACCGTGGTGGCATCATCTAATCTCTGGTCGTTCCTACAGCCAACTCACCCAATGATTCAAACAATGCACAAATTCTTCACAGGCATGAGACCGGAAGATCCAAAGGATAGAAATCCCCGGAATTTCGACAACAGCTCCAATTTAAATTGGCGAGGTATCTTTCTCTTCGTCGTTTTTACGAGCGTAGTTCTCGGTCTTTTCTTATTTTCCCGAAACGGAAATTACCGAAGCGTTGATGGGCCAGCGCCGAGAATCTTACTCAGTGAGTTGAAGCGCCAGGATGAAACCAGGCGGAGTCTAATTCGAGGAGATGACATTCACCTCAGCAGTGGGCGTAGTCGGGACTAAATGCATGTTGAAGAAAATTCGCGAGGGAATTTTATCGCCGACAGATCCGGGGTGATACCATGGGTCGTTGGTAAGGAACCGCTTTATCTGCGTGTAATCGCCTCCCTCGCTGGGTATGGCCCGAATCACGGTATCTTCGTCGAAATAGTCTCCACGTTGGGCAAGCTCCACTGTAATCGGCGCGTCACCTACATAATTGTCGTTAATTTCGATTCGTGCTCCGGCCGGCTCAGAAATGATCTGAGTTTTCTTCGGCTCATATGGCACTGGCTTAGATGAAACCGGCTGATAGGCACTGAGTGGGTGAGCCGAGTATGGATTAGAACATCCAACAGCGAAATTTAAAGCAGCAGCACAGAGCAGCAGGGGCCCGAGATGGTTCTTCATAGCGAGCGGATGATCCCGAAAAATATCCCCAGTTTTCATCGGTTTTAGACGATCCGCTACCGAATCCACGGGCGAAATCTTATACTGGATATGAGATCCAGGTCCGACGGTCGTCGATGCTTCTTAAGGAAAGCCTGGATAGCCAGCGCTGGTTCTTCCGTAAGCTGCTTTCGCTCGGCAAACCAGTCGGATACAGTTTGCGGAGTGGTTCTCCCTGGCCACTTCGGCACGCCGACCAAATTCCTGATCGCACCAGGCTCTTTCCGATCGTTCGGTCTGACGAATCCACGCGATTCCTTCTCTCGTTTATGCGGTCGATCACAGGCCCATTTTGTGCAAGCCATTGGAGACCGAATCGACTAGAACTCTACTAGCCCTGGGGGGCTAGAGTGGTGAAAACGAAAAGCAAGCGGCCCTGTCCGGTTTGCGGCACGCTGTTCGTTGGCGAGTGGTGTCCGGTTTGTGCGTTGCGCAGAGCTCTCGGTAATGAGCAGGCTGTGAGCCAATCCGTCGGGCCAACTCTTTCGCCTTCCGAATTGCGCTTCGAACACTACGAGGTCCTAGCCGAACGACGATGGAACGCCGCTTGACAGGCTTCGCTACCGATCGAAAAGCTGGCTAGAACTCCACAACCGGTAATAACTCTGCTCGAGATACTCCTCGAAAAAAACCCTGCTCGAAGGCTCCAGACGCCAACCGAGCTTCTCCAAGTGATACCAAAAGTGACCGGAGCACTTGACTCGGGACGGCGTGTGACCACCGACCAATTGCGATCAGTGGCTGACCGAATCGCGGCCAGACCAAAGCAATCGACACGACGCTTGCGGACCAACTTGCGGGGACTTGTCGCGAACTGGGCTTCATACCTCTTCTCGATAGCTTGTTGGCCGGAAGCCACACCACCTGCCGACTCCCACTCCCACACCTGAACTGCGTCTGGCGTGAATAGATCCGCAATTGCAACCGCATCACTCCTATTATACGCCTCATCAAACTTCACAATTAACGCTTCAATCTGTCGACGCACTTCTGGATCGACCGTATTTTGCTCTTGGGCGACAACCGGCAAGGCAAGGCCGATTATCGAGCCTGCAATTACAAATAGTAAACGCTTTTTCATGGTCTCCTTCCCGATGTTTTAGAATGGTCGTCGCCAGACGACCCGCTTCGGAATTTCTCAGGCTCCAGGAACGTCGGTGTCGCGAGGGACAGAAAGGATACCTTCGCTAAAGGTCTCTGGGCGGCTGGGACGGAATCACAAAAATTCTTCCGAACCCCTGAAACTCGGAATCACGCAATCCTTTGTACCCAATAAGTGGAACTATCGAACTCAATCAAACAACCGAACCAATCGTTCGCTAGCGTTCTGTTAGCATTCAGTCTGTTTGGCTTTTTCTGGCCGGATCACGTGAACCCGCCAAACAGGTGTCACGATGTGAATCTTGTAAAACCGAGTGAGGTCCAGCAGAACGATTTCCGGCGATTCCTGGTATACTCCGGCGCTGAGCCCTGAGGTCCACGACGATTTCGGTTCGTGATTCATGTCACTCGGGCCTGACTTGCAGAAGCACATCGGGTTTGACGGAGATCTCTCCACCGAACGGCCGGTCGTGGCTGGCGATCAGTAGCACGGATACGGCCGCGCCGGTTGCAAAGATTGCGATCGCGATCGCGGCAGCAGCGCGATTATCGCAGTGAACAACGGCGATCGCGACCATTGTACAACCGGCCTGCACAAAACGGGCAGGTCCACTTGACCCAATTCACGCTTGACCGGCTGAGGATAATGCGCTGCCGGCGCGCATCCATTGCGTTTTCGAGTCCCGCGATGATTTCCCGTTGCGCTACGGTCTGCCCTTCGTTCTTGGGTGCCAGAGAAACGGCCAGCTGCAAGGCCTCCGACAACGCCGGTGCAGCAACCCTCAAGGATGCCGATTGTTTCGCCATCGTGGGCCACTCAGCGGAAACGGCTTCGTCAATATGGCGGCGGATCAGATTGCGAATCTGTGCTTCCGGCTCTCCCGGAAAAGTGGCTGCCAGCAATTCCACCATACGGATTGCGCTTGCCTCGCGATCGACCGCCGACTTGGCACGATCGATGTTGTTCCAGACCTCGCCCACGCTAAATACGACCATCAGGCCGAAAATAATTCCCAACGGAGACAGCAGGCCGAAGGACACTTGTTTGAAGACGCGACCACTCGCCCTTGGCAAGCGCCATGATGATCACTAAAATCCCGCCGGTGGCCAGATAAGTTATCGCGAATACTACCAGAGCCATTTGCCAAACCGGAAGACTATGTAGCCATTCGTTCATGGAATCGCCGGTATACCATATTTGATCCCTTGATAGCCATTCGTATTGAGGCCGACATGCCCTGTTCGGCCGGTCGGGTTCGATAGCGCCCCGATGACGACGACAAAACGGCAGAGGTTTGGGTAGAAGAGATAGAGGATGACTGAGCGCTTCCTGACGGTTCTCTCGCTTCGCCACGGGCACTCCGCACTCCCGCCTTGGACTCCTTACTGGCCGTGATTGTGAGGAACACTAGAAAATAATTCCGACGATATTTCTATGGTGCGGCTTGATTGACTGAAAGCCGCGGGTTTGAATCGTACGCGCAGCTACCCTCCAGAAACGGAAATCGGCGTCGGAGGAGAACTCCGAACCGAGGGTTTTCTTAGAAGCAAATAATTCTCTAATCCTAATCCGCACAGAACCGCCGCGCCAAAGTAACAAAGCAAGAAAGAACAAATACGATGCCTAAATTCATGAGCAGCCATACCGTGCCTGCTGGCGCCTTGACGAGCGAACAGATCAGCCAAATCGCACAAGCCGCCCAAAACGACCCGACGGTGCAGCCGTATCGAAGTTTTCTCAACCTGTCGGAGGGAAAGATCGTATGCATTATGCAGGCTCCTGATGAGCAAGCGTTGGCCACATGGTTCCAGAAGATGCAAATGCCATGTGATTCGATTACAGCCGTAGAACTGGAAGGAGACCTCGGCACCGTCAAAGAAGCTTGAGGGCGAGCGGAAGATTGCCATTCGAGCGACCACGAACCGGGACCTAGGGCCGGAGTCACCCGAACGCATTTGGTCGGACCTTAGAATTTCTATAAATATAGCTGCTAAAGGGAGAAAAATAGAACGTCGATTTCAGACGTAATGAGAACTCTGCTCTTAGGTCCGGCCCCCATTCGTCGCTCGGGCGTTTCGTTTTCCACATACTACGACGTCATAATCGGTCGCTGGGTTCATCCAGATGAAGAATCCCCGGGTTCGACAATAAGAATTCGATTGGGTGCAGCGATGGGTCGAACCTTTCGTTGCACGCTACCGTTGGAAGGTGAAGGGCTGGCGATGGTATAACCGGTGCCACTCCAACGATGACGAAGTTGAGCAGGACCTGGCTGAGGGAAACATCGTTAGGAATACCTC
>JBEEIB010000436.1:0-3385 GCA_041167675.1 Verrucomicrobiota bacterium
GTGGCCTGGCGCCGACCTTGACCGCATTCAAGGATTCACCAAAGAGTTGATCGCGTTGCAATGCGACGTCATCGTTACCACTTCCACACCCATCACGGCGGCGGTCCAACGAGAAACCGCCACGACAGCCATAGTCTTTACAAACGTTTCCGATCCTATCGGTGAGGGCTTCGTTTCGAGTTTGGCGAGCCCTGGTAGCAACATCACTGGGTTCATCAACTACGAAGGTTTGATTGCAGGCAAGTGGCTCGAACTGCTCAAGGAGATCGACCCTCGCGTCACGAGAGCAGCAATTGTGTTCAATCCCGAGACCGCTCCTCGCGGGGGATCATATTTTGGCCCTCCATTCGAAGTCGCCGCTAAGTCTTTAGCGATTACACCGACGGCAATTCCGGTTCGCAGCGATGCGGATATCGAGGCCGCAATCGGAGCGATTGGCCGCGAACCCGGCGGCGGCGTCGTCATGGCGTCGGATAGCTTCATGGGGAATCACCGCGCAAAGTTTATCGAGTGTGCAGCCCGTTACAGAGTACCAGCGGTCTATCCTGCTCCTATGGGTGGTTTGCTCTCTTATGGACCCGATCTCTCGGAGTTCTACCGTCCCGTTGGGCCGTACGTTGATCGAATCCTCAAAGGTGCAAAGCCGAATGAGTTGCCGGTTCAGGTGCCGACAAAGGTTGAACTCGTGATCAACCTGCGGACGGCAAAAACCCTTGGTCTGGATGTGTCAGCGACGTTGCTTGCCCGCGCCGACGAGGTGATCGAATGAGGCGTGGCTTTGTTCAGTGCATCACCCGAGAAGATCAGGTTGATTCCCGATGCCTGGCACATACACAACGTCGGTCGTTTGAGCGACGGGCGCTTGTTCTTTGTGGACAGTCAGCTCGATTATGCTTCGGGCATTACGAGAGACTTTGTTTGCACGTTTCTTTTCGATCCGGGCGGCGGCCTCGTTGACCACTCCGTAGAATTGATAGGAGTAAGAGGTTCGTACCCGGACCGGAGCGCAAGCGACGCCATGAAACGGCACCTCGACGCGTTGGGCGACCGTACGCGCACTGATATCTGGGTGCGACCTTTTAGCGTTGACAGCAACAGTGCGGTATTCGGGCTTATTCCGCGGAAGACCGTGGCAGGTGAATGGAGAGTTGAGTTCATGCCCGGCAATACCTTGTCGTTCTATCCGCCGTGGGAAGCAGGCGAGTACGACACCTGAAGTGTCCGAGCAGAAATACGAATGACTTGGCGGGTCGTCGAGGACCGCCGAATTTGTGATGTACATTCCAGCAATGGTGGGCCTGCCTGGACTCGAACCAGGAACCAGACCGTTATGAGCGCAGCACTCCATCGGGAAATTCGAGCAAAATCAGCGTTTCTCGATCAAGATCATTCACGTTTGTGCGCGTTTGTTCACGGGGTTTCTGCCGGATAACTGGTGGCATGGAAGACCGCCGCAAACCGCCAACAGGCCTCGGCCGGACGGATCCGCGTTTCGTCCGTCATGCCGCCATCGGGCTAAAAGCGGACTCGGCGAGGAGAAGCCATTTCGGGAGCGATTGACCCTGAACGGACATGCGACTGCTTGGACCTTTCCTGAAAATTGCTTACGCTCGGATTGAGACAGGGGCGTCGCCGACGTCTGGCGGCGCAGTGCGACCTATGTTGATCGCATCCTCAAGGGATCGGCGGCGGGCGACCTTCCCGTTCAACAGCCAACCAAATTCGAACTTGTGGTCAACCTCAAGACCGCGAAAGCGCTTGGCCTTGAAATCCCGCCGACGCTGCTGGCCCGCGCCGACGAGATGATCGAATGATGTCGCCTATTGGCACGAACCGGACCAAGCGTGCCGGTCTGGCGATGTCCGTTGTTCGGGGAATACCGAGAGTCGCGTTTCGAGGCCGCCAGGTCCGAGTCTGACCCATTTCAGAAGTCGGCGATCTAGCGCGCAATACAGCGTCGCTGTATCCATGGGAAACAGAAACCGTTGCGGAGTTGGCGATGAAGGGCCCTGATGCCAAGAATTACTTCAGGCGTAGATTCTATGGCATGGGGAGAATATCGCTGTTTTTTATGATCTTGGATTCCTTGTGGCTGCCTGCACGTGGCGAAACCTTCAAATTCGAGAGCAAGACCAGTTTGGCGTCGTTCAATGCGACAATAGGCGGTGAGTTATCTTTCCCGCAGGGCCATGGACCATTCCCCGTGGTTATCTTGTTGCACGCCTGCGGAGGTTTGCACCCGCTGGAGGTAGCGCAGCTTTCGGCTCACGCTCGATCTCTCGTTATGATTGGATTTGCAACCTTCATCTTGGACAGCTTCAGCGCGAGAAACCTTAATCACGGCGAAGTCTGCAAAAGTGGCGGAGAAGCCAGCGAGTTTCGGCTCGACGATCTTTATAATGCCAGGGAGGCTTTGCAAAAGCATCCGAGAGTAGACAAGAATAAATTCTTTGTGGCTGGATTCAGTCATGGGGCAGCCGTTGCGCTTTGGGCGGCGGTTAACGTAGCGAATTATGAGCGCTTTCGGGCTGTTGCGGCTTTCTATCCGAACTGCAAAGCTCTACTGCACAGTCTCAAATTGAAATCGCCAGTTATCGTTTTTGCGGGTGGAAAGGATGACTGGACGCCGGCCCACGTGTGTGAGGAGGCTAAGGCCAGAGAGCGCGCTCCCGGAGAAGAGTTCGATTTGATTATGTATCCAGATGCTTACCACGCATTTGATCAAAAGAGGCACGATAAGTTTCTGGGGCACATTATGGTCTACGACCAGCAGGCCACCGCGGATAGCCAGAAAAAAATGGAGGAATTTTTTCTTCGCTATCTGCGCGATGAATCGCCTTCATCCGCAAAAAGTGGATCGAACTAGAATCGGCACATCAACTCACTGCGCTGCATAAGTCCGCTGCTGGCACTTTTGAGACATGCCGAGTGACCCTGAGAATGTCCACTAATCGGGGAAAACCGGAAGTGACCGGGCGACGGTCAAAACGGCGCTTTTGACCCAAAGCGGAAGTCGGGCCTGATCGTCGTGAGGACATTTGCCGTTCGCTGGACGGTCTGAGGCTGCTATGGTCTAGGAATCGCTGGCGCGCCTTTCCAACGAGGTCATATGCGAAGACGCGAAGAGCGATCGACCAAGCCCGGCGATCACAGCTTCGAGGACGGCTTCCGCATCGTTCATGCGTACGGAGGCAATCTTTCCATCGTTTCCGGCGGCGGCAGCGGCAAGCGGACATGCCCGGTTTTGCACTGCGTCCTAAAACCTAGCGTCAACCCAGAGACGGGTGCGTACCCACAAGCTCAGCTTTTGGCTGCAAAAGTCTCCAACCCCAGATTTCGAGCAAAAGTGCGGAAATTCCCCCGACATTTCAAAGGCCATTTCTCA
>JBEEIB010000437.1:0-8568 GCA_041167675.1 Verrucomicrobiota bacterium
ACTCCCGCAGGCTCACGTGGTGAAGGCCTACAACACGTTCCCGCAGGAGATTATCGAGCTTTCCCCGGATCGGATCCGCCAATTCAAGGTGGCGACATTTATTGAGGCCGACGATCAGAATGCTCGAAAAACCGTGATCGAACTATCTCGGGAGCTAGGACTAGATCCGATTGACTGTGGCGCTCTAAAGCGTGCCAGGCTTCTGGAAGGGCTAGCGGATTTCATCCGTTTCCTAATGATCGGTGGGGGAAGACCCGATGCTAATTTCTCGATCGTCGAGGTACCGGATGCGGAGCACCCGCGCCTAGGTGGTCGACAACCAACGAAACTGAAGTAGCAGGCTGAGGGTTCGTGGAGGTAGGGCGGGTCTCTCCGAGACCGCAGGATCATTGGCCATCGCCCCGTTAGGCCGGATGCTTTTGCCTCTCGCAACGGCTCTCGGCCTAACCGGGTGCAATTACGTCCTCGATCCTGCGGTCTCGGAGAGACCCGCCCTACCTTCGCGGCTTCGCTGCTCGGTGGGCCGGGCGGGACAGACAGTCCTTTTCGTGGGTTGCCCTTCAGGCCCAAATTGGCCAAAATCGTTGCTTCTGGAGAAGACTTGTCTTAATCCCCCGAATTAGCAGTGAAACTTCTCTTAACCGCCGATCTTCATTTTCATATTCCGTGGTTTGAGTGGCTGCGGGAGGTGGCTACCGAATATGATCTTGTGGGCATTGGAGGCGACCTGCTCGATCTCGAGAATCAACAAGGGATGGCCCGGCAGCTGATCTATCTATACGAATGGATCCAGCACTTCGTGAAGCGTCCTGTTAACTTGACGATTTGCACCGGGAACCATGATTTTCCGTCCGGTGCTCCTTTAATTTATCCTGGGGTCCCGCTTCCCAACGGTAAGCTGGCGATCCTACGGCAATTTGCGTCGGCTCAGCCCTGGCCTCAGGCGTTGAAACTGAATCACCAGGTTGCTGTCGATGGAGACGAGAAATTGTTCCGGTTCCGTTCAGGCGAGAAACTGGCGGTGACTTGCTGCCCCTATCGAGCTGATGGCTACGTGGAACAATTGCGTCCGCACGCCCTTCCCTGGCTCGTTTTGCACCACGAGCCGCCGGCCAATAGCCTGATCGCTACTCCGAAAAACGGCAGTCTGGCGTTTGCTCAGGCGGTCCGCCGGAGCGAACCAACCTGGTCATTGAGCGGGCACGTCCACTTTACCGTCGGCGAAGAAAATCATTTCTTTGAACGGATCGGATCGACCATCTGTTTCAATTGCCGGCAAAATCCGCCCGGGGGTCTACTGCCGCCCGAACCTAATGTGATCATTGTAGATACGAAGCGCCGGGAGGCGACGTGGAGACGCTGGATCACTCACGGAGTAAATGAGGAAACGACGATTGATCTGGAAAAAAAAGGCGCCTGAGAACAGGCGCCTTTTCTTAAAATCTGACCGTAAGATTACAGATCGAAGTACATGAAAAATTCGTACGGATGCGGCCGCAAACGCAAGGAGTCGTATTCCTTCATTTTCATCTCAATCCAGTTATTGATGAAATCCTCGTTAAACACGTCTCCCTTGAGGAGGAAATCGTGATCAGCCTTCAGCGCTTCGACGGCGCCGAGCAGGGAATCGGGCACGCTCGGAACTTTCGCGAGTTCTTCCGGTGGCAACTCGTAGAGGTTCTTGTCGAGCGGATCACCCGGATCGATACGATTTTGGATACCGTCGAGTCCGGCGAGGAGAAGGGCTGCATTTGCCAGATAAGGGTTGGCCGCGGGGTCCGGTGTCCGGAATTCAACGCGCTTGGCTTTCGGGCTGGGCGAGTAGGTTGGGATTCGGATCGCGGCCGAGCGATTCCGGGCAGAATACGCGAGGTTCACCGGCGCTTCGAATCCGGGAACAAGGCGTTTGTAGCTATTCGTAGTTGGATTGGTGATCGCGGTGAGCGCCGAAGCGTGCTTAAGAATTCCACCGATGTAAAACAGCGCCATTTCGCTCAACCCAGCATATTTATCGCCGGCAAAAAGCGGCTTTCCGCCTTTCCACAGCGATGAATGAGTATGCATGCCGGATCCATTGTCTCCAAAAAGCGGCTTCGGCATGAAGGTAACCACTTTGTTGTACTTCTTCGCTACGTTCTTGGTGATGTATTTGTAATACATCATGTGGTCGGCCATCAATTTTAGCGGAGCAAAGCGAATATCGATTTCGGCTTGTCCAGCGGTACCCACTTCATGGTGTTGCCGCTCGATCGGAATGCCAGCCTTCTCCATTTCCAGGCACATCTCGTTACGTATGTCCTGTAACGTGTCGGTAGGTGAAACCGGGAAATATCCCTCTTTGTGCCGGATCTTGTGACCAAGGTTCGGAAACTCTTCCCGGGCCGAATTCCAGATCCCTTCAACGCTATCGACGCTGTGGAAGGAGGTGTTGGACGTGTAATCATAACGGACGTCATCGAAGATGAAAAACTCCGCTTCGGGACCGAAGTAAGCGGTATCGGCGATACCGGTGCTCTTCAGGTAGGCCTCTGCTCTTTCCGCCACGCCGCGCGGGTCACGATCGTATGGCTCACGCGTAATTGGATCAGTAATCGTACAGATGAAGCTGAGTGTTGGTTCGGCATTAAAGACGTCGATCCACGCGGTCGCTGGATCTGGAATCACCAACATGTCACTGGCGTTAATCACTCGCCATCCGCGGATACTTGAACCATCAAACCCCAATCCGTCCGTGAAGATGTCTTCGCTATATTCGTTTAGAGTGGTGGTGAAGTGCTGCCAGGTGCCGAGCAAATCGGCAAACTTAAAGTCGATGAGTTTAACACCCTGTTTTTCGATGAATTTGGTTACTTCAGCTGGGGTCATAGATGGTTACAGTTGAATGGTCTAGTTTCTTTCGTACAGACGTGGAACAGGAAATCTTTTCAAATTGCCCGCTCTCCACGCTCCTCGGTCCTGATCCGAATCACTTCGACGAGATCTTTCACAAAGATCTTCCCATCGTCTCTTCGGTCGGTTCGAGCGCTCTGCTTTATTGCAGCAATCGCGGAGACGAGCAATTCGTTTCTGACAATCAGTTCAATTTTCAATTTTGGTGAAAATCGAGGACTTCCGAAATTCACTCGGTCTTGTTTGACCGATAATGGAAATCCTTTGACCTCGCTTACGGTCATTCCTTCGAGCCCTAGCTCGGCCAAAGCGGTTTTCACGTCCTCCAACTTAAACGGCTTGATGATAGCCTCTAATTTTTTCATTTTGGCGAATCACCGAGCATGTCGGTAAAGAAGCGAGGAAGTGAGACTCCCTCCAAGTCCACTTCCTCGCTTTAGAAACGCACTCGCCCCTTGATCTCTGCTGGCTCCCTTTCCCCTTGTCAGCATCGATCACCCTGATGCGCGAATTCACATTCGGACCTCCTCCCGAATGAAGCCGATCGAGGTGAGAGCAGCTCTTGTGCCAATGATTTAACGTCGTTGGTTTCGACCGCGTGATGGAACGGGTGGGCGTGCAGGCTGCAATCCCTCTCCAACCCTCCAGCCCGAATTGGAAAGAAAGAAACATTCCGCCTTATTCTTTCTTCCGGTCTGGATTGTTTTAGCCAGAGGCCGTCATTCTCGCCTTAGGCTCGAATGAAATAGCAGATAGCAAATAGCAAATTGATCTTTGCGTTCCCCGTCCGGCCCTTCCACACGCTATCGCTCTCGCCAATCGCGGGTGCCCGACGTCGGCGACGACACCGCCGGAACTCGTGATTCGTGAGAAAGTCCACTAGATCGATATCTCGGTACGCCCAGACAAACGGCCAATGCCGTGAGCAGTTCGGCCGTCCAATTTGCTATTTGCTATCTGCTATTTCATTCGAGCCTAAGGCGAGAATGAACGTCACCAACGCTTATAGGGGAGAAACTTGCCGCACATGGTGATTTGAACCCGATCGCCTTTTGGATCCTCTACTTTGCTGATCTCCATCGTAAAGTCGATCGCACTCATAATGCCATCACCGAACTGCTCATGGATCAGCTCTTTGATTGTTTCTCCATAAACGAGAGTGATTTCGTGAAACCGATATATTAAAGGGTCCTTAGGCACATCCGGCGAGTCCGTCGCTTTCATCGGCGGAGTCTGCAGTATCTGAGCTACATCTGGCCCGAGATCCAACAAAGCGCAGAGTTTCGCGGCCTCCTCTGCGCTGAGACTGTTTTGTCCTAGGCAGGCGGACGTCACAAAGACCGGAGAACGGCCGACCTGCGAGGCGATCTTCACCCAAGATAGTCCTTTTCTTTTCTTTGCTTCCAGAATTTGGGCTTTGTACATGACAATGGTTTCCCGGGGACTCCAGCAGCCTGTCGGGCTTCGAGTTCAAGGAAAAGGATAATTTTGGTGGGCAGAAGGGCTGCCTGTGAGCACAGGCTGCTCAAACTCCGCTTCGCGGAGAATGGTTTTTACTTGTTGTTCGCTAAGTCAGCATCAGTTTCCTTTGCTAAGCGAAATTTCAGCAGCCTGTCAAGATGGCCGACCTATCGCTTACAAAATTAACTATCCTACAATATCGCTCAATTCCCGGTCCGACGGGCTGCTTTGGACTTGCCGTTAAAAGGAAAGGTGCCATTGGTGCCATCGGCGGATATGACCCAGGAAGATTTTGACAATCTAATCAAAGAAATCCGAGAAGAAGACCCGGATCAGCTCAGCTCCGAATTTTTGGTTAGGGAAGATCCCCTGCCGGAAGAGAAGCTTGCCAAATTTGAACAAAAGGCGGGGTTTAAATTCCCGGAAGAATATCGTTATTTTTTGAGGAAATTTGGTGCAGGAGAGATTGGCACTGTCACCATTTTATCACCGGATCCAGACAGCCAGTTCTCCATGTGGGATGGGAAGGAAGAATTCAATCGCGAGACCGGATTCCCTTTTGCTGAGGATAGCGACGGAATTTTCTATGCTTTCCTGGTCGAGAACGGAATTTGTTCGAAAGATGTTTGGGCGGCCGAACAGGGGGCGAGCGGCGATCTGAGTTACACCGACTACGAAGACTTCTTTGAATTTGTGGCCGAGGTCGGGTTCGGGGTGGATCTCTGAGGCGGGAGGCCAGAAGCCGGAAGCTAGACGGTAGAAGCCAGAAGCTAGAATTTAGAATCTAGAATTAAGGCGGCTGGGATCGGCTCCTGTTCGTCCGCGACAAATACTCGATTCGAATCCGAGAACGTCTTTCCTTCCGACTCCTAGATTTCTGAATTCCAGCTTCTAAATTCTTTCCTTCAAACCCTCTCGGGTTCAGTCATCGCACCATCTCTGGCGAATTTGACGCCGCGGGCCTGCGGCCCGAAACCGGCGAGTACCGCAACGGCGATAGCAACGATCCCGGCCACGATGGCCATCGCCAGACCGAAGTTTTTGTCAAATTTTTCAGCCAACATCGATTGGATGGTGAGATTGGATGCGGCAAAGAAATTGCCAAGCTGATAGGTAAATCCGGGAAACGTGCCGCGCACGTCATGGGGTGATAATTCGTTAAGGTGGGCTGGAATCACTCCCCACGCTCCCTGAACCAAGAATTGCATGATGAAAGCCCCGATTGCGAGCATTGCGGCCGTCCGGGAGAACGCCCAGAGAGGAATCACTGGAATAGCGAGCAAAGCGGCGATTACAATTGCTTTGCGCCGGCCCAGTCGCTGCGACATCGTCCCGAAAAGCAATCCTCCGAGAATCGCACCTATGTTCGCGATGGCGGCTACCGTGCCGACGGTCGCCGAATCAAACTTATGCTGTTCCCTGAGAAAGGTCGGGTAAAGATCCTGCGTCCCATGGCTGAAGAAATTAAATGCCGTCATCAGCAGGACGACGAAGATAAAAAGCGGGAAACGATTTGCCACCGCCTTCCACATCTCTTCGACAGTGGGCTTGGTTTCCAGCCAGGTGGGAGATTCGTCGACGCCCATCCGAACAAAAATCACCAGCAGAGCCGGAATTACACCGACCATAAACATTCCACGCCAGCCGATATGATCGAACAGCAGGCCGTAAGTGATCGATGCAAGAAAGTATCCAGCCGGGTAACCGGCTTGCAAAATTCCAGAAATGACTCCGCGAGCAGACGGTGGGATGCTTTCCATCGTCAGGGAAGAGCCCACTCCCCATTCTCCGCCCATTGCAATGCCGAAAAGGGCTCTAAGAATAAGAAGGACCGTCAGCGAGGGAGCGAATCCACTCGCAAACTCCAATGCGGAATAGCACAAAATATCGAGCATTAGGGTCGGACGGCGGCCGAAACGGTCCGCCATCAGTCCGAAAAGGAAAGCGCCGAGCGGTCGCATAGCGAGCGTGAGCCAGACTGCATACGTAACGGCCGTAATATCCGTGTGGAATTCTTTAGCGATGTCTCGGACGACGAAGATCAGGATAAAAAAGTCGAAGGCATCGAGCGTCCACCCCAGAAAACAGGCGATGACTGCGTTCAGTTGTTTAGCGTTGAGTCGGGATGTTTGGGCGGAAGACATAGGATATTAATTGGCATTCGCGAGCGAAGTCGAACGGCGGAGGGATGGCCGGACGCGGCAAAGACTCTAAGGGGATAAACCGACGGGGCAAACTCACTGGAGTTAGCAATTGGCCCATTATAAGAGCAGTGCGGCAGCGAGCACATGAAAAAACGCATGGGCAGTGAGAATATAGGGAACGTCGGGAGCGAGTGAGAGGGGAGGTGAGAGGTGACCGCGTCGCGAAGGGCGGCACGCCGAAGGCCAAGACGCCAAACGTTGAGGACACGATTAGTGCGACGTAAAGCAAGCGGAAAGCTTGGTCCCCTGGGAACGAGGATAAACTCGGCAGGGTACTTGTTGTTGACTGCTGTCGGTAGTCCGCTCGCGACGTTGCCGCGCTGCTCCCACCGGCCGCCTCACCAATCACCTCTCACCTCTCACCAATCACCTCTCACGCGCTATAGGCGCTACCGGCGATGAATCTCATGGGATATTCGCCGCTACCAATGATTGCGGCGCGCCCAATTTGTTATCTGCTATTGGCTATTCCGGCTCCGCCCTATCCAGCTGAACCGATCGCAATGCCGGCCAGGAACACCAGGACACCACCAAGCACCACCTGAAAAATGGCCGAGACAAGCGGAGTATCCATGTAGTGGTTACGGATCCAAGCGATAACCGCGAGCTCGATCGCAACCACCACGACGGCTATCCAGGTGGCGATGTAAAAATTTGGAATTAAGAATGGCAAGGTGTGACCGATGCCGCCGAGCGTGGTCATTAATCCGCAAATCGTCCCGCGGAGCAGCGGTTGGCCACGACCGCTGAGGACGCCGTCGTCCGAAAGCGCTTCAGCAAACCCCATGCTGATGCCGGCGCCAACCGAGGCAGCAATGCCGACCAGAAAAGCGTCCCAACTATTGCGCGTGGCGAATGCGGCTGCGAATACCGGCGCTAGAGTTGAGACGGAACCGTCCATCAATCCGGCAAGACCGGGCTGTACGACCTGCAAAACAAAAAGTCTCTTTCGCGCTTCGTCTTCCTTGGCAAACTCGCCCTTTTCCGATTTCTCTTTTACGAATTCATCGGCGAAATCTTCGTGCTTGCGTTCGATCTCGACCAGATCACCGAGCAATTTCCGAATCTCTGGATCCGTTGTCCGTTCCATGGCGCGCTCGTAAAAGCGAGTCGTTTCCGATTCCTTCGTCTGCACCTCACGTCGGATTTGCGGGAGGGTGAGCGTCCGATTCAGCCAAATTGGGCGCCGTCGAACGAATCCTTTCACGTCTTGCCGACGAATGAGGGGGATTTTGTTTCCGAACCGGGACTGGAACATATCGATCAACCGGCGGCGATGATCGGATTCCTGTTCTTGCATCGAATCCAACAGCTCGGCGGTTGTCGGGAACTCAGCTCGCACTTTTTCCGCAAATGATCCGTATATTTTGCTGTCCTCTTCTTCCGAGGCGATAGCGAGAGCGAGAAGTTCTTTTTCGTTCAATTCGTGAAATGGCTTAACCATAATGTGCAGAGGTTGCGATCCGGCATCCGGGAAAGGAGCGCCGCCGAGCGAGTTTACATAGAACGCCAGAGGTGAGACGTCGAGGAGCTTTGTCCTCGGACGTGAAACTGAGAAAGAACATCATTCTCGCCTGAGGCTCGGATGAAATAGCAAATAGCAGATACCAACTACGATTGGTTTGGGGTCATGCTGGCTCATTAGCTTAACGGAGTGGTAAGGCGCTCCCCATCGAGGGACAATCAACTTCGTACCGTCTCACATATAATGGTGACGTCGTTGCGTTCAAAATGGGCCGCCGGCGGCGTTGCTCGTCAGTTACGTTATCGGCTCAGATATGCGCCCTCCTTCCGCCAGTCTGGCCCGGACCGCCTTGCCGGCGGCCCATTTTTGAACGCAACCCGTCGGGCCGCGGCCGGTTGGCTGTTTTTCCGCGTTGCTCGCTCCTTCAGTATCAATCTAGATATGCTCGTCGCTCCGCCTCCGATAAATTTGCTATCTGCTATTTGCTATTTGTCATTTTCGAGCTTCAGGCGGGAACAACTGTACAGTTTTTTCCACGGTTCAAAGTTT
>JBEEIB010000438.1:0-8828 GCA_041167675.1 Verrucomicrobiota bacterium
TTTCGTTTCATGCAGACGGAAATTCGATTAGAGCGCGTTTCGTGACACCGGGCTGTTCTCGACCCGTGGACTTCTAAAGCTGCACTAATTCAGCCAAGGCTGCTCCACGCCTGCGGCCTTACTCCGCAGGGAAACTAATCGACAAGCGTGCTTTATTTCCCCTTCCGCCGAACGACCCATTGTAAGGCGTTTTGACACGCGAGGCAAAACTAGGGCTTCAAGGGTGGAAAGCTCGCTGCCCGGATTGGCAATCACATCTCACGTTAGCCGATGTGCTGAGCGATAGCCGGCAGCCGATAGTTGGTCCGTTTTGCGAGGCCCTTTCTGCGCTCTTGGATCGGCTCGACCTGTTTAGGAGGTGGCGGCTCATTAACGGTTGGTCCCTCTGTCGGCCGTTCCTTCGGGGTCCATTAACGTCTGCACCGGTTTCAGTCGCGACATCGCAGACTCCTCAGGGATCCAGTGCTGGATGCCGAGGTGGCGCTTAGGGCTCGGCGAATCCGGCCCGACGTGCAGCGTCCAGAGCTCGGACCACAGCGCGTGTTCGTCTCGCGTGATTCGCCGATCGAGTCGCTCGACCGACGCCCATGAACTGTACATTGCCTGTAAGCGGAATCGATTTGGGTTATCCATATCCTGGTCCAGTCGAGCGCTGAATGCACCGTTCCTGAGAAAGACCAGCCTGATCTCTTTCGTCAGCCGGAAGAACCGGATTTGGTTTTCCGGCGCGACCTCAATCTCTATCGCCGTTGTGATTGGTCCGTCGTTGGCCCCTGGCAAGTAGCGATGCCGAGGGTCGAACGCCAGTGGATCCGGTTCCAGGTTGATCTCGGTGGAGAAATCGATCGACCATCGTTTCGCGGTAAGTGCGCTGACGATTCCCAGCGCACTAGCCGAGAACAATGCCCAGTCTAAACTTAGCGCGGTCGCCAGCGCTCCCCACACAATTCCAGCTAACGACATACCGCCCTGCGACACCATCATATGAGTGGCATTCATCCGGCCTCGGATCCAATCCGGTATGACCCGTTGGCCAGCCACCCAAAGCTCCGAGGCAGAAACTGTCCAGGCAACTCCGGCCAGCGCAGAAACAATAAAGAAAACCTGCGGATGGCGTACGATCGCCATCAACGCGTAACTCGCGGCCAAAACAATACCGCTCAGCGCGGTCATCTGATTCGGTGTGAGCTTTTTCCTGGCGGGCTCGAGTACGAAAACAGCGCCAACCAACGACCCAAGTCCCATACAGGTGTATACGAAACCGAGCTTTAACGGGTCGAGGTGAAGTGCCTTTAGCCCAACCACTGGTAGCAACGCTGGGATCGCTCCGATTAGCACACCAAAGATGAAATTTCGCAGTAGAACGATTTGAACACCCGGTGCGTACCGCATGTATCGGACTGCACCGGCAAGCGAATCGAAAAAGCTTTCCAGTGGTGTGTCGAGCACTTCGCTCTTGCGCTTCCAAGTCATTACCGCGAACAGCACTAGAACAAACGCCAACGCGTTCATAGCAAACACACTGCTCACACCAACCAGAGGGACCAGGAAACCACCAATCGCCGGACCAATAATACCCGCCAAGTTCATCTGAATTCCACCAAGCGCGATTGCGGAGGGAAGCTGTTCTTTACCGACGATCTCGGGTATGGAGGCTGAAGCGACGGGGGCCTGGAAAGCAAAACCGATTCCAAGCAGAAAGACACCGGCGAGGATGAACTCGGGAGTCAGTCCGCCTAAAAAAGAACAGACGGCTAGCAGACCCGCGCTGCCGGCCAGCCAACAGTTGAAAATGCGCAGCAACCGGCGACGGTCGGCAAGGTCGGCTAGCGCCCCGGCAGGCAAAGTAAACAGAAAAAAAGGCAGGGTGCCGGCGGAGGACATCAACGAGAGCCAAACAGTTGGCACCCCCAGAGAATTCATCGCCCAAGTCGCGGCCATTTCATGCGCAGAAACGCAGCAACCCGACACGACTAACGCCAACCACAAACGAAGGTAAGTCGGGTTACGCAATGAGGACCAGATGGAAGTATCAGCCGTCACGACACTCAGAAACGCGGGGCCCATTCTACTGTAGCGATCGCAAATCGAAGTCAAACAGCCATATGTCGAAGATTGGGTGTAGCAGCTCTTCGATTCGGGCCGCCCGGTGACGCAGTAATCCGGGAAGCGCGTTAAGCACTTGGCCAGCACCAATTCGGCAAACGCACTTCGGGCTTCCGGCGGTATGTTTGCCGCCAAGGGTGGCAACGAGTTGGGCTTAGAGCTTAAATTGCACGCCGCTCCTTTGATCCGAATATGTTCTGAGTCTCTCAGAATCTCAAAGGTCGAAAAATAGGCGATACGACGGTTAGTTCGAATCCTTCCCAAGGAGACACACGGGCTGATGGTAACATTTTGCCTAGAGGCGATCGAGCACCATGACCTGCGTCGGATTTTCCGATTAAATATCCAATTCCATCGCGAACAGTTCTTGGCGTGTGGGAACAACAAGTTAGTTCAAAGCATTTTAGAATATGCACAACAAGCTCACCTGATTCGCGCAATCAAATATTCCGAATCAGGAGATTTACAAAAAGTGGAGCGCGATCATCGGCAAATCGTCAAGGCTATGCAGGGAAAGAATCGCGACTCACTGGTCGAAATTGTTCGTAATCATCTGCCTGAGTCTCGAGACGCATACGTTCGAGCCTATACTCTTCGACATGGAAATGGCTTTCCAGACCTCCGGGATGATTGGGGCCGCGATTGGAGCCAAATATGAAACACAAAGGCACTGAACATTCATTGCGCCGACGGCTTTTCGGCGGCGCAACCGTATACGGGCTTGTTTCGTTTGACGAGTAGGCGGAGGTCGACAAAAGGCTTCTTGCGCGACAGCTCAATGATGACAAAGGCCGGGATAAAGATCGCCGACAAAAGGGCGCAGCGTTGGATGAATACACTACCGAGCCAATCATCGCGCTGACCTTCCTCCAACATTGCGATCAGCGATCCCAGTCCGATCGCCATGCAGCCGATGCCCAGCCAGTCGCCCTCGCGCAATTGGTAAAGCTGCATGGGTGCGGATCTAATCGCAAAGACGATGGAGCTAATCATCAGCGCGCCCGGAATCAGATTGATGTAGAACACCCATTGCCATCCGTAATTGTCAGTTAACCATCCGCCGACCGTCGGGCCCAGAGCCGGCCCAAGGGTTGCCGTCACTCCGAAAAGAGGCAGGCCAAGCGGCTGCTTGCTTTTGGGAAGGGTAGAAAGCGCAACGGTTAGCGACAGCGGAATCATGACGCCGCCGGTAAAGCCCTGGCAGGCGCGAAACGCAATCATTTCGCCGAGACTACGAGCAGTGCCGCAAAGACAAGAGAAAATCAGAAACAGGCCACGTTAGCAATCAGGTACCAACGCACACTGAAAACCCGGGATAACCAAGCCGTGAGCGGAATGGTGATGATTTCACCGATCAAGTAGCTGGTTGAGACCCAGGAACCCTCATCTTGAGTGGCTGCGATCCCACCCGTAATATCTGCTAAGGAAGAGTTGGTAATCTGGATGTCAAGCACTGCCATGAAAGCGCCGAGCATGGTGCCCAGCACTCCCACCCAGGTCCGAAAATCGACCGGTTCTTCTTCGATGTTAGGCATATCGTGTCACTCCTTTGCGCGAGGATCGTTTGTAAGAGCCAAACTACCGGAGATCTGCCTCAGCCGCTCGAAGTGCGGCGGGCAACGGTAGACTCAATTCCACATACAGGTGAGTCAGCGCCACACGCTTCGAGACATACGAGAATTGCTCGATGTTTGTACTCATTTTTGTAAACTCCCGGTTGGTAAATATTGGCCTTAAATTCTGGATGGTTGAGGCGGCGTTCGCGCTGATCGGCCAGGCCGAAATCTGTTCGTTCATAGTTCCGTCTTTCTTCTTGAAACCATACGGGATCATGCCTTCGGCTTTACCCGAATCTTGGGGTCAACAGAGAGACCTGGCACAATCAGCTGCTCGTACCCTCGAATGCTGGCTGGATCGAAGAGGATCTTGACGGGCACCCGCTGCACGATTTTCGTGAAATTCCCAGTTGCGTTATCCGGAGGAAGCAGGGCAAACACCGCGCCGGTCCCAGACTGGAAGCTGTCGACCTTACCGATGAATTTGTGATTGGGAAGAGCATCCACGCTGATCTCGACCGGTTGGCCGGGCCGAATTCGACCCAATTGGGTTTCTTTGAAGTTGGCCACGACCCAATCGTCAGGTTCCGATATAGAGAGCCCGGTTTGTCCCGATTGTACACGTTGACCAGTCTCGAAGGTCTTTTGTGCTATCCGCCCGTCGGTGGGTGCGTAAACGGTCGTGTAGGAGAGCTGTAGCTCGGCATTCTGCACTTGTGCAGAGGCGACTTCGACTTGGGCCGCCGCCGCTTTTTCCTGAGCCTTTGCGGTTTGAATATTAGCTTCCGCGACGTTCACGGCTGCTACCGTAGCGTTGTACGTGGTTTCGTTGCCCTCAGACTGGTATTGAGCGTTGTCCAGATCCTGTTTCGAGATGACTCCCTTGCCTTGATAAAACAGTTGATAGTTTCGTTGGAAATTCCGTTGGGAATTGATGTCTTGAGCCTTAGCAGCGTCTGCCTGTGCTCGGGCTTGCTTTAGCTGAGCATCGGTCTGGATCAGTTGTGCCTGACTTTGCCCGAGTTGCGCTTTTGCCTGTTCAAGGCTCGCTTTGGCTTGTGCCAGCGCCACTTGGAAGTCTTTAGGATCTAGCTTGGCAATGGGTTGTCCCTGTTTGACCAGCTGGTTGTCGTCGACCAGGACCTCGGAGATAGTTCCCGCGACCCGAAAACTCATCGGATGCTCGTGACCTGTGACATAGGCGTCGTCGGTGTCTTCGAATTGGCTTGAGTACACCCAAAACCAGACACCTCCAGCGGCGACCAAAATAAGCAGAGGCAACAGGATCCAGCGAACCAGACGGCTTTTTCGCTGGACGGAAACGCGTTCGACCGCTCTGGCATCCGCTGTTCTTGAGGCAGCTCTCGCCGCCCGGTCCGTGCCCAAGCTGAGTTCAGCTTTTTTGGACTCTGGAGGAAACAATGGCTTGGCTTATTGCAGCGACGATTACTCAGTTCTTGCCAAATCGGTAAGAAACGCTTACCAGCCGGATAAGGGGTATGGAGTTGCGTCACCTGCGTTATTTCGTGGCCGTGGCTGAGGAACTGAGTTTCCGGCGAGCCGCCCATCGGCTCCATGTCACGCACCCGGCCTTAAGCCAGCAGGTTCATGATCTTGAAAATGAACTCGGTCTAAAGCTCTTCGAAAGGAATTCACGGCGGGTCGAGCTCACGGAAATCGGACGAACTTTTCTTATCGGTGCAAGGCGAGCACTTGCCGCCGTGAAGGAAGCGGTGACCCAAGCGCAAGAAGCTGCGAAAGGCGATAGAGGTCGGCTCGTGATCGGCAGCATCGGTCCCCTGACAAGTTCATTTTTGCCGGTTGCTCTAGCCCGATTCCGTGAGCAGCGCCCGTTGGTTGAGGTCACCGTTCTAAACATGAACAACCGCGCTCAGGTCGAAGCGGTGTTGAACGGTTCGATCATGCTGGGTATTGGATACTTTGACTCGGCGGTAGACGAAGATGAGCGTGAGCAATTATGTACTCGACTGCTGCTTCGTTGGCCGGTTGGAATTGGCTGCTCGAAACATCGCCGACTTCCAAAACGAGCGGCGCCAAAGCTCAGAGACTTTCGTCACGACAAATTCATATCGTTCGATCAGGAGACTGGATTTGGCTACGAGCAATGGGTCCGTGGGCTTTGCCAACGGCTCGGCAAGTTTGAACCTGAGATCGGAGCACTGGCCAACTCGCCCGACAGTCTGATCAGCATGGTAGCAGCTGGGCGCGGAGTTTTTATAGGTCCGGAAATTCCTATCCGTGGCCGGACTGCAGCCATTGACTTTTATCCGTTAACTGAAGCGGACAGTCAGTTCGAAGTGTTTACGATTTGGAAAAAACAATCCCAAACGGCCCCGACAATCTCCAAGTTCATCGAGGTTCTGCAAGAATCGATAAAGCCTGTCTGAGGTCATTTAACGAAAGAAAACAACTCAGGCGTAAAAGCGGCAATCTCATTAGTACCTGAAACGCAATCGGCGGAACCTAGCTGCTTTCGCCATGTCTTCACGCACGCGTAATGCTTTCTTCAACCGCTTGGAGAAGTGAGTCGGACAACTTTTGGTCCGTCAGTGCGCGCGACATTGTTACGGCACCGATCATCGCCGCGGCAGTCGCCATAGCCCGTTTCCTCGCTTCCGCCGGTCCGGCCTGGTCAAAATGAGCGGCTAGAATTTCGACCATCCTCGAAAACCCGGTCGTTGCAACATCTCGAACCCTTTTATCCGATCTAGCGAGTTCGCTGCCGAGCGCAGCCAAAGGACAGCCATCGCGGGGATTGTCTCGATGCTCCGCGCAGACGTACACCGCTAAGGCTGCTTTCAAACCGTTCGGACCCTTCTTTCCGGAGGCCGCGCTAGCCAAAGTGTCAAGGAGCGTTTCAAGAGCGGCGGCCGTAGCCTCGGCCACGAGTTGTTCCTTCGATTCGAAATGCCGGTAAAATCCACCATGCGTTAAGCCGACCGCAGCCATCAGATCGGCTATGCCGGACGTGACGATTCCATGCTGGCGAAACTCGTCGGCCGCCATTTCGACTATGCGTTTGCGGGTCTCTTCGGTTTCCCTTTTCGATTTTCTCATTTTGAAACCTCGTTGAGGAGCGGGCCTGGGTGGGACCCAATACCAAATTTTAGATGTCGTTTGACATCCTAATTTAACACGATAACAGTTAGCTGTCGATCATCATCTAAATCAGCTTTGGGAGTTGAGCTAATCGTTGCCTCTCTCTTCCTCTTCACCTCATTCCAACCGAATTTATGAAAAAAGTTTTAATAACAGGCGCAACCGGTGCAACCGGCGGAAATGCTATCAAGAAGCTTCTGGAACTAAAGGTGCCAGTGAGAGCTTTGGTCCATAAGGTGGATGAACGTTCCGAGAAACTGAGCTCCCAGGGCGTGGAAATAGTCCGGGGCGACCTATCCGATTTTGAGGCGGTCAGTGAAGCTTTGCAGGGAATCACTGCAGCTTATTTCGTTTTTCCGATTAAGGTCCCTGGCATTTTGGAGGCCACTGCTTTTTTTGCCCAAGCCGCCGTTGAACAAGGTGTCGGAGCCATCGTGAACATGTCGCAAATTTCAGCGAGAAGGATCGCGAAAAGTCACGCTGCCCAGAATCATTGGATTGCCGAGCGTCTTTTGGATCGCTCAGGAATTCCAGTCACTCATCTGCGGCCCACCTTCTTTGCCGAATGGCTCATGTATCTATCGGAAAGCATCAGGGAGAAGAATATGTTCCCACTTCCCTTTGGCGACGCTCGCTATGCGCCCATCGCGGCGGAAGATCAGGGCCGGGTCATTGCCGCGATCTTGAATGACTCCGCCGAGCACGCTGGAAAGACTTATCCCCTTTACGGTCCGAAGGAATTAACGCAGTACGAAGTAGCTGACATCCTCACGCAGGTCCTCGGAAGAAAAATTACTTACGTTCCGGTCGAGATCGAAGCCTTTAGTGAAATCTGGAAGGAGATGGGATACTCCCCTTACATCCGGCAGCACATATCTGCCGTTGCCCAGGATTGTCGCGATGGAGTCTTTTCCGGAACCAACGATTTGGTGGAGAAGCTCACGGGTCAAAAGCCAATGCAAATGCAGGACTACATCGTGAAAGAACAAGGCGCTTTTTGTTAGCCAGCCAGGATTCGAGATCAAGGCACGGCCATTTCTCTATTGGCATCCATGGGCGTTGTTTCAGGGTTCCTGCTTTGGTAGGAGGGGTTCCTTGAAATTTTAAAAGGGTGACGCGGGCCTACTGAAGGTCCCGCTAGGGGCCACAAAAATGAGTGATGCGATCACAGTAGAGAGTTCCGGTTTCGGCCTCGTAACCCGTCGTGCTTCTTCCGCTTGGGTTGCAGAGCTCGTCGTTTGCGCGATTCGGCTAAAAGTCGTTTTCAGTCTCAATAAATACCGACGTCGTACGATTCTTCCGACTGAATTTGTCTCAATCGCTTAGCGTATCGCGCTAGCTCGTCGGTTCGCTCTTCGTCCGTACGGTGGGCGGCCGCATACGCAATGTGCGGAGCGAGCACCGAAAATCCGGTAAACTCAAAAATGCCTCGCTGAATCGGCCTTAAGATCGAATGAATATCACCATTCCAACCTCCCTTTTCATAATCTGATCCAGGGCCGCCCGTCGTAAGCGAAATGAGTGCGCGCTTTCCTTGGAACACGCCGTTCTCATAAAATCGTCCATAACCGTATGTACGCCCCATGGCGAGCGTGCGATCAGCCCAGCCCTTCAAAATCGCCGCGAGCCCGAACCACCAAAGAGGAAACTGCCAAATCATCAGATCGCACCACTCGAGTTTCTCCAATTCCGTTTCGACATCCGGCGCAAATCCGTGAACTTCGGTTGCGTGCATTTCTTCAACCTGAAGCTTAAGAAACTCTGGGTCTTTTACACTGGTGAAATTATGTCGATCGGATGTGGATTGAATCCCATGGCGTAGAGATCCGATGCGCGAACCGCGTGGCCTTGTTCTTCGAACAAGTGGTGTGCTTCGCGAAATAGTGCTCCATTGAAACTCTTCGGCTCAGGATGAGCGAGAACCATAAAAACGTTCATTGTCGCGACCTTGGCATCAAGGCGTTATTTTGACAACTAGGCACCTTTCTGTTACCTAGTCATATGTCGGTATCCATGGTGAAAGGTAAACTGGTCCATTGCACCGTC
>JBEEIB010000439.1:0-6191 GCA_041167675.1 Verrucomicrobiota bacterium
CTGACGAAATCAAGTATTCAGCAGATATAGCCATTTTTCCGAGCAGAACCGGTCGCGCCGTAAAATAACACAACTGACATCGATAGTCTGGGGCGGAGTTGGATCGAAAATGGTGAAGCTCACGAGCCAACCTCGCTCAGTCGGCGCAAACTGTATATCCTTCACTTGCACACCCTGGTTTGCCGCAACGTAAGGACGCAGCTCATCGACCGGGATCGTCTCGCCGTTTTCCGGCTTCGCATACTCTACCGTAAAACGCGTCTCGTTCGCTCGCGGATTCGGGTGAACCGTCGTGGAGACCACCAGGAATTGGTTCGTGTCTGCCTCCTTGCCATCCCAAACCAGTTGGTAAGCGAACTCGTACCGGCTGCCAGCTTCTGGAGTATTGGCCAGTTCCCAGCCCGCCACGATGTTGTCGCTGTATTCATCGATGGAAGGAATTTCCAGTAGCCGCACATACCCAGGACCAAAGTCACTTTTCGGCACAACGGTTAGATTCGGGCGACGATGATATTCGGCCTCCAGATCCAAGTAATGGTTGAGATCTCGATCACGCTGTAAAAGAGAAAATGAGGTCACGTCAGAGAATCTTCGTACGACAACCGATTTGGGGTTGTCTAAAGGAACCCATAATTTTTCGCCAGACGCAGTTTCCATAAGAAGACCATCAGAGTCGTGCACCTCCGGGCGAAACTCTCGCCGTTTGAAATCGGTCTTATTCATCGAGAACTCCGTCTTGCCGGTATGTTGATAGTCGGGCTTCAATGTCGGTTTATTCACCGTGTTCTCGCCGAAATAGAACATACTGGTGAGCGGCGCGAGGATCACGACCTGCGGTTTCTTGCGGAAGAAAACGGTCGCTTGAACGTCCATGGTGGTAGTCTCGCCATAGTGCACGTTGAACTGATAGCCCCCAGTCACGCTTTGGCTATCCAATAGCGCATAGAACTGCAAACTCGTGTCGGTTGGTTTGGGTTGGCGAATCCAGAACTCGCAAAAGCTGGGAAATTCTTCTGGACTCAATCCAGTGTCGACGCCCAGTCCGCGCGTGGATAAGCCCCAATGCAGCCCTTTCGCGATCGCCCGAAAATAGCTCACCCCAAGAAAGGAAAGAAACTCGTCCTGAATACCAGGACGCGTCGAAGGAACGTAAACCTTAAGACCAGCGAAGGTTTCTCGTCCGCTGAACACTATTTCCTTATCATAATGGAAATAAGAGGGCGAAAAAGGGATGTCTCTGATTCGGTCCGGTTCGATTGCGTGAAATAAAACGCGCTGCTTGTAATAATATCCGGGGTGAAAGAACCCGAGCCGGTAGGGAAGCGAGGGCCACACCGTATGCTCGGGCAAAAAGCGGATTCGCCGGTAAAGGTCATAGTCCAAATTCTGCAAATCGGGAGAAAGCTGTTGTAGTTGGGGCGCAAACGGCTGTTGAGCCAATGCTTCGGCTTTCTTTACTACGTCGCCGTAGCCAAAGATCGGCTCCTCTTGAGCAGTAACCGTCCCCAGGCAGGAAAGAGCCGCCAGAAATCCCAGCCGAAAATTCATAAGCGAGGGGACCATGGCTCGAATAGACGCAGAAGCCACCTTCTTAAAGTAGCCTGACGCTCCAAGGAACACCAACTCATGCACAAGACGAAAGCCTATTCCGCTGCGAGCGCGACCTCGCCGCTGGCCTCGACCACGATCCCAGTCGTTGGGGCGAGACGCTCGGGGCTGAGCCGGGCTTGCCAGCGATTACCCGCGATCGGTCGGCTTGTGTTTACCGAACCGAATCGGATCTCAAAAACCTCCCTTTTCACGGATACCGACTCACTCACTTCCGGCAAGTCGCGGGAAATCTAGAGTGTGATGCCACCCTGTTTGTAGGAAGAGCGAGGCACCGGCTCGTATTACCCGCTCATTAGTTCGAGAAGACAGAACAGCTATTCGGTTGGGATCGCCCGCGTCCAACCCTCGGCTGAACTTAAAAAATTCAGGACTCTGATTGGGGAGCTGGAATCACCGGCTGGCCGAAGCCGACCGGAAGGAAATCTCCGTTCTATCCGTTGAACTATGGAGATCGTTGGCCGTGAACGACTTACGTATTACAATGAACGGAATAAAGACTGAAGTTCTACCAATAGTTCTACTTCATCCCTTTCCGTCCAAAGTCGTTTACAGGCGTTCAAATAGTCTAAAAGCATTTCATCTGCAATTCTGATGCGACACTATTTCGACATACCTTGGGGCCCGCCGCACGACGTCCAACCTCCAGATCAATCTGGCTGCGTAGAGGCGCTCGCTCGCTTGTCGCTGGGAATATCAGTGCCCGGTAAGCGGGGGCGTACCCCTTTTCCCGGGTCGACTAGATGGCCCAATGGCTTGTCCTGGCCTTATTTGCGATGCTCGCCGGCCCGCAGGCAGCGGTCCCACTCCTTTATCAGGTATCCAGAGTGAAGCCGACCTTCACTGTCACCTGCCAATCCGCGACCTTGTTATTTTCGAGGTGGCCGCGCACCTCGGCGACCTCAAACCACTTCATATTTCGGATCGTCTTGCCAGCTCGCGTGATCGCGTTGTTCACTGCTTCTTCGATGCCGTTTGGAGAGGAACCGACCAGCTCAATCTTTTTGTAGACGTGGTCACTCATAAGCGCATCAAACCATTGCACGTGGCGTCGGGCGAGCACATTCACTAGATCGAAGGATGCCGGGCATTTCTCAAAAGGCTCCAAGATTTTCTCGTGAGCATATTCTCATTCCGCGGCAGTGACATCGGATGGCAAACGAAATCACTCCGCCAACACGACGGTGAGCGACAGGACGTTTTCTCGCATCATGCCATAGCGGACCGCATTGGTGCCCGAGGCGCGCGTCGCAGCCATGCCGCCGAGGGTAGCGTTCGCCCCAGGATCAACCGAAAAGAAAAGGCCCTTATCGCGCAAATGCTCGTTGAGCTGCTTATGGGTGACACCAGCATCCACCGTAACGTCGAGATCATCGGCGTTGACCTGCAGAATCCGGTTCATTTGCGAAACGTCGATGCACACCCCGCCGCGGAGTGCAGCGATGTGGCCCTCAAGAGCAGTACCGCTGCGGTTAATCATTGCTCATTGGCAACAAAACCAGTATGGCACTGGAGCAAGGTGAACCGCTCGATTCATTTTCCAGTTTTAGTCTTTCTGGTGCTCGTGGGTTTGTTGCTTCTGCTCACCGGTAGTGAAATTTTTTCTAGGGCCTCACGACCCAAGTCCGGTTTTGAAAAGGCAATCAATGACGCGCCTGTGGAGACGGCAGGCTTAGTTCGCCAGGATTTCGTTGGCACGTTTCCGGAGCCGGTTAAAGACAAAATATCGGTGAATTACCAGGAAGGATATTCCTTTATCGGCGCTAGACTCAACAAAGTCGCCGCGAGGCTAAGTGGAGTGCCAAGTCATCCAAAGAATCATGTGCACCCACGCGGCTCTAGGCTCAGGGCGAATCTTTGGACCCGAATACATGCCCGAACTTTAGGCTTCTTCGAACGTGGCTGGCGCATGAGCCAAAAACCGGCTCGCAAGCCTGTTGCGTCCCGTGCGCTTGGTCGTCCTAAGAACGCGGACCGCGGCGGCACGCGACTCACTCTTCGATAAGCCGGTTTAATATTGAAAGATAGACTGATCGGCTTGCCACCGCTGAATCAACTCTGGCTCAACGCATTATCGAACAATGCCGCATTCGCCCAGGTGCTCTTTCGGCTTTGTCGGTTGGCTTCGAGTTCGCCGAAGAGTTTCCGAACCGCGTCAGGGGTTACGTTCATTACTGTAGTGTGCAAAGATGAACACTTTCACTGTCAAGCCGCCAGGAATTTTGAAATGTCCGTTGCCGTATAGCGCCACTTCCCGTGGCCTCTTATCGTGCCTGCAGCCGCTTTATTTTTGGTGAGACTGATAACGAGATAAGCACGCAATAATTAATATCGTCGTAACGAAATAAGCCTCAGGCAGACGGAACCAAGGATGGAACCAGCCGACGATTCCCGCCACAATGATAACAATTGCACAGAACACTACCCATACCTGCCGGGCTACGGTAATGCCAGCGGGTCGTTCCCCGACTAGCAGGGGTCGTCTCAGTTTGAATGGCTTTAGCTTGTGTTCTTCCATTTTGTTGATGGCATCAACAAAAAAATATGGTAACAAGCTAACTTGGCCCGTCAGGACCATTCTCTGTAACTGCACAGCATCCGCCACAGCAGCTAGAAAAAGCAGCGAAAACAAGATCTGGCGCTAAATTTGTAAATGAAACTGAGCAACTGATCAGGCACGCCGCATGATAGTCGTTCTCGATTAGGAATAACGAAAAGTCTCGATCACGACTTCCTCTGGACTTTTATCATCTCGCCATCCGAGAAATGTTGTCTGCCGCAACTCTCCGTCTAGCGTCCATTCCGCAAAGGCAACCTCACAGACAAAGACCGGCTTCACCCATTGGATCTTCTCAGGAATTTTCGGAGGATTTACGACCGGCGACGTGTCGATAAATAGCGGCCTCAATCGCTCAATTGTCTCCTGTAATCCTTTTTCACTAAATCCGCTTCCAGAATGCCCAAAATAGCGAAGCTTGCCATCGCGATATCCACCGAGCAATAGCGCTCCAAAGCTCTTAAGGCGACTGCCTTTGCCTTCGGTGAAGCCGCACACAATGAATTCTTGCTGCGGTCGTGCCTTAATCTTTAGCCAATCCGGTGAGCGCCAGCCAGGCTGATACGTACTTCCCTTACGTTTCGCGATGATTCCCTCCAAGCCCTTCTCTTTCGCGAGTTGGAAAAGCTCTACCCCACGCTTCTCGAGGTAGCCACCCACTTGAATTCCGGCAACGGGAGTGATGATCTCTTGCAACCGCTCCCGGCGTTGAATAACGCTTTTGCCGGTCAAATCACGCCCGTTGTCCCAAGGCAAATCAAACAAGACATACACGACCGGAGCGGTTGGCCGTTTTTGCCATTTTTGGAGCAATTGGAATCGGGGAATTCCTTCCTCATCCAGAGCCACGATCTCACCATCGAGGATCGTTGAGCGAAGATTCAGTTCTTCGGCCGCATCCCGAACGCTCGGGAACTTGGATTCGAGGGATAAATGATTGCGCGACCAAATCCGAGCCTTGCCGGTTGTATCGATGACCGCGATCGCTCGATAACCGTCTAGCTTGGTTTCGAAAATCCAATCGCGATGATTGAATGGCTCCCTAGCGACCGAGGCCGTCATCGGTTCAACGAATTCGGGAAAAGGTCTTTTACTGCGGTGTATCGGATAAATCTACCGGGCATCAACCCGAAAGACCCGGTAATTTTCATACGGATCTCATCTCCGCCCACCAATTTTCTATAATTGTAACAATAACAAAGAATTTGCTGAAGCGAGGCGCACGTGTGGTTGCGACAAAGTTCGAATCCCGACGGCTCAGTTTTCGTCTGTCAGGACGTGAGAAACTCCCCGTCGTTCCAGCGGAGTATCGACCACGGCCCCCACGTAATTGAATTGCATGCATCGGGAGGTGCTGGGAGCGATACTTATGTCACGTTCATCTATGAGAAAGACTCGGATCGGCTCCTGCGGCACATCGTCGGAACCGACGAAAACGACGTGATCGGCCAGGCGTTAGCTTGGAGCAAGCGCAACCTCCAAACGATCAGTTCGCAAGTGTTCGACCGGCTTCAAGGGGCCTCCGCAGACGAGAGATCGGCTGAATTTGAATTGTTCCAGAAACTCCTAAACGGTTCCGCGATCGGCGAAATCGTTAGCAGTATAGAGAAATTCTGCGAAGCGCGTAGGTCTGCCAACGAGCTATGGCACCGATGCCTATTTGAGCTCTGGAGAGCTCATTGATACCAAAGGGGCGGTTAGTCCACCTTAATGACTAGCCAAGAACGTTCTCAGTCGCTCGATACTCTTGCGCTGCGCCATTAAGGAATGTCCCGTCAGCCAGTGGTTGACGGTCATAAGCGAAACCCCAACCTCCGAAGCGATCTGCGCTTGCGAGTAGTCTTTTTTCAATGCTAGCCGCTTCAGTTCTGCAATGAGCCGCTTAAACTCTTGCTTCTCGAACGCGTAACGTCCAGGTCTGCGATGGTAGTGTGATCTTGCGCTTGGCATTTCTCAGTGGCGGAGGCTAGGCGAAGCGCTGAGGAGATGGAATCAAACAAAATAGAGCGAGTGGAACCGAAGTGGG
>JBEEIB010000440.1:0-2961 GCA_041167675.1 Verrucomicrobiota bacterium
ATCTCATCTCCTACCTCTGCTGCCCAAAGTTTCGCGTCGATACACGCGTGCAGGTAGGCGACGTGTTGCGAGCATTACTACCCATCAGAAATAATGTTACATACCTAGCATCAACCCTCTCTAGGGAAACCACTAACAGCGAAAATAAATGAAGCTTTTTGCTTGAAAGAATATGCTACATGTAGCATATTTAAAGCGTCGAAACTGATACGAAATCAACGAAACCAAAACCTAAGTCACACTAATGAACATCAACAAAATCCTCATCACCGGCAATGTCACCGCTGACCCTGAAATTCGTTACACTCCGAACGGCAAAGCGGTCCTCTCGGCCTCTCTCGCCAACAACGAATACTACACTGACGCCCAGGGCCAGGAACAGAAAGTGACGACCTTCGTCAATCTGGAGGTTTGGGGGAAGCCGGCAGAAAATTTCAGCAAACTCGTTAAGAAGGGCCAAGAGCTTTTTGCGGAGGGCAAACTCCGCATGGACGAGTGGACCGACAAGCAGACGAGTGCCCGCCGCACCCGCCTATATCTGCTCGTCGAAAACTGGCAATTCACGCAGTACAAGCGGCAGGAGGACAACAACACCCCTGAGGCTTCCGCATCCGCCGCCGCTGCCCCATCCTCACCGCCCCAACCCGAAACCAAGAAATTGTCGAAAACCTGAAGAAGCCCAAGCGGGGAACTAAGTAACCCCCTCGTTGGAGTCGGGGGGATGTTACGAGCACCCCCCCGGCCCACTGTCGAAACCTCATCCCGATGAATCAAACCGAAATGAAAAATTTCAGATCATATCGTACTTGGATCCCCGCCGACAGCAACTCTGCCGAAGGCGGAATCACCGTTTACACTGTGGCCTGCAACCTATCGGACGGTGTTCAAGCCAATGTCTTCAGCTTCGAACAAGACGCATATTTGTTCCTCGTCGATCAGGCTGAAGGATTGACCGACGCTCAACGCTCTGAACTTGAAGAGCTCGCCAAGAGCCAAAATCGAACCCTCTTTTGGGACCTCTTTAACCAATCTGTCTCGCCGGTCACCAGTTACCGGATCGAGTCACATACCCTCGAACTTCAACGAAACCTTTTCTAAAGGGTATGAACGATTTCTCGGAACGCGCAGAGAAGCGGGCTCGCTTCCACGAGCTCGCAGAGTACCCAAACATTTCAACCGGGCGGCAGTTCGCCACCCGGCAGCACGCGATCCTAACCCAACCGATCATCGCCGCCGCGCAACAGCGCAGACAATCTCGCTCTTACGCTGTGCGAACCCGGACATGGTTTCGCGTGGTCGCAACCCTGGCGGATGGCAAACGAATTACTCTTCGCCGGCGCTCGACCAATGCCTACTCCCACATCGCGCTATACGCTTGCCCCGGCGTGGACAATCAACCGGAAGCCTACTTATGGCGGCTGACTAACGGCAAGGTGCCAAAGACGTTTCACGCGGGATCGCACAACACGAAATGGTGGCTGCTGGAACTCATTCCTATCGAACTGAAGGAGGGAAAATGAAGGCAGTGCGCAGTCATGATTACCGCATCGACGGATACGGGAATGTGAAGTTTATCAAAGTCGATATCGGCAACGGACATTCGACTTTCAAGGTTTCTTGGAGGCGAGAAGGA
The DNA here is from genome assembly GCA_041167675.1 of Verrucomicrobiota bacterium. GTDB lineage: Bacteria > Verrucomicrobiota > Verrucomicrobiia > Chthoniobacterales > JAFAMB01 > DASTDH01. The sequence goes on from JBEEIB010000440.1 coordinate 1,634, forward strand.
GCAGAAAACGGAACCCGGATTGGATGGCTGCAAGAACGCGAAAAGCCAACGGAAAAGCTCGCGCTCTTTTTCTGCAAAAAGGCTTGCTCCCTGGAAGACGGGCACCATGAGCACTACTACTACGACAAGGGGTTGGAGCCGCCGAAAAGGATCCACTCATGAGATTTACCCGCTTTCCACGCGTCGAGCGCCCCACCCCACCGTCCGGTCGCCGCGTGGCCGCCGCCCAGACGGGCCGTGCAGGCCGAGAAAGATCGGTTCCCGCTCTTTCCCGAACTCGTAACCCATCACACGCCCGAGGCTCGATTAGCGGCCATTGATTAGCACCGCGTCGAATGGTGGCAAGACCAGGCGCGATTTTCGAGCTGGTCAGTGGCGGAAGGCCCGCGCTTCGCTGCGCGTGCTTCCGTGCGGACCTCGCAACGGAATTCTCCGGTACTGGCAACAGGGACCTCTACCCGGTGATCCGACCTATTTGCTCGGCCTGATCCACGACCACAAAGCGAGAAAGCGCTGTTTCTGGCACGCTCTTGCGGATTTGCGCCGGCTTAAATTAATTTCCGCTGGCCGCCTCCCAAACCCTTGAAAGGGGTAGCGCTTAACTATTGCCTTTTTGTGCGACATGTCGCACACTTGGTTGAACGAATGAATCGCACGACACCCGACCCGAAGCAAAAACGCGAACGGTTCCGAGAACTCGCTCAAACTGGAAAAGTCAAAACCGGCAAAGTTTTTGCCGCCGATATCCGACTAAGCAAAGTTCCTCCTATCGTCCACAAACTCACAGCCTGGCGCAAAGCCAATCGGCTGTCACAACGCAAAGCGGTCGCTGTCCTGGGAAACTTTTATTTTCACGTAACCTTCGCCTCGTTGCGAAGCTGGGAGGAAGGCCGCCGGTCCCCCAACCCACACACCGCGAAAATCCTCGAAAAATTTCTTTCCGATCATCCAACCGTAGACCACCGAAAAAAATGAGCCAACCCACCAGCACTCAGTTGCTTGACCATGCCATCTGGACCGAACTTGGCTCACGGAACGATGCTGAAGCCGAGGCATTTTACGATGCTCTTAGTACACTCCTTTCCCGGTGGCTGCTCGCCCGATCCGATTATCCCGAGATGGAGGCCCTAAGGCTTTTTGCAAAAGTCCGGGCGTATATCGCCACGCCGGAGCGTTTTTTGTGAACGCGGTTAAGCTGGCAAAATTGGCGCTCCAGAGTCGAGCACTCCCCTCCCCCACTTGGCTGCGCGCTCAGTTTTGTGTCATTGATCGAGTTACGCGCAACATCTTGGTACCTGCGCGATTACGCGGCCAAAAATAAGATCATA
>JBEEIB010000441.1:0-3549 GCA_041167675.1 Verrucomicrobiota bacterium
GATCGGAATCCTATAGATCCGTGCTAGCTCTTCTTCTCTGGTCGTTCTGCGGTACCGGCCGCACATGGCTCAACCTTGTAACAAAACCTCCGCCCGGTCGAGGGCCTTGAGGAGCGCCTGGTGCGCTGGGCCAAAATCTGCCGTCGATCCAAAAGCAGCCGACCTGCCTCGCAGCATCCGCGAGTTGCGCCAGAGCCGCTCTATGATCTCGAAGACAGTCGCTCAAAGCCTGTTTTAGGGTTGCTCCCTCGGCCTCAAATGTTTTTCGCAAAGGAACCTCTATCGTGACGTTCCCCAGGTTTGTTAACACTGTCCTAACTAGCGATCAACCCGGCGGGAACGCAAGTAATGTGACGCATGGCTTCGTGCGGGCGGCCAACGGAACCCTCACCACTTTCGACATCCCTGGCGCCCAATATCTTCAAGTCTACGCGATTAACCCCGCAGGCACGCTCACTGGATACTATACCACCCCCACTTTCCACGCCTTCCTGCGGCTCCTGATGGGGCCCTCACCACGATCGATGTGCCAGGCTCCACTGGGACGGGAGGCACGGCTATCAACCCGGCCGGCACAGTCACGGGAATCTTTTTCGACGCAGCCGGCGTGTTGCACGGCTTCTTGTTCTCAGCTTTCAGGTGATCCCCTGATTTTTGACACGTACGCACCAAAGCAGATCGAACACAAAAAAGACAACCGGAGCGGTTGGGCGTTTCTGCCATTTGCTGCAGCAACTGAAACAAATCTGCGGCTGCACAACCGGATGAGCGGAGAAGCTTATATCCGAACCAAGCCCTCGAAGAAACTGTTGGCATGAGTCTGCTGCATTTGCTGCATTTTTTCTCGCCACTCACTCTTTAAAACTCTTTTCATCTGTGGCGAGAAAAAGGAGCTCACGGATGGCAAACGACTTTCACACGGAGCTGAGAACTTGCGAGTGCGTTAGCACCACTCACTTCGTTCTCCGGAGCACTCATTGCCAACGTTCCAATGCGGGCACAACTGTCATTGCCGATCTGAAAATCCGGTAAACTCACCGGTTTGAAAATCGGATACCGAAGCGGGAGTTTTTGTTCCTGCACTTCCCACAAAACTTTTATTCGTTTTGTTCTGATGTCTTGGGTTTTGTTCGATCCCCCTAATTTTGGAGGGCCTCGAGCAACGAGTCTTGCATAAGTTGAGACGGTAGAGCAAAGCAATTTAAAGAGCTGAGTTTTGATCGCGCACGACAAAGAATACTAGACGGCAGCCGACGACCAATCCTGGGCGCAAAGTTGATTTCTCGTACTCCTTAATTGCTTCGATACATGCCCTCCTACAGGCAGCGGGAATCTCATCGAGGCCATCCAAAAGCAATGTAAGACGCCCGCTCTTAAGCCATTTCGTTCCTAGCCAACGTGGTATATAGTTTAGTAGGGTCTATTCGGCTCGTTGGTCAGCCAGCGAGAACAACCGTTCCAAGACTGAAAGGACACCGCCATGAACGTCATTAGTCCTGACAAGGACGATCCGATTCGCTTCGCCGGCTCGGAGCTGGGCGCGGATTGCCACATCTGCGGATTCTTCCGCAACCCCGAGGAGGAGTATCATCTCCTGTTGCCGTTTATCAAAGAAGGCTTTGAGCGCGGCGAAAAGGCCTTCCATATCGTTGATCCTAAACTGCTTGATGATCACCTTCGGCGGTTAAATTCTGCCGGTATCAACGTGACGGAGGCAGAGAAAAGCGGTCAGCTGGAACTTTGCAATTGGACGCAAGTGTATCTCCCGGACGGCTACTTCGACCAGAATCGAATGCTCGCCCTATGGCGGGACGTGCTCGTGGCGGCCGGGCAGCGGGGTTTTTCCCGCACCCGCCTGGTATGCCACATGGAGTGGGCGCTGGAGGATCACGAAGGGGCGAGTGACCTGATCGAATACGAGGCGAAGTTCAGCCTGATGTACAAGGGCGGCCGCGACCCGGTCATCTGCACCTACGACCTCACCCGGTTCAGCGGGGACATTATCATGGGCGTCCTGCGGACTCATCCAATGGTGATCCTCGGCGGCGTGTTGCAGGTGAATCCCTTCTTCATTCCGCCGGAGCAGTTCTTGCAGGAGCTGCGCGAACGCCGCGTGCGCGATGGATTGCAGCCCGCGGCGAAGTGACGTGGCCAAATGACCCAAAAAACGGCCGACCAAGAGATCAGGCGGCTGCAAGGTTCTATCAATGACCTGATCAGCATCCAGGCGCTGCCCGCCATCTGGAACGGCCGGGAGTCAGGCCACATTGCCAGCACGTTGCTCGACGTGCTGGTGAGCATGCTCCGACTGGATTTCGCTTACGCGCGATTGAGCGATTCCATCAACGGATCGCCAGTGGAGTTCGTCCGATCGACACAATGTCGCACTGCCCCGCCGCAACCCCAGGAGATCGGCCGCGCGCTCGACCGCTCGTTGACCAACCAGTCCGCCAACGCGCCTCTGGCCGTGCCGAATCCAGCGGGCGACGGCGAAGTCAGGATCGCGCCTCTCCGGCTCGGGCTTATGGATGAGATCGGCATGCTGGTCGCCGGCTCGAAGCGGGCCGATTTTCCGACGCCGACCGAAACGCTTTTGCTGCGGGTGGCGGCGAATCAGGCGCTGGTCGCCTTGCAGGAAGCCCGGCAATTGCACGAGCAGAATCGCGCCGCGGAGGAACTCGAACGTCGCGTCGCGGACCGGACCGCACAACTGACCACAGTAAACGAAGCGTTGCGCGAGTCGGAAAAAAAGTACCGCACGCTGTTCGATTCGATTGACCAAGGTTTTTGCACTATCGAAGTGCTGTTCGACGGAAACGATAATCCGATTGATTACCGCTTCCTGGAAGTCAATCCGTCGTTTGAGAAACAGACGGGGATTCAAAACGCTCAAGGCAGAAGAATGCGCGAGATCGCCCCGCAGCACGAAGAGCACTGGTTTGAAATTTACGGCCGCATAGCCTTGACGGGCGAACCCGTACGCTTCGAAAACCAAGCGGCACACCTGCACCGTTGGTATGACGCTTATGCTTTCCGCGTCGGAGAACCAGGGGACAGAAAAGTCGCCATCCTTTTCAAGGATATCACGGAACGCAAGCAGGCGGAGGAGGAGCTGCGCCGCAGCGAGGCATACTTGACCCAAGGAGAAAGGATAGGCCATACGGGCAGTTGGGGTTGGCATGTTGGCACGGGGTTGGTCTACTGGTCGAAGGAGCATTTTCGGATTTTTGACTACGATCCGGAAACCACGAAGCCTTCGTATTCGTTGCTCATGGAAAGGATTCATCCCGAAGATCGTTTCTCGTTCGAAGAGATCCTCAATCGGGCAGTCCGGGACAAGAGGGATTTTGAATACGACTATCGAATAGTGCTTCCGGATAAATCGACAAAGTTTTTAAGGAGTGTAGGGCAAGCCCTCGTTAACCCGTCCGGCGAGCTTGAGTTTATTGGCACGGTAATAGACATCAGCGATTTGAAGCGCGCCGAAGAAATGCGAGTGGCCATGGCACGCGAACGGGAACTGTTTGCGCAGCAGCGCGCCACCGAGTT
>JBEEIB010000442.1:0-6859 GCA_041167675.1 Verrucomicrobiota bacterium
GCCTGACAAAGGCGATGGCTCGACCGCTCAACAAGGCGCAAAAAACACAAGCCGAAGGACGCGAGTCTCGGCAGAGAACGCTCGACGCAATTCTGGACCTCATGACCAGTGATGTGATCTCGTCCGAGCGAATGCGCGAATCCGCGATGGCTCTTATTCACTTCGAGAGAAAGCTGCTTGAGGAGATTGATCGCGTTTCCCAAAGTTACGACAACCGGCTTGAGCGCGATGTGCGCACCACTCTCCTATTGGGGATCGCCTTACGCGCTCTCGAGAAGCTTGCGTAGCTTTCCGGACCTGATCGCAAACAAACACGTTCTGGGAGCGTTTACGGGGCTTCGTCCTGAAAGAGACTGAGAACGGCAACGATTAACTCGGGGTCTGACTGCTACAATCTCGAAAGATTCGGCTGGACTGGGTTCGATGATCATCCAGCTCAACGCAACGTTGTCACCGACGATTACAGCCACTTATTTTTCCTTTTCCCTTCGACCTGCTATCTCAGCTGCTATTTCATCCATTAAACTCCTGTCAATGGATAGGATCTCGGAGACATCGGCGTGGAGTGGCCAAGCGTACAGAGTGTTTAACTCCTTATCGGTGAATGGTTCCCAGCGGTTAGATGGAGACGGTTCGTCCATATTCGGTCATCGTTCGCGACGAACGCTCTGCTGGTAATATCGGCGTATTCGTGGCAGACTTGAGGGTTAGCGCGTTTTATGCTCCGCAACGAGTCGCCGTAACCAAGCTGGACTAGGCTTTCGCCACACCATCCGTCCAGTGTCGCACTGTAGACCGAAGTTTGATCCGGCTGCGTTCAGCTTGAACTCCGAGTTTGAAGATCTCATTCCAGAGCTTTTTGTTGCTGTCGTACATCTCCCAGCATTGAGGGGAAATTGCTTTGAACCGTTTTTCGAAGGCAGGATCCATTGTTGATTGGTTGTGTTCATAGGAGCACCCATTGTCCACCCTTTACCCTCTATGAAAAAACTCTAGAACCCGAACTGGACTTTGGGAGTGCGGATGTGACGGGACGGAACGTCCGTCACTCCACGAAGTCTGGTTCACCTACTTTGCAGTATTGCAGACATATATAAGGAATCTTGCAATCTTGCAAAGTAGGTCATCGGCCGATCACTCGAACGGATCGCTATCCGGCATCACGTTATCGCTATACAGCTCTGTTGCGGATCCAGAGGCTTTCCGCTGTCGATCTATGCCTTGAACTGTTTTAACCCAAAGAGTCTTGCCGTCGATTTTGGATTCATAGATGCAGCTCTCTTTCTTGAGAGCTGACCTATGGCCGTTGAACGTGCGTTCAGACATTCCCGTAACAAGTTTTACTGCCTTGTACAATTCCTCAGAACTCACTCCACCTTCATCCGGCAGAAATGGAAGCAAGTCGCTCTCAGAAAACTTGGGTTTCGCTCCTGGAATACCTGCTAGCCGCTTATGGTCAACGTCGAACCTACGTTCGAACAATGGCGTTCCCTTGATTTTGGCGACAGCAAACGACTCGACAGGCTTGAAGTTGCGTAGAGTGAACTCTTCCGTCGTTCGCACCCAATGAGTCCTCAAGTTCAGAGAACGTGCAAATTACGTCGGGGTCTCGAGCGTTCACGCCTGACCCGCTGATGCGATCGATCGCCGAACGAACCGCCATATTACCCTTCGCGAAGTGATCGGCGTAAATTAAAGCCGCTTCTGCGCCTTCTGCGATCTGCTCCAGCTCGGATAAGATCTTCTGCATCTCACCGGCCGAGTTTGCGTCGGCTCCGTTCAGGAGTTTGTAGAGAGGGTCGACGATAATCACATCGTACTTCTCTTCGCCGATACCCTCAAGGATCGCGGTCTTAAACCTCTCGGCAGTCATGAAGTGGCCGCGCAGGGTCCACGTTGCCAGATTCGGAACATCTCCTCTGTATCCGCGAGTCTTAATTATCAATCTGCCGCGCTCTCGGAAAAAGTGCTTTTGAATCTCTAGGTTCACGTACAGCACTCGACCCCTAAAGGTATCGATTCCAAGCCACGGCTCTCCGGACGCAATAGCGAACGCTAGATCCATTAAGAGCCACGTCTTACCAGCCTTCGATGCTCCGCCGATGGTCATCTTAGCGCCCTGGTTCAAGATTCCATCGATCACTTGTTTGGGAACTGGTATTTCGGTTTCGATCAGATCGTCCCACGTCTCGAACTTCGGTAACGGTTTCGGCAAGGACGGATCCAGCGTTATGCGAGGCTGTGAATAGCTCTTACGCCGCGAACGGAACGATCTTGCGAGCCCCTTTGCGTTTTGGTGGTCGGATCGCCCAGAACTGCTCGGCGTCGAGCTCAGTTGTACCTTTGAAATAATGACGCCAAAGCGTGTCCGGGCTGTCGTGCCCTGACATCAAAGTCAGCTTGTTAACGTCCTTAAACTTCGCGAGCCAGTTGCTACAGAATGTGTGACGCATCGCCGAACGCGACCAGCGTTCGACGCCTGCTGCTTTCCAATTAATTCGGCGATGCTTTTTGATCTCGTCCTCAGTCATTTCGCCTATGATGCGACCGCCTGTCTGTCCACCCTTGAACTGGTACGCTTCCAGCCATGACTTCGCGTTGTCGCCCAGGTCGATAAACCTGCGCCGATTCGTTTTGCTAACCTCCGGCCGGATGGTTACAACCTTGCCGGTCAAGTCGATGTCTCGCCACTCAACCTTTTGCAATTCGCCGTCTGGGCGGATTCCCGCAAAACAACCGAGAACCACGTAGGGCAAAAGCGGTAAATCCTTTGCCAGAGCGTGTTCAAGCATCGCCTTAACCTGCGCGTTTGTCAGGGTCTCGACCTCCGTTCGTTTTCTCCTGGCGAAGTCCAAGCCGTTGACCGGATTCTCGGCTAAAAATCCGCGTTTGATGCCGAGGTTAAAAACCGCTCGCCAGTACCGCAGTATCGTATTTCGGGCACCAGCAGAAAGCTTGGAGATGATCGGGGAAAGGGTTCTGTGCGTGATATCGCTCACTAACATCGAGTGCAGCTCCGGCCAGCGATCGCGAGTAATCCGCAGCTCGCGCAAGTATTCGTGGTTGCGGTCGTGCTTGACCGCCAAAAATTCATTAAACAGATCCAGAAACGGAACACTGCTGTTGCGGTCTTTGTGGATCTCGAGCCACTCCGTCACCACGTCCAGCAGGGTAGCGCTGTGTCCTGCGAGCAGCTCGAACGCCTTTACTGCTTCTGCCGCACGTCCAGGTGTGAGCTGCTCCAATGTTTCGCCGAAGCTCATCCGCCGGTTGCGGATCGAGTAAATTTCCTCTTCGGCCTTCTCCTGAGTTTCGAAGTACCGGCGTTCCCGTCGACCGGTCGCGCTCATGTGTGGCGGAATGGAGATTTCCCACGGCGTGGGTCGATTGGTCTTTCGGGGCTTCAGTTTCGCGTGTCGAGCCATGCGTCAATCGTAGCTTTCTCACCGCGCCGGGAACTGAATCTGAACGCCTGATGAAGTGCTCGAAACCGGCTTCCGCCTCCATCGGCCAATCCTCCTCGCGCGCTTACCGAGATACTACTACGCCAGGTTGGGCCAAAGTCACAACCGGCAGTTGTTGATTCACCGCTTATCGGTGTTGGACCGTTGCAAAGACGGACTGTTTCTTTGAACGAGATGACTAGCAATTCGCAAACAGCTCAGAACACACCGCCAAGGCGAACACTTGGACCGAGTCACCTCTCCGTTGGTCCGATTGGTCTTGGTTGTATGACGATGACTTGGGCGTACGGAAGTCGAGATCGCGCGGAATCGATAGCTACGATTCGGCGGGCAGTGGAGCTCGGCGTCACCCTCTCTGATACCGCCGATGTCTACGGACCCTTCACCAACGAAGAATTGGTCGGAGAAGCGCTTGAGGACAATCGTTACCAGATCATCCTGGCTACCAAATGCGGACTGATAGTACCAGACCCAAAAGATTACCACCAAGATGCAAGCAAGTTTTCGATAACACCAAACGGTAGACCGGAACACGTTCGCAAGGCCTGCGAAGACTCGCTGCGGCGTCTGCGGACCAATTTTATTGATCTCTATCAACTCCATCGCGTCGATCCGAAAGTGCCAATCGAAGAAAGCGTGGGCGAAATGGCAAAGTTAGTCAGCGAAGGAAAGGTCCGATTCATTGGGCTTTCGGAATGCACAGTTGAACAATTGGAGCGAGCACAGCGCGTACACCCAATTACATCTGTTCAGTCCGAGTTATCGCTTTGGACCCGCGATCCCTTGGCCGAGGTACTCCCATTTTGCAAAGAGAACCAGATCGGATTTTTGCCTTTCTCTCCTCTCGGTCGTGGCTTCTTAACCGGTGATATCGAACGTTCGACGAGCTTTGCGAAGGACGATTTTCGTTCGATCCTTCCGCGATTTCACGCAGAGGCGCTGTCGACAAACTTACAAATCGTCGAAGGAATCAAAGAGGTTGCGAGTCGACACCAGGCAGCACCGGCGCAAGTCGCGTTGGCTTGGGTATTGGCTCAGGGAGAACAAGTCGTACCCATTCCAGGTAGCTCGAAGCGGAGCCACTTGGAACAAAATGTAGAAGCAGCTATGATTCGTCTTAGCCGGGAGGATTTGGCGGAACTGGATGCGCTGCCCGGACCGGTAGGATCGAGGAATTAATGACGATCACCAAAGACATTTTCGGCGCTTATCCATTCCAAGTGGGGAGCCAAGCAGCCTGGGCGCTGCATGACGGTTTTCTTTGGGGCGAACCAGTTCAGCAGTATGCCATTGACGTTCCGGGTATGGAGATCGCGAACCTATTCGGACCGTACTTTCTGAATCCTCGGCGCATTCAGTTGAGTATGAGTCCAGTTCTGTTTCGATGGGGAACTGAATTGGTCCTGGCCGATACCGGAATTGGCAACGTCGGCGGCGACCCAATCGGACTGCTTGACCGGCGGCTGAGCGCCCTCGGTATTAAACCAGAAGATGTCAGTGTGATACTGTTCACCCATCTGCATGTCCACGTCGGCGGATCATTGGACAGAGCCAACCGGAAATCCCGGTTTTCTCGAGCCCGCATTTTTATCTCTGAAGCAGAGATTGAATTCTGGCGCACACCAAGTCCGGACATTAGCGAGCTTAGTGGTGTACCGCCTGAGCTGATTGATCTTACGATTCACTGTGCGCTCGACGCGCTCGAAACTTTGGCAAAACAGATCGAACCATTTTCTCCAGATCAGGAATTGTTGCCGGGAATTCGGAGTATTGCTTTGCCCGGCCACACACCAGGTCAAAGCGGCTATCTTTTCCAATCTGAAGATTCGCAATTGATGCTGATAGGCGACGCGATGCATGATCCAGTGCTGCACGTTCAGCGTCCGGAATGGACCAGCATGGGAGACACCCAACGCCGGCAGACCGTGAAAACCCGACGCGAGCTGCTGGCCCGCCTCGCAGACGCGAAACTTCGGTTCCAGGCGTTCCATTTCCCATTCCCCGGGATCGGGTACATCCGCCGAAATGGCACCGATCGGTTTGAATTTGTGCCGGAAAGATGGACTTGGCCGGAAGACAAATGACCATGCCGGTAACGCCAAACGGTAGCGGCGACTGTCCCCCCGAAAGTCAAGCGCGAGCCAAAGGAAATTCGTTAAACGAGAGGAATCAAGCGAGCCCGACCATCGAGTGCAGTCGGCATGGCTCGGTTCGCGAATGGCGGTCGCCCGTCGTTATCGGCGTTACCTAGCCTGCGGTTTCTGGTGGCGTCAGACCAGCAGCTCGATGCTAGCGCTGAAAGCGCGAAAGAACACGTTCCCTAAGACGGAAATTCATTCAATCCGGCCGAACAAACAAAACGTTGAAACGCACTTTCAGCGCTAATCGCTTGGTATACGAATTCCTAGGGCTTCGCCCTAGGCTTTCATGAAACGCGCCTTCGGCGCTGCAGACGCTCGCCCTCCGTCGTCCGGGGTTAACCTTCTCGAAAGCCCATCGCCGAAATCGGCTACCGGTTATTGCTTATAATTTCAATTCCTAGGGCTTCGCCCCGGGCGAAGCCCTAGGCTATCTTGAAACGCGCCTTTCGGTGCTGCGCTCGCCCTCCCTGATCAGGAATCATTCCCGACGCTTCGGCATCACCATCCGCCCCATCGGCTTTGGTTCCCGGGCCAATCCTTCACCATAGATTTGCTGTCCGCGTAACCAGGTTCGACGGACCTGGGCTCGGAGGAATTTGCCTATGTAGGGACTCATCTTATGACGGTAGCGAAGATTCTCGGAAGAGATTTCGCTCCCCTCGCCAAAGGCAACCAGCACCAGATCGGCATGACATCCTGGAGCGATTGTTCCCTTTGAGTCCAGCCCAAATCGTTCGGCTACTCTGGTCGCGGACATCTTGGTAAAGCGCTGGAGTCCCATCGCACCGTCGCTGGCAAATAATTCGGCCAAAACCAACGCGAGGCCATGTTGGCAACCGGAGATGCCTCCCCAGACTGAAAAAGCATCGGCAGAGAGTTTCATTTCCATCGGCGCCGGCGAATGATCGGATCCAAGCGTATCGACTAGTCCTGCTCGCATTTGGTTCCAGAGTGCCGAGCGACACCCCTCATTTCGCAACGGCGGAGCGCACTTGGCCGGCGCACCAAGCTTTTCCAAGTCTTCTTCGGTCAGAAGTAAATAGTGCGGGCAAGTTTCTACTGAAACATTTATGCCCTTTTGACGAGCCTCAGCAATGAGCTCAACTCCCTCCGGACAACTGACATGGACGACATGTAACCGGCAACCAGTTTCACCCGCCAGATCGAGAGCTGTTCGAATCGCGATTAGTTCTGCTTCTACCGGTCGCGAGTTCAGATAATCCTTCCATTCTTTCTTGCCGGCAGAACGTAGAC
>JBEEIB010000443.1:0-8263 GCA_041167675.1 Verrucomicrobiota bacterium
CCGAACAGGAGAAATGTCACGGCACCGAGCACGGGACCAGGCAATAACGCGATCCAATGCCCAATCCAGGGACCAAGCCCCAAGATACAGAGGATGCCGCCGACCCAGAGTCCAACCGTCCGGGCCGCAACGCCGGTCAGCTGAATTACCCCGTTATTTTGGGCGAAGGTTGTGCTGGGAAAACTGTTGATCAATGCCGCCATCATGCTGTTTAAAGAATCGCCCATTACCGCGCCTCGAACCCGGCGCCAATAGATCGGGCCCTCGATTGGTTCATCTGACAACTGGGAAGTAGCGGTCACGTCGCCGAGCGTTTCCAACGTTGTGAGCACGTAAGGCAACAAGAACGCGAGCAGGAATTCCCAGCGAACATTGAGGCCATACTTTAGTGGTTGGGGCAGAGTCACCCAAGCGAGCCCGGGAGCGCTCGTGTCTGCCGGCAAAACTCCGAGCCCGAAACACAACAAATACCCAATCCCGAGTGCGATTGGGATCGCGCCGATTCGTGCCCAGGGTGAACGGATCGTATTCAGGCCAAAAACTATCGTCACGACCAATCCGGCAACGGCTAACCCGGCCCAGGCTGGACTGTGCCCGCCGAGACCGGCAGCCATTGTCTTGAATCCAATCGGAATCAGTGACAGCCCAATCAGGAGCACCACCGTTCCGGAAACCAGCGGCGTAAACAACCGTTGCAACCGGGTCAGGAATAGGGCCAACACCAATTCGACCGGAGCGCAAAGCAGCGACATCCCGAGCATCAATGCTAATCCGCCGGCTTGCCCGGCTTGAATGAGCGGCACCAAGAACGCGAAACTAGTCCCTTGCACGGCTAACAGGCGGGAACCAAAAAACCCGATACCGCGCACTTGCACCATGGTGCCTAACCCGGAAGCGACCAAGCCCATGCTGATCAGGTAGCCGGTTTCGTCCCGCGGCAGCTTCAGTGAGTGTGCCACTAACAACGGTACCGTGATCACACCGACGAACATCGCCAACACATGCTGAATGGCCACCAGGAACGTGGCGTGCACTGGCAATCGATCCGTCAGTCGATAAAGCAAACTAGACTGCGAAAGACCCTCTGAACCCATGTTGTGCGGGTCGGACGGTAGCTCAACCGGCTGGAAAAGCCTAATGTTTTCGCAGAATTGACCCTAAAAGACGCGCGAGCCAAAGCAATCCTATTGGATCGTGCTCCGACCGGACGTAATGACGACCAAATCGGGAAACGACCAGGGGGTTCGAACCCTATTGCGCAACATCCGCAAGCTCCGCCAGCCAACGGCGTGCGCCTTCGACTTCCCGATTGGTCAACCCGTGACCGGAATCGACAAAACTAGGAGTTACTCTGGCCTGCGCCTTTCGGAGAAGTTCGATTAGACGCCACGTTTCGGATACTGGAATGATCGGATCTTGATTGCCGGCGCCGATCCATACGTCTACAGCGGAAAGGTCCGGCAACTTTTCTGGAACCAGCGGCACCATTGGTCGGAACAAGACGGTTGCGCGGAGCGTTTTAGGCCGAAGCAAAAGTAAGCTAGCCGCGATGTTCGCGCCGTTCGAAAAACCGACGGCAACGATCTTATCGGCCGCGAACGCGTAGTGCTGCACCGATCGCTCGATGAAATCAGCGAGCTCCTGCGTACGGTGGACAAGATCTTCTTCGTCAAAGACACCTTCGGCCAATCGGCGGAAGAACCGCGGCATTCCATTCTCGAGTACCTTCCCCCGCGGACTGAGCAGCGCAGCTTCAGGGTCGAGCGCACGCCCGAGCGGGATAAGATCGGTTTCGTTGCCACCAGTGCCATGCAACAGGAGGAGTGTGCGAGACGACTTGCCCGGTACAAACTGGTGAGCGAAATCGAGCGCAGGTGCACTCATACTGCTCCCTTCCTTAGGACCGTGCCGGGCAGCAACCGACCCTCGATCCGAGCGTACGAGCTTTCCATCCAAGGCGAAAGGAACAGATTCGTCCCGAGTTCATTCGGTGACTTGTCCAGTTTTCTTTGTGGATCGGCCGCGATGGCGATGATGTGATGAAGGCCCGAGGATTCCATCTCGTTCTATCTGATACAGACAAGGCGTAATAAACCATGTATTGTGCCGATAAGAAATCGCCGATAAACCAAAAGGCCGCAGTGGGTTAAGAATGCACGAGCAACGCCGTAGAAAAACAGGTGATTAGAAAACGGTCTATGGAACAAGAAACCTCCTCGGTTCTATCTGAGTCTTCGCTCTACAACAACCGCGAACTAAGCTTGCTGGAGTTCAATCAGCGGGTTTTGGAAGAGGCCCAGGATCTGAGCACTCCGCTCCTGGAGCGCTTGAAATTCCTTTGTATTGTCGCCTCCAATCTCGATGAATTCTTTGAGGTAAGGGTCGCTGGTCTGAAACAGCAACGCCAGAGTAACATCAGCGCCCCGGGTCCCGACGGAATGAGTCCCGGCGAACAGCTCGCAGCTATTTCGTCGCGGGTGCGTCGGATGGTGGATGAGCAGTATCGCATTTGGAAACAGGAACTGGTTCCGGCCTTGGAGGAAAACAGCATTTTTTTCCTAGGTTGCGACGAGCTCACGAACGAAGAAAAGCAATACTACACAAAGTACTTTGAGAAATCGGTTTACCCGGTGCTCACGCCGCTCGCGGTGGACCCAGTCCATCCCTTCCCGCAGTTGCTAAACAAGAGCCTCAACGTAGCCGTAGAGCTTGAAGGCAGCGCGATCGGCACGAACTTAGCCGTGGTCCAGGTACCGCGTATTCTACCCCGCCTGCTTCCGTATCGAGCCGGGGAGAAGGGAATGTATCGTTACATTTTCATCGGGAACCTGATCCAAGCGCACGTCGGTTCTCTCTTCCACGGCGTCAAAGTGAAGGGCGCATATCAGTTTCGGGTTACTCGGAATAGCGATCTGTATCTCGACGAGGAAGAGACCGATAATTTGCTGAAGACCATCGAACTAGAGTTACGGAAACGTAGTCGAGGAGACGCGGTCCGCTTGGAGGTCCAGCAGGACTGTCCGCGCCACATTGCTGATCAATTGCTGCAAACGTTTGACCTGACTGGGGACGATCTCTACCAGGTCGATGGACCAATCAATTTTCTGCGACTAATGCCGGTTATTTCTGAAGTAGATCGGCCAGATCTTAAGTTCCGCCCATTTGTGCCAGCCATCGTGACTGCATCGCATGATGAAGAAGACATCTTCTCGCAAATCCGGCGTAGACCGATCCTGCTACATCATCCTTATGACAGCTTTCAGACGGTGCTCGATTTTATCGAGCAGGCCGCGGAAGATCCGAATGTTTTAGCAATCAAACAGACGCTTTATCGAACCAGTGGTGATTCCCCCATCATGACCTCGTTGGTTGAAGCCGCTCAGAGCGGGAAACAGGTGACGGCGGTGATCGAACTTAAGGCCCGTTTCAATGAAGCAGCAAACATCAAATGGGCTAGAACGCTCCAGGATGCTGGTGTTCACGTGGTCTACGGGATCGCTGGTTTGATGACGCGGGCAAAGGTTGCGCTAGTCGTTCGTCGGGAAGAGGACGGTATCCGTCGATACCTGCATCTCGGGACGGGAAACTATAATCCGTCAACCGCGAGGCTTTACGAAGATTTCGGTTTGCTAACGTGCGATCCGGAAATTACCAACGACAGCGCAGAGCTGTTTAACTGGTTGACGGGTGTTTCGATATTTCCCGAATTAAAAAAAATGAAGGCGGCACCGAAAGCGCTTCATCAGTTTGTCCTGGAGATGATCGAACGCGAAGTGAACAACGCGAAAAGTGGGAGGCCGGCTGCGATTTTCGGCAAGGTTAACGCGCTGGTCGATGAAGAGGTCATCAAAGCTCTCTATTTGGCTTCCCAAGCCGGCGTAAAGATAAATCTCTTGGTCAGGGGAGTCTGCTGCCTGCGTTCAGGGGTTCCTGGAGTGAGCGACAACGTGAGCGTGCGCAGTATCGTTGGCAGATTTTTAGAGCACAGCCGGGTTTATCGTTTCGAAAATGGAGGTAACCCGGAAATCTATCTTGCGAGTGCGGACTGGACGGCAAGAAATTTCTTCCGGCGGGTAGAGATCTGTTTTCCGGTTGAAGATGCGGCACTGCGTGAACGGGTGGATCAATGCCTTGACACTTATTGGCAGGATAATGTAAAGGCCCGGGAACAAGGGACCGAGCTGACCTACGTTCGCCGGACCTTGGAAGCGGATCGAGTGGATGCTCAGGCGTTGTTTCTAGAACAAGCGCGCAAGTGGAAAAAACCCGATGTCAACGTCAGGTCGCTGGTGGTGAAGACAAAAACCAATGGCAGCAAGGCGATGCCGCATGAGCAAAAGGTAGGCCAGCAGGCCTAATCAGCGGATACCGAGTTGCCTTATAATCCAGGCCGGAACTCGCTCTAGCCGCTGGAGAAAACGCGTTGACCATCTCTATCGGACAAGTAAGTCGCGATTGCGAATATCTTCCCCTCACGAAGACCGAAGACGTGATGAACGGATTTCCTGCAGGGAAGCGACGCCCTCGGGTACTGCAGAATGTGACATCGAATACGACTGTCAGTCTCAACTATTTGAGTTACAACTGACGGGCACTGACACTCGCAACTTTATTCCCTAGCTGCCGCTCCTACTTCACTGGCAATATGCGCACTGACGAATCAAGTATGCCGGCTAACCAAAGCGCTGACTCAATGCCGCAGGCGGAGTGGATCCGCCTTTTCCTCTGCGGCGACGTAATGACGGGCCGCGGGGTCGATCAGATCCTGCCTCATCCCAACGATCCCACGTTGCATGAACCCTACATCAAAGACGCCCGCTGCTACGTGAAACTCGCCGAGAGTTTCAACGGTGAGATCCCACGGCCGGTAGAGTCCGATTACATCTGGGGCGATGCGCTGGCAGAACTCGATCGTGCCGGCGTAGATCTGCGCATCATCAATCTCGAGACGAGCATCACTTCCAGCGAGAACTACTGGCGCGACAAGAAGATCCACTACCGCATGAATCCGGGCAACATCGACTGCATCGCCGTGGCTTGCATCGACTGCTGCTGCCTCGCGAACAACCACATCCTCGACTGGGGCTACGACGGTCTGGCCGAGACACTAAACACGCTTGACGCAGCGGGCATCGCCCACACCGGCGCGGGGCACGACGCCAAGGCGGCTGCGGCTCCGGCGGTTCTTAATGTACCGGGAAAAGGCCGCGTGCTCGTCTTTTCGTATGGCTCGCCGACGAGCGGCGTTCCGCGGGAATGGGCCGCGACCGCTCAAAGGCCCGGCGTCAACTTTCTCGAAGACATTTCGGAGAAAACCGCGCGCCGCATCGCTCGCGAGATGCTCGGATTCAACCGCCAGCGCGATGTGATAGTAACATCGATTCATTGGGGCGGAAACTGGGACTACCATATCCGCGACGAGGAGATCCGCTTTGCTCATCAACTGATCGAGCACGGCATCGCTGTCGTGCATGGCCATTCGTCGCATCATGTGAAGACAGCCGAGATTTACAAAGATCGTCTGGTGCTCTACGGCTGCGGCGATTTCCTGAACGACTACGAAGGCATCAGCGGGTATGAGGTGTTTCGGAGCGACCTGACGTTAATGTATCTGCCCGCAATCGATCCGCGACGAGACCAACTCGTGGAGACGCAGCTGGTACCGATGCGCATCGCGCGGTTCCGGCCGAATCGCGGTGCCGAAGCGGATGCGAAGTGGTTTTGCGGTTTACTGAACCAACTCGGTGCGCCGCTCGGCACGCGATGCGAGCTGGCGTCCAACCAAACGCTCACGCTTCACCCTTTCACATAAATCACCAGATCGAGTCGCACGCACACGGGCGTTGAATATCGTCCGACATAAATAAATTTCCGAGAATGAATCGTTTAGCAGAAATCATTGCCCACAAAAGAACCGAAATCGAGCCGCTCATCGAATATACGGCAGAGTGGCAAGAGAGGGCCCGGAAACTCTCCTCATTTCGCGGTTTTAGAAAATCACTTAGCGTTGACTCATTTGGCTTTATCGCAGAGGTCAAAAAAGCATCACCTTCTGCGGGCGTAATTGCAGAGAACTTTCATCCGGTCAAAATCGCGCTTGCTTATGACATGGCAGGTGCCAACTGCATCTCGGTATTAACGGATGAGAAATATTTTCACGGTCACTTGAAGTATCTTACCTTGATTCGAGAACAAGTTCCTAGACCCCTGCTCCGCAAAGATTTTACACTGCACGAAGTGCAAATATATCAGGCCGCTTTAGCCGGAGCCGATGCTGTTTTATTGATTGTCGCAGCTTTGAATGACGGGGAGCTGACTCATTTGATGAAGGCAGCAGACGACTGCGGCATCGACGCTTTGGTAGAGGTTCACGATGAACCGGAGCTAAATCGTGCACTTACTGCCGGGGCTTCATTTATTGGCATCAACAACCGAAATCTGGCTACGTTCCAAGTCGACCTTCGAACAACTGAGACACTTGCGCGGTTGATTCCAGCGGATCGCCTGGTGATCAGTGAGAGTGGCATCCGATCGGTGGAGGATATTCGCCGAGTGGCGGGAGCAGGCGTTCACGGAGCGCTGATCGGAGAATCGCTGATGAGGGCTCAGAATCCGCAAGCTGTTCTGGAAAGTTTCCGGGCGGCTGCATTGGAGAAGAAATCGTAGCAGTCGTCGAGTACCCACCGTCTCGAGAATGTTTGGACGTCACCCTATTCGCATGCCTTCTTTTTCAGAAGCTCACCAACGGTCTTCAATATTTCGCGCGAAAGCGCTCCATCCGATACCGCGCGCGAGAGCCCAATTGCGCCAACCAGTGCGCTAAGGGTTAAAATTGCTGCCGATCTCGCCGATCCCTCGTCCTTGCCAGGGGTCAAAGCGACGATCAACTGAAAGGCGTTTCGGATCTCTTCGGTCGAGAGGGCGCGGGTTCGCTTGCTGCTGCGTCCGATCTCGCCCGCCAACGCGCTGATAGCACAGCCCGAACCGGGATGGTCGCGATGTGCCTCGCTTAGATAGTCGTCGACCAGCTTGGCATAGGTCAGCGGTGGCCGGCCGGACGCGACAGCGGCAGACTGACGCCGCCAGGTTCCAAACGCAGAACGAAGCGCCTCGACGACCAGGTCGTCGCGGGAGGCGAAGTGCTTGTAAAAGCCGCCAACGGTGAGGCCGACCTCCTGCATAAGATCGGCAATACCCACGCCTTCCAGGCCTTTTTCCCGAAACCGCTTCGAGGCGGTCCGGACAATGCGTTCATGGTTTTTTGTTTTTTGTGTCTGTGAATGACCCATTTGAGTTTTCTCTTTTAAAGTCGCTTGACAATATGGATTATTATCGTAATCCACGTGGAGTACTATTATAATCCTTATTCGATTAAATTCAAGAAAACTCGATCATGAGACTTACCAACAAAACGGCGTTGATTACCGGCGGCAATAGCGGCATCGGCTTGGCCACTGCACGACTCTTCGTGGCTGAAGGTGCGCACGTTGCTATAACCGGGCGTAACCAGAAGACCCTGCGCGCGGCAGCAGCGGAACTTGGTGATGGCGCGGTGGCCATTCAGGCTGATGTGACGGACATCGATGCCATCGAGCGCGCCGTTGCGACGGCGGCAGAGAAGTTTGGCAAACTCGACATCGTGTTCGCGAACGCCGGTATCGGTGGCCCTACGCCCGTGGGCCAGACATCTCAAGCCGCTTTCGACGAGATAATCCGAACGAACTTGACAGCAGTGTTCTTCACCGTGCAAGCCGCTGCAACGCATCTCAATCAGGGCGCGTCGATCATTCTTAATGGCTCCGTTCATGCCGTGATGGGCGTGCCGGGATACTCGGCCTATGCGGCCACCAAGGCTGGCGTGCGTGCCATGACCCGAAATCTGGCGTCGGAATTCGCGCCGCGCGGCATCCGAGTCAATCAGGTCACGCCGGGTGGAACCAGAACGCCCATCTGGTCGCCATTTGCGCCCACCGATGAAGCCATGGTCGCCTTAGAGCAGCGGATAGCGCGGACTATTCCGCTCGGTCGCCTTGGCGAAGCCGACGAGGTAGCGAAAGCGGTTCTCTATTTGGCATCGGATGATGCCTCCAACGTTACTGGCACCGAGATCGTGGTGGACGGTGGCGCGACCGGAGCCCCGCAAGGCGCACCCGTTTACAGAACCGAATGATGGGCGCTGGACCGATTGGAACCTCGGAGAGGGTCAACCCGCAAAAACGATTGTTCCATCGAGAAAGGAGACTGATATGGCTAAGACCTGGTT
>JBEEIB010000444.1:0-4793 GCA_041167675.1 Verrucomicrobiota bacterium
GCGACGGCCGTTCCATCGGGACGATTCGCAGCCAGGGATTCCTCGAAGACGAAGTGATTCAGATGATGGTCGGCCGGTCGATCGACGACATGTATCCTCGCTCCCACAGACCGACGGACGACGTTCTGCTCGCGGTGGAGAACCTCAGGCTGCTCCCTGGGGCCCCTCCGTTGAGCCTCACAGTGCGCCGGGGTGAGGTCGTCGGCATCAGCGGGCTTGTCGGTTCCGGAAGGACCGAGTTGCTGAAGACCATTTTCGGGGCGCGCCGGCTGCTTTCAGGCCGGATCGTGTATAACGGGAGTAAAATCAACGGGTGGAGACCAGGGCGCCTGGTGCGCGCAGGCATGGCCTACCTCTCCGAGGACCGCAAGACCGAGGGTCTTATCATCGCGATGACGATCCGTGAGAACGTCACTCTCGCCTCGCTTTTCCGGCTTTTCAGGTTCGGTATGATCTCCCAGCGCAAAGAGAGCGAAGCCGCCCGCAAACGCGTCCAGCAGCTGCGGATCGTCGCTCGATCCGTCGAACAGACGGTGGGGACCCTGAGCGGAGGGAACCAGCAGAGGACGGTCTTCGCAAAGTGGCGCGCCGCAGAGCCACAGCTCCTTCTGCTGGATGAGCCGACACGCGGCATTGACGTGGGCGCCAAGTCGCAAATCTACAAGATGATCGACGAAATTGCAGCCCAGGGGCTTGGGGTGCTGATGGTCTCCTCGGAGCTCCCGGAGCTGATCGGGATGAGCGACCGCATCTATGTGATGAGAGGCGGCACGCTGGTGGCCGAACTAACCGAGAGAGAAGCAATGACACAGGCCGGTATCCTGGCGCATATTCTGATCGGCGCCCGGAATTGATCAAAAACCTCATCGGATTAGACGGTATGGCTTGCCACTGCTTCTTCACGACCAACGGCTGAGCGTGATGCAGGGAAAGTTGACAACGTTGCAAATGCGCCGAGCTCGACTGTCACGGCCAAATTTCTCAAAACGGCAGACGCAAATCCACCTGGAATGTTCCGGCTAAAGCGTGATGATCGGTCTCAAGCTTTTCATCACCCCCCTTACAACTGATGGCCACTACTATACCCTCAAGTTGCCGGGTTCCTCATTTTGTGGGGAACAAAGAGATTAAATTCGAAGAAAAAGCAGTGCCGGAACCAGGACCTGGTCGACTCTTGCTCCGGGTACGCGCTAACGCTCTTTGCGGCTCCGAGCGTCCGCAGTTTTTTGATGGAGCATCGGTCACGCCCGGACATGAAGCCGCAGGTACCGTCGTCGCTGCCGGTCCGGATACGGATACGCCGGTAGGAACAACAGGCGCAGTATTCTTGATGGACTATTGCGGTGAGTGCCGCTCATGCCGGTTGGGCTTTACCAACCAGTGCCTGCAAAAACGGGGTGACATGGGGTTTAATCGCGACGGCGGCTACGGCCAATATGAACTGGTTCACGAAAATATCTTTTTCCCGGTGCCCGACGAGTTCTCTCCAACGGAAGCGACTTTGTTGCTGGACATCATGGGCACAGGCGGGCACGCGATTGAGCGGTGCCGGCTGATGCGGCCTGACATAGAGTCTCTCCTAGTCTCCGGCGCCGGCCCGATCGGCCTTGCTGTGCTGGCGATGGCAAAGATTGTGATCGGGCGCCAGTTAAAGGTTTTGATCACGGACGTCGTGCCGTATCGGCTCCAGCTAGCCGAACGGCTGGGCGGACTGCCCATCAATGTTCGCCAAACCTCCCTGAGTGCCGGTATCCAATCACATGACTTGGCACGAATTGACATGGCAGTCGACACCACTGGGAAACAGGCTGCTCGTCAGGAGGCCGTCGATTCACTGGCGCAGCGCGCCTCGCTGATCTGCGTCGGCCACGGCGAAGGCATCTCACTCAAGATTTCACCCGACATAATTGCCCCGGAGCGGAGCATCGTCGGGAGCGAGTATTTCCGGTATAACGAAATGCCCACCAATCTGCAACGGTTGCGAGAGCACCGTGCCTATCTAACCCAAATTATCACCCATCGGATGGGCGTTGATCAGATCCAGCAGGCCTTCGAATCGTTTTTCTTTGGGTGTGAAACCGGGAAAGTCATTATCGAACAATGACTTCGACCGATAGAAAAATAAAGGTCTGCCTGGTCGGAGCGGGGGTATGGGGCCGCCACCACGCTCGGGTCTTCTCGCAGAGGCCGGACGTGGAGCTTTGCGCGGTTGCCGGACGCACCTTGGCAAAGACTCAGGCACGGGCGTCTGAATTCGGACTCCGCGCTTACACCAACCTACAACAGATGTTGGGGGCAGAGAAACCGGACCTGGTGAGTCTGTCGCTGCCAAACCTGGAACATTTTGAAGCGACGATGCAAGTGATCGAGGCTGGTTATCCGCTGCTGGTTGAGAAACCGTTAGCTTTCGACCTGGCCGAGGCAGACCGCCTGCTCGCCGAAGCGGAAAAACGAGGCCTTTTCTTTGCCATCAACTTTAATCATCGTTATGCGAAACCTATGCGGTTGGCTCGCGAGGCGATTAAAGCGGATCGCCTCGGCGATATAACACATGCGACCTGGCGGTTCGGTGGTGAAGCCAATGTGAGCGCTCACCCTCATGCTAATCTCATTGAAACCCAGTGTCATGGCTTCGACCAACTGGAAGATTTATGCGGTCCGATCGCGTCAGTCATGGCCGAAATGACCGACCGCACCGGGGGCGGTTACCGTACAATGGCTCTGGCTCTGCAATTCGTGAACGGAGCAGTTGGGAGCATGACGGGCACCTATGATTCCTCTTACGCTTACCAAGACGCGCATCGGCTTGAGGTCAATGGAACTCGAGGAAGGTTAGTCGTAGAGAACACTGTCCAGCGCTTTTGTATTCAGAACGCTGGTAGCGAGATCGCTGAGGTTTGGCAGGCCGGTTATTTCAACGATTTCGATCGAGAATTCCACCGCACCTTTGACATGCACTTAGACGCGGTAATGGAGGCGTTCAAACGCGGCGACCAACCGCCGGTACATGCGCGCGCCGGTCGACGGGCCCTGCAACTAGCCTGGGCTGCTGTCGAATCGTTTCAATCGGGAAAAAGAGTAATGCTGGCTTGTTGATGGGGCAGGCAACGCCGCCTTTGCCTTCCAGATAAGTTCCTACCTGAATGCCGCTGCGGGAGTCCTCTTGTGCACCTTAGACCAGCGGCGGAAAGCCGCCGGTCGATGCGCAGCTAGACTAGCGGCGCAGAGGGTTGCTTCAGCGACTTTTGTAGGAGCTGAAAACGAGGAATATCCGCACCGCGGGAAATGAATCAGGTCGTCAGCCGTTGAGCTAAATATCCGAAAATCGCTCCATGCATGGAACACACTAACGCCCGCAGGCGTTTCTGCCGGTCACCCATCATTCACGCTTCGAGACCTCCTCCAATTTCTCCGCGAGCCAGGTCTCGAGTAGCGTTTGATAAGGAACATCGCGCTTGTTGGCTGACGCAATGTTGCGAGCCATTGGAGGAACTGCGGGATTAGCCATCCGGCGACGGAGCTCGTGATCAGGCCGGCCACATAGTACAAGGCCCCTTTAAACTTGGACACCGTCCTTAAGGCGGCCGCCCATGTTCGTGGATCTTTTTAAGCTTTCCGATCTCAGCCGCGCGCAGAATCTCATAAATTGCATCCGTCTTCGCCTTACACGAACTGAGAAGCTTTGCGATCGAGGCTTTGTTCAAATCTGCCGTAAACTCGGCTCTTGCTTTCCCTGCAAGATGTCTGGATGGGTGAATCCATTCCGTTTGATTAGGTTATAAAAGTGGGGGTGCTCTCATATCCGGCGCCGTACTCCTGCTCCAGGTAATGATTCAGGTTCAGCTCGATTAGGTCCTGCGTGTGATCGGTGATCTTGTGTTCAAGTGATCGACGCCGGATCAGCGGCCAACCGAATTTGTCATCTGTCATCGACCAATGAACCCACCTGACTCGCGGATTCTTT
The DNA here is from genome assembly GCA_041167675.1 of Verrucomicrobiota bacterium. Taxonomy (GTDB): domain Bacteria; phylum Verrucomicrobiota; class Verrucomicrobiia; order Chthoniobacterales; family JAFAMB01; genus DASTDH01. The sequence goes on from JBEEIB010000444.1 coordinate 3,965, forward strand.
TCCATGAAGTCTTGAAATTTGGCGAGGATTTCCTTTTCCCAAGCATCAATCTCATTCTTAGAGAGCGGGGGGTGCTCCGGTACGAACGCGCGTTTTTCACCGATCCCTCCAAAGCGAGCGCAAATCGACGTGATTCGGGTAGGGTGCTCATGGAAGCTGGTCGTCGTGCAATGGATGACGTGAACGTTCCGATTCTCTGAATGGAAGAAATCTAGGACGTTCGTCGTTTGCTGTTTGGTCTTTAACATCGTAAGGGAATGCTCCGGTTTGAAGCGACGAAACGTGCAAGCAGTGAGCAAACATAGCAAAGCTCCTGCTGCGTATCTGTGTTCTTAGCTCTGGATCGCCTGACTGGGTAACAGAGTTAGGGCTGCTCGAACCGCGATATTTCCCTGGCCGCGTATTGCCAAAGGCACGCGATTCAGAGGGTAGATATCGAGGCTCGTGAGACAAAAAGCGGTTTTGAAAAGTGTCCAAGAAGTGTCCAAGCATGTTGCCCATGTGATGCAGGGCTTGGTCCATAAGTGGTTGATGCTGAGGCGTGCACCCGGCAGGGCTCGAACATGCAACCCTATGATCCGAAGCCATATACTACCTCTGCCTGAAACTGCCGGAAAGCGAAACCCTATCCGCGAACGTTAAAAAATGGCTAAGATGCTTCTTATAACATTTCAAACAAATGCTGTAAGTTCCTGATTAGGAACAAGCTGCCTCGCATGGATTCGAACCATGACAAAGTGATCCAGATTGTTTTGTTCGGCTACGGAAACGGCCCCGCGTATTCGCTGCGCTTGGAAAGGGTCCGATACGAGCAACATTTCACATTGTA
>JBEEIB010000445.1:0-4970 GCA_041167675.1 Verrucomicrobiota bacterium
CGAACCTTTAATTTGACGATGAATCCATTCTTGTGATTTCCACGTTGCCGCCGCACTGGCTCGACCGCTGATGATCAGGGTAGGAAGGTCGATCCGCGGGATGAGATCTCGCCAATCCATTTGCCAGTGATTGTAGGCTAGAGTCCCGGCAAGATGCCGGGGCATCTTCAGAGTACATTGAACTAACCACTCTTTCATCTCTGGTGTTGCGTGCTTGGTCACTATCCCATCAATGCCCTGTCGGGTTACGTTTTCTGCTTCTTTGCTACGTAAGGCGGCAACAATGTTGAACACTTGCTGGGGCGTAAAAATAGCGCCCGAATCTTCCAATTCCTGTTCGGTCCAATGCGGGTCCGAAGTCAGAAATGGCGATTGATCGACCAAGATAATCTTTGACAGGCGTTCCAGGCCGAACAAGTCGATATAACACCAGATCACCGACGATCCCATCGAATGACCCAACAGCGCGACTTCATTCAGCTCGAGCTTGGTTAGGAGCTCGTACAGGTCTTTGGCTAACCGGGAAATCTTTAACCCGTAAGACACTTTCTGCGATTCGCCGTGAGACCGTTGATCGACAGCGATAACATCATATTGCGCGCTGAGAGGTCCGATCTGATGTTTGAATTCCTCAGCGCACTGCGACCAGCCGTGGAGGAGAACGATCGGACGACCGCTTCCTTGCCGAATATAGCTTAACTGGACGCCATCGGAGGTGACAAAAGCGCGTCGAGGAAAATTTCTGTGTTCCATCTAGCTCTTCCTTTCAGTCGGATTGATTCCGCATTTAATCGTGTTCATAGCAGACGAATGATCTCATTTGTTTTATCGATAACGCGTCATCGTTCCCGTTAACTCCCTATCGTCGGCGAATTCGCGCAGCGGTTTGATCCCGAGCTTCTTCAAGGCGTCGTGGTAGGCTTTCACTGCTTCCTCGGCTGTGATCTGGTGATCCACAATTCGGCGCAGCATTTCGATGAAAGTAAGCGGATGCTCGGAGAGATTTATTTTCCTCCCGAATAGTGCAACGTGCGCGCCATACTTCTGCACATCAGAGATCAGCTTGAAAGCATCGTATGTAGTGCCGGCGCTGCCGCCCAAGATTCCGACGATCAATTGCGGATCGTAGTTTACTAATTCGGTAAGCGAGTGCGGTCCATTGTAGCCGATTTTGAGAAATAGAGGCCGGCCGCGCTTTGTCACACCTGCCAGGGAGCGAATGACGTGGTCGTTGACGAAGGCCGGAATGTCCGCTTCAGCAATGCCGGGCTCGACGTTGGGATTGAACACCTCCAGAAAATAGCGAAATCCCTTGCGCTCCGCCTCGAGCCGGAATTCATGAAATTCGCATAGCGCGTGATGTTCTTCGTCAAGGTTGTTAGTAAATGTTATGGAGTAGAGGCCCAAGTCGGCACCTATTACTTTCTCGTTCGGTTTTGGATCGATGGATCCATGCATGATGTGGTCAATGGTCGCCGTGCGAAACGATCGTGATGCCTCACCAGGGTATTTTCCGCCACGTACAGCCCAGACGTCGGAGGTATCGTTTGCTCGGGCCGCTGGTGTAACTGCGGAGTTCTCAAATAACCTCTCTTCCATCGCGAGCGTCTCGAGGTTCGAGGCTGAAAGCAGCATAATGTCGACAATGCCCTGACGAACGACGTCGCGAATTTGCGCGCGATAATCTTCCAGGCTCTTCCAGCTGCTATCGTATTCGTTTATTTTGGAATTGCGTCGCGGACCCGGCGCGCCAATACCAAATGCCATATCGGCGTCTTTGGCATCGGCGATGATGAAGGCTTTGCTTCCAGAAGGATTGGCGCGGATGTCCGCGATTTTGGTATCAAGTGATTTGATCATAGTTTTAGAGTTGGCCGGTAGCCGAATTCCTCGACAAGGTGCAAGCATTCGGAGAGTGGTTTGACGCCGTTGGAACTCGTCGGATCCAAGAGCGAGGCGGCCGCCGCGCAGACGCCATAGGTGAGGGCTACGTCGATCGGCACGTCTTCGTGTAATCCCAAAAGCACGCCGGCGGCGAAAGCGTCTCCCGCTCCAACCGTACCCGCGATGCGTTCCGGAGGCATATTGATGCTCGCTTGAGCCAACTCCCGCCCGCTGGAACCGACGGCGATTGCACCGCCAGGAAAATGGATGACAACCCATTCGCGCACACCCGCAGCGAGCAATTCCTGCGCTGCTTTGCGGGCGGCGTCGAAGTCGACTCGACCCTGCCGGACAATCTCGATAGCCGTTGTGCGCTCGGCCTCAAATTCGTTTAGGACGCAGTAATCGCGGAACTTCAGCGCGGGTCGCACGATTTGAGTAAAACGGTCGCTGTCCTCGCTTACCAAATCCAAAATGGTCTTTAACCCGGCTTTTTGCGCGCGCTGCAAGACTGATGCTGCCACGGTCCCAGATATCGGTTCTGGTTGGTCGAGCCGGTCGAGCAAAAGGAGATAGCCGAGATAAAGAATGCGAGCGTCGCTTTGCGCAAAGTCGAAATGCTCGGCGCCGAGAAACATGTTGGCACCGCGCCGATGAAAGAACGTGCGGCGTCCTGTCGACTTTACTGTCATCACGTCGGTGTAGGAAGTTGGCGCCTCTTTAGTGATGTGTAGTTGTCGCGTGTCGATTTGGTGCTTGTGGCAGTCGTCACGAATATGCTCGCCTCCGGCGTCGTCACCCAAAACGCCCACGGCGGCCAAGGGGAATGGTGCTCCAAGGCGGGCAAGGTCAATCAGGACGTTGTAGGGTCCTCCTCCGTTGCTTAAAGTCTCTGCAATAACGTTCGCGAGCGCATCCTGTGCCGGGAAAAAGTCGATGATCTTTGTATGATCAAGAACCCAGGTTCCGCCTGCAAGGATACCGTTGCGTGCTAACGCAGTCATGGCCACCAGCTAGAAATCTTTTTGGAACACTGTGAGAGTTGGCTGATTAAGAATCTGACCCGCGAATACATCGTAGCGGCGGAACGTTATGTTGAAGAGCGCTTAAGTCTGGAGGTCCTTCAGAACGAGAGTTATTGGGGCCGACCAACAGCACGACCTATCGGCTTGCAATTTCGCTGAGGATGTCAATTCCGAGCGCTCCTTGAAGCAGCTCCGGGAATGCCGCAGCAGCTATCTTAAAATGGGCGCTTTGCATGTGTGTATCCAGCGCTTCTCGGTTCTGCCAAATCTCATCGGCGAAATACCTTCCCTTCTGCTCCGACTCATACAGTATTTTGTCGCCGACGATCTGCTTCAGGATTTTCTCACGTCGCGAGTAACAATCCTTGTCGCAGCGGCAGGAGGAGCGCCTTTTGGCTAAAAGGTCTCCAGTTCCCTACGTCTCGTCCGTTGCAACAGCCCATTTTTAGTGGCTTTCATAGCGGCGACAGCCTGGCTCATTCCGAGTCGAACTGACCGAGCTCCGCCTCGACTGAAGCCCCGATCGGATGCGCGATTTCGGCAATATAGGCCGCACCCTTGATGTTCTCTTACAGTGGTAAATGCCCTCCATCATACATTACCGAATAGTAACCGCGCCGGAGGGTACGAAGGATCATCTGATCGTTATCCGGATGATCTTGATGGACCGGTACCGGAACGCTGGCTTGCTCGGCCAAGATCCGCAGCAGCTGAGGTAAAACATTGAAACCACCGTAATGGAGATCGCCAAAATAAGTCTGCAGCATGACCGGAGCGTCCTCTTGCTCGGCGGCAACGATGACGGCGCGCGCGATCTCCAGGTTGCAGACATTGAAAGAAGGAAACGCGAAGCGCTTTTGAAGCGCATAGTCGAAAAACAAACGAGGTTTAGTGACGTACATAAATAAAGTCGGCTTTCAGTTTCAAAACGAAAAGGGCCTTGGTTACCAGGCCCGGAAGCCTCCATCGACTGCGAGTGAAGATCCGGTGGTGAACCCGGCGGAATCCGAGCACAGGTAGAGGACGGCAGCTGCAATTTCCTCGCTGGTGCCGAGACGACCCACCGGATGCAAGGCTGTGAAGCCGTCGCGCCCAGCGCCTTGCTTGCCGACAGAGCGGTCGACCATGTCGGTTGCGACCCCAGCTGGGGCCACCGTGTTGACGCGGATGTTGTCCTTAGCAAATTCCAGTGCCACCACCTTGGTCAGTCCCTCGACCGCATGTTTTGACGCGACATAGACGCTGGCTTGTGCCATACCCACGTGGCCGAGAGCGCTAGAGGTATTGACGATCGCGCCACCGCTTGTCTTGAGCATGGCGGCAACCTCGTGCTTCATCGAATTGAGGACACCCCAGACATTGATGTCGAAGACCTTTCGGTATTGTTCCTCGGTGACTTGATCCAGCGGGGCACTAGCTTCGACACCGGCGTTGTTAAAGGCGATATCGAGACGACCGTAGGTTGTCAGGACGAAATCAACAGCTGCCCGGACATCGGAATCCTCGGCGAAATCCGCTTTGAAGAAGGACGCGGTACCACCGCGCTTCTTGATCTGGGCGACGACTTCGGTTCCTTCTTTTTCGCGACGGCCGGTCAGGACGACCTTGGCGCCAGCGTTAGCAAAAGCGAGGGCCGTCGCCTTGCCAATGCCGGACGTTCCGCCGGTTACCAAAGCAACTTTGTTTTCGTAGGAATTGGTTTTCATGATAATTGGTAGTTTTGGATTATTTGTTAGTTAGTTGAGTTTACTTGTTTACTTGTTGGTTAGCGCTTTAGGCTTTTCCGTCGAAGGCGACGTGATTGCCGAAACGTGGGAACAGTTTGTGGACGCGAAAGCCCATTTTGAGCAACGTGCCGAATCGAATTCCTTATCGGCTAAAGCCCCCGAAAGGCGCCATGTACACGGGGCTCAACCCGGCGAGCGCATCCTTCACCTGAGCGCTCGGTCTGCCATAGACAACCAGGCGTGCGGGCTTCACCGCTTCCATTAATCGCGCGGCAAAGTTCGCGCCGAACGACTCCAGATGGGTCATGACGGCGGCGGAGTCCCGGTAGCGTTC
>JBEEIB010000446.1:0-5479 GCA_041167675.1 Verrucomicrobiota bacterium
GAAATTGAGTGGCGATATGAGGACGATGATAGAGGTTGTCCATTCCAATCCGCCTGAGGACCACAATCTGGTATACTACCGGATGCGGGTCATGACACTGATTGTGAAGCGAGAACAAAATTCTCGGTACACTGCTCATAACGGTCTAAGGGTGCGCCTGTTTCCCGTACGCAAATTTTGACAATATCTCGAGACAAAGAGCCCGATAATCTCAATATGAATTTCTCAGTATATGTTCAATAGAACATCTACAACCCGCCTCGATCCTTGTCACACTTGAGATTCCGTGAGAAACACTTCCGGTCCATTTACGAACAGGCGCCCTAACCGTGGCATCCGTATCATCCTGGTCGCGACGCTACAACGCCTGGAAATTTTCGGAATGAGCATACGCTCATCCGATCTTGTCCAAATAGAGGCCAATATTGGCGCAATCTTTTTGGACAGTGCAGCCCAACCACATCCAAGGCGTGCAATCTCTGAAATGAGGTGGCAACCTTCTTGAGGCCGTACATCGTCGTCGGTCGGTCCAGAGTAAGCTGCGAGGGCTTCGCTATTCGGTCGAATCCTGCAAGAAGCAATGTGCTCCGAATTTTGAGGATCGAAAATGGCCGGTATGTTTCAGTTTGACGAAAGAGGACTTCGTATTGGCTCAATCGAAATCCACGGAAGCAGGTTCTGTCCGCGATTGCCTTGCCGGCGGAGGCGAAATCGGGCACTCATGCATTCCGTGGATTGGTCGAAGATGGCGATCGGCCCGCTCGAGCGTTGGTCGTCCAGGCTGCAGATGATGGTGAGCTATCTCCTGGCTAATCGCTTTCCGTTGTTGCTCTGGTGGGCAGATCAGTATTGCCAAATTTATAATGATGCTTTTCAGCCGTTAATGGGGGACAAGCATCCCAAGTTCATTGGTCCGTCTGACCGTGAATGCTTTCCGGAAATCTGGCGTATTATAGGGCCTATATTGAGGAGGCGCTCCGCTGGCTGGCCGACGCATCGGAAGAAGCCGGCCTTGCGAAAGCGGTGGTGCTATCTTCGCAAACCATCGTTGAATCTGAGGACATGTTCGCTCATCATCCCGCCGCTGGTTCCACTCCGCGTATTCTGCTCGCCGCCGCCGACGCTGAGATGCGCCAATACGTGCAGCGACTGCTGACCTCCAGTTACGAGGTCGAACCGGTGGGCGACGGCCAAGCCGCGCTCGCGGCGGCGTACGAAAATCCTCCCGATCTGGTGTTGACCGATGTCATGATGCCACGCCTTGATGGCTTAGGCTTGCTTCGGGGCCTTCGAAGTGATTCGCGCACCCGCGCTATCCCAGTGATTATTCTTTCGGCGCGTGCCGGTGAAGAGGCGCAGGTCGAAGGCCTTGAAGCCGGGGCCGATGACTATCTGATAAAGCCGTTCAGTGCGCGCGAACTGTTGGCTCGAGTTCAAAACCTGTTGATGGTCAAGCGGATGCGGGACGCCCTGCAACGCGAGCTTGCTACCCACGACGAAGACTTGTCGCAGTTGACTCAGGAGCTGATCACCAGCCGGCAGACGCTACAACGAAGTGCGGAGGCACAGCAGCGGTCTGAGCGTCGGTGGCGAGCAGTCTATGAAAACTCTGCGGTCGGCATTGGCTTGATTGATATGAGTGGAAATTTTCTGGCGGCAAATCCAGTCTTGCAAAGAATGCTCGGATATACGGAGGAGGAGTTTCGAAACATTGCTTTGATGCAGATTACGCCGAAGGAAGATCGTGAGACTATCCGATTGCGCATTGTGCAGCTCCTTGATGGCAGGCTTTCGGAATATCATGTGGAGCAAAGTTATGTCCGCCGGGATGGAAGCATTGTTTGGGCAAACACGAGCGTGTCGGTGATTCCAGGCAGTGCCGCGGAGGAACCAATATTGGTTAAAGTCATCGAAGACATTACCGAACGTAAGCGCGGGGAAGATCGGTTGTTGAACACACAGGCAGAACTGGCTCATGCCACGCGAGTGGCGATGATCGGTGAGTTGACGGCGTCGATCGCTCACGAGATCAACCAGCCGCTTGGGGCAATTGTGAACAACGGGGACGTCTGCCTTCGACTGGTCGCCGACGCGGTCGGGTTTGGTGACGAGATGCGTGAGGCTTTGTCGGACATCGTCAATGACGCCAATCGGGCTAGCGCCATCGTCGCGACGGTTCGCGCGCTAGCGAAAAGAGCGACTCCGGCCAAGACGCTATTGCACTTCAACGATGTGGTCAACGATGTGTTGGCGCTTGCTCATCGCGAGCTAGTTCAACGCCAGATAAAGGTTCGGAGCCGAGTTGCGGAAGACCTACCTACGGTATTGGCAGATCGTGTCCAATTCCATCAGGTCTTGCTGAATTTAGTGATGAATGCAATCGACGCAATGACCACAGTGGAAGAAAAAGACCGAATCCTTACGATTTGGGGCCACCCCGACAAGTTGAAGGGCAAACCCGCGGTGCTAATCGGGGTCCAGGACCTTGGTAAGGGCTTCGGAGCTGAGGACGTGGATCTACTTTTTGAGCCGTTCTATACCACTAAACCGCGCGGCATGGGAATGGGGCTGCGAATCAGCCGGTCCATCGTGGAAGCCCATGGTGGGCGACTTTGGGCGAAACCCAATATCGGACCCGGCGCGACCTTTCTCTGCGTCTTGCCGGTCGACGGGTAGTCGAGCAAGACATGGATGAGATAGACTCAATTGTGATTATAATCGACGACGATCCGTCGTTTCGACGATCCACCGAGCGCCTGATTCGATCGATGGGGTACTCAGTCCAATCTTTCGGCACGGCGTCGGATTTTTTGCGTAGCCGGCTCCCGGATGCACCCGCTTGTGTGGTGTTGGACGTACGTTTGCCCGGATTGAGCGGTCTCGATCTGCAAGGAGCGCTGCTGAAAGCCGACATTCAGATACCAATCATCTTCATTACCGCGCACGGTGATATTCCGATGTCAGTACAGGCAATGAAGGCCGGTGCGGTTGAATTTCTTACCAAACCGTTCCGATCACAAGATCTCCTTGATGCAATCAAACTAGCGATTGCGCGTGACCGCAAAGGACGTGCCATGCGGGCTAAACTTGCCGGTTTGCGCGCGTGTTATGTGTTATTGACCGTACGGGAACAAGAGGTGATGGCGTGTGTGGTCTCAGGAATGCTCAACAAGCAGGTAGCCGAAAAATTGAGAACGACCGAAAAGACAGTCAAGTTTCATCGCGCCCACATCATGCAAAAGATGCGAGCACGATCTTTGGCAGAGCTAGTTCGAATGGCGGCGCATCTGGGAATAGAGCGCTAGCGGGACCAAAAGACTTGGTCACCCTGGACCAAGGTCCAGTAGGATTCCGTTCTGGGAGTACTAGGGTAGAGTTGCATGGCAACTGCAGGCCGTTCTGTGGAATTCCCTTTGCTGGTGATCGTCGATGACGACGCCTCTATGCGGATTTCAACCCAACGACTGATTCGTTCGTTCGGCTTCCGAGCGAACGTTTTTCCGTCAGCTCAGGAATTTCTGGAGTCGGGTTGCGCCCACGACACCGCATGCCTCATCCTTGATTTACGGATGCCGGGCATGGATGGTCTGCAACTACAGCGTTTGCTCGCATCACGCTCCTATCAGATTCCCATCATATTCGTAACCGCCCATGGAAACGACCAGGACGAAAGAGAAGCCATGAAGGCCGGCGCAGTCGGTTTTTTGCGTAAGCCGGTTAGTAAAGAGGCATTGCTCAAGGCCATTCAAACGGCATTGATGCACGCGACGCTGAGAGAGTGACTCTCAGCAACCTTAAATCGAGTGGACGAGCTATTTCGACAAGTTTGACCGAAGCCACAGAATTTCAAACCAAGGATCAGAAGAAGACTAAGATCAAAAACCCAGGTACGTTTATGATGCAAGAAGCCGAACTAATCGAACAGCTGTCTCGTCTTAGGGTATACCGCGATTTTGAACAAGCGTTCTCTCAGGTAACAGAATTATCGGTCCGGTTAAAAACATTGGGAATGTGGAATTTAGCCTGCGCTTTTCTAAATCAAGAAGGCCGGTTCACCAGCATTACGATAGTGCCGGTGTGGTTGGGAGAGAATATTATTGGAGTACTCCAAACTGGTCGAGCCGCTCTCGAAGAGCCGATGAGTGCCCAACTGACTGAACGCAAAAAACCGTACGCAAACCCGGTAGCAGTCAAAAACTCGAGCCGACGGAGTAATGGGCATGTCCCGGTTTTCTCTCGGCCGCGTTACGAGGCGATGGTGCATCTGTTACAAATATTTGCGGAGCAGCTCTCATTCTACGCCAGCCAGATTGTAATCAGGTTGGACGAACGCGAACCGTACCGGGTGCGGGTGGCCCGCACATTCATATCCAACCATCGGGCTGACAACATCGATTTAGCCGACGTCGCGCGAGCGACGCACGTGAGCACTTTTTACCTCTGCAAAATCTTCAAAAAAGCCACCGGCCTTACATTTGTCGAGTATCGGAACCGGCTAAGGATTGAATCCGCCAAAAAATTGCTTTTAAATCCGAACCTCACCGTGAGTGAAGTTGCTTATAGTGTCGGCTTCCAGTCATTGACTCAATTCAATCGATTATTTCGGCGCGTGGTGGGGATGGCGCCTACTGGCTATCGAGGTCATATAGCGCCCGAACGCGCGCCGGGTGGATCGGAGAGAATCGCAGTCCTCAATTAAGCTTGCCGGAAACTCCAGCGCAAATTGGGTAAAGTCTTGGCCAAGATTGGTAGAGCTACCTTGGGCAGTTGAGAATATCTTTTTTGCGTGTGGATCAAACTCGCGGCTCTCATGGAGAGGTATCGCGGGTGTCTGATATGCGCGGATCTACTCGGTATCAGCGGGGAAACGAAGGCAGTCAGACCAGAAACCACATTCCATATGCGCAAATTGGGCAAGCTGACGAGCATAACCAGTAGAGAAAACGGATCGGGATCGGAGCATGCCTTTTCCAGACGCTCGTCCGATGAGTCGCGGGTGGATTGTTTATGGCCAAACTCTGCTGAGTCTTTGGCGGGATGGTCACGGCCGACGGGGACCTCTCGCGGCGCCACGATGGCGCCACCGTTCAGCGCGACCGGCGGATGGATCGTCCAGGAAGAGAACTTGGCTCGGGCTCTCCAACAACACGCAAAAGCGGCGCTCCGGCTTACAAAACTGGTTGGCGAAGCGGAGAAAGAAGCGACTTCGGCGGAGCGCTCTCGAATAGCGTATGATCTCCACGACTCGATCACGCACTGCCTTACCGGCATATACACTCAACTGGAGGCTGCCGCTCAACTACGCCAGGCAAATCCGGATAAAGCTGATTCCTGTGTTCACAAGGCCAGCGAACTTGCTCACGCCGGCCTTCAAGAGGTCCGACGCTTGGTCGGAGCGTTGCGGCCTGACGCCTCTAAATACAGTGACTTAGCAGAAAATCTCCGGCAGCTGGCGTCCGAATCTTCCTGTGAAGCGAGT
>JBEEIB010000447.1:0-2624 GCA_041167675.1 Verrucomicrobiota bacterium
TCTTCCATTACCTACTATTCTATCATTGGCGATCGTGGTGGGAACAACTCCCCGAATAGCTCGGATGGCGTGGTGGCTTATCGCAGTTCTCACTTGGAAGGATCGAGGTCCGAAAAGATCGTTCCATATTGGCACTCTTACGTTCACAGAAGTCCCGAGGGCATTGCCGAAGTAGAAAGAATCCTTCTTAATCCATAAATGCAGAGACGCCTTTTGTGTTGTAAACGTCAGACAAATACAGGTTTGACGGCGCCGCCGGATTTTCGACGGTTAGATCCTGGCCGCCCAAGCGTTGGGGGTGAGTTCAGCGACTCGATTGATCGGAAAATTGGCCAAGCCTGGGAGCACAGAGCCGAGGTAGGCGCGGAGCGGTAGGCTCAAGCGGCGACAAGTTTCGACGATCGAAATGATGGCGGCTACTCGTGGTTCAGGCTCTTTACTTCCGACGTGTTTGGCGGGACCGCGGATGAACCAGGGCTTGATTTGGTCGTTGATGCCTACACCCAAGCGGCCAATGGCAGGGTGATCGTAACCGCTGCAATCTATGCCGATGTGGAGAGAGTCGGCGATTTGTTCACCGAGCTGGATCCACTTGGATGAGGTTAAGACGATCTCGACATGTATCTATTGCGGTCACCAATTCGATGTAACACCGCAATTGAAAGACCGAGATTGGCGATACCGGCGTTCGGGATTGTTCGGCAGCGACGATCACCGGCTCGGCGGGGTTCCCGTCGCACTCGCATTACAACAGTTAGACACATGTTTAGGTGAAGGACTCCGAATGTATTCAACAGCATTGGAGTTCGAACCTCAGAGCGCCGCTATCGAAAAGTGCGAGACAGATTTTGTTGTAGTGGCGGTTGACCCGGTTGAGACGCACCAAGCATCTATTCAAATACTTATTGGTGAGGCCAAGACCTCAAACTATCCGATTGGTAGCGATGACGTGCGCAAGCTCGGCAAGCTTGCAGATGCCGTCCCACCTGAGATGGCGCAGGTCTTCATCATGTTTGTAAAGACCGACATATTCACGGCGGATGAGGTGACCCTCGCGAAGAGCTTGAACTCGCAACCTCGACATCGTGTCATTCTGTGGTCGCAGGACGAACTACTTGAGCCTTGCTCTCCTTATGAACGGTCGGAGGATAGGCTCGGCAAAAGCTACGCATCGCGCTTATCAGACATGGTTCAAAATACAGATAAATTGTGGCCTTAGCGGTGCGATCGGAGCAAAAACAGCCTCTTTGACGAAATGTTGGTGAGTGGATTCGGAGAGTTCCGCATATTTGGCTACTAGGCCACATTGTTTCTTGTGAGGGTAACGGTTTCGGTTCGGGCGGGCGTTTTGGGTGTCATGGTTCGGGGAGTACGGGCCCAAAAGGATGAGCCAGGTGCAAGTTGCTGCAAGAGAGTTTTTCGGAATTAAGGCGGTAGCGAGGAAGAAATTGTTGATTTGTAAGCTGCTTAGATCGTTCGCCAATCGGCTCTGGAACTTGATTTGCACCCGACAGGGCTCGAACCGGCAACCCTATGATCCGAAGTCATAGCCTACGGGGCTAGCTTCTTCCAAAGTCAAGACCATCAGGGGGCTTCCCGAAAAGATCACGTTGGAATCGAGAGCCTCCAAAAATGGGATCAAATCGCCTCTCGAAAGGCGACAATCGCCAAAGATTCGCCAAAGTCTTAAATTGGTCCACAAACGCTCGCGCGCACAATGAACGCATAACTATTTGGCTATTACATCGTAAGCCGGCAATCGGGTTCGAACCGATGACCTGCTGATTACAAATCAGCTGCTTATCTGTTTTGTACTGTTTCGTCGTGTTCCTTGGTGTGCTCGCTGAGTCGGCTTTTTTACAGGTTCCGGGCCGAATAGAATGGCACATGACGGAGCAAATCACACTTGATCGGAACAGAAAAAGTGGATACAAAATGGCTACAATAAGTTAAGTAAGATGGCGAACCATTCTAAGGGAGACCTGCGGTTCTGGCAGGATGCCGTGTTTCGGCACGTCCGGCGCGTGTCAGAGAAGACTTATCAAGACTCGGATTACTCAGTCCGCATGCAGCATAAAGGACGTCGGGCGATGTTTGCCCTGGGTACTCCTAACCGCGTCTCTGCCGCCGCTCGCGCTCGGGATATCTATTTTTATTTGTCTGCCAATGGCTGGGAAAAGACGTTTGCCAAATTCAAGCCAAAGACCGCCAAAGTGCGGAACCAACCGGTCACTGTCGCCGATCTCATCCGCGAGGTTAAAGCAAGGTCCTCGAAGCGAGGCCGAACACTTGACGACTACATTCGCTGCTTCCGCCGTATAGTTGCCGACATCTTCGACATCCCTTGCGGAGCCGAGAAATACGACTACCGTGGTGGCGGCCGGCAGAAATGGGTGGAGCGAGTCGACGCAGTAAAGCTCCAGGATCTCACGCCAGCTCTCGTCCAACAATGGAAGCTGGATTTCCTGAATCGAGCTGAGGCGAATCCCGCGAGGCAACGAGCTGCTCGTATTTCGGTAAATTCTTTTCTGCGCCAGGCACGCAGCCTTTTTTCCCGAAAGCGGCTGCAGTTGGTAAACCTTGCCGGGCTGCAATCTCCGTTCGAGGGAGTCGAGCTCGAGCCG
>JBEEIB010000448.1:0-11357 GCA_041167675.1 Verrucomicrobiota bacterium
GCCAAAGTTGCCGCCTGACTTTGGATCGCCCTTAATCGCATAAATGCGTAAACACTCACACAAAGAGTTATCAAAATGACCCCAGCAAATCCGAAGATAAGTCGCTTCCCGATAGTCCAATTTTTCATGATTCTCGTTTGAGCACTTCGCCTGCATCGTTAACTGCTCATCTCCGCGCCGAGAACAACAGAACCACCTCACGCTGTGCCGACGGGCTCGCCGCCCGGGGCCCGCTGGGAAATTATTATGTCCAGGAGAATGGGGGCTAACCCTGAACGACTAAAGTATGGATTGCCAGCCGAAGGCATGAACACTAATCGGCCCGTTCTTCTGTGCGCGAATGTGCGCGATCCTCGAAAAACCCAAATTAGGTATGATTGGAATGGCCACCGTGAAATGGCAATGAAAGGAGAAGACGTCACATTCCTAAATTTGCACCTAACGGCGCGAAGTGGCAATGATATTCAGAATTGCGATAATTTCTGTAATATAGGGAGGCGGAGGCCCACTGGGAGTTATTCCTCATACGGGACCTCTTTAACCGTAAGGTGGCCCCGCCTCGAGTGCCAACGGCAAGTGTTTTCTTCGCTCTCGTGGACGTCTCTCGGCGACCCAAACTAAATTCGTCCTGAGTCTCGCCGGAATGGCTGGAAGGAAAACGGCTGAATCGCGATTCTTTACAATAATAGCGGTTTTTATAATAATCATAGAGAAGTGCTGCCTCGGATGAACGGATTCGCTTTCGCATTTACTCGGGCAGCGCGTAATCACTGACGCGTTATGAAACCGGCCACTCCCGCTTTCTCATGAAGCTATCGCTCTATATACTTCTGGTTGGGCTGGCTGTTTCTCTGCTTTTTCGCCAGGTTGAGTGGCCCTGGATCGCTTTTCGCCAGGGTGAAACTGCATTTGACCGCAGTCATTATCTCGATGCCGCAGCGCTCTATGAGCGGGCAGCGCAGAAGCTGAACGATCCCAGAATACTTGAACGCCTGGCGAAATGCTGGTTGGCAGCCGATCGTTCCGACAACGCTGAGACGGTCTTGACTCATCTGCTTGAACAGCACCCCGACCACCTCCCGGCGATGAAACTTCTCGCTGGCGTCTACCAAAATACCCAACAACCAGGTAAAGCGATTCCGCTCTTTACCGAGTACCTCGCCGCTGGAGGAAAATTAGATTCTCCGGCCGAACTACAATTGGCACGTATTTATCGTCAAGCGTCTCTCTATGACGATGCTGCCCCCTACTACCTTCAGGCGGCCGAAGATCCAAAGCAGAAAACAGAAGCCGAAGTCGAGCTGGCCGACATGCGCAGCTGGCAAGGGCGCTACGATGAAGCCGTCCAATGTTTTCGTCAGGTATTGGCTGCTGAACCCGCAAATCGGCGGGCTCGCCTCAACCTTGCACGTGTCCTGAGCTGGGCCGGTCATTACAAAGAATCTGAAGACGAATATCGACGACTCCTCGCTAAGCCATGAGAACCCGTACCATTGTAACCGGTTTTATCGCCTGGGCTTTGTTCCTCAGTCCGGCACGCGCCGCCGATCCGGCGGTCGCGAGCCCCTCGTCGACCGCTGCGCGGTCGCCCGAAGCAGACATAAGCGATACCGCCGCGCGTCTGGAGTTGGCTAAAGTATTAACCTACGACAAAAAGTACGCAGAGGCCATGGAGGTGTACCGCCAGATGTTGGCGACCGAGCCGGGCAATCTCGATGCGAAGATCGGACTCAGTGAAGTACTGTACTGGACTGGCAACAGTGAAGCAGCCGCTGCGATGTTGAATGGAGTACCCGAAGACAAGCTGGACGATAAAGGAAAGCTGATGTTGGCCGATCTCTTTGTGGCCAAGAAGGACTATGAACCCGCCATCCAGATCTTTTCGACGTATCTGGATCGGAAACCGGATGATTGGGTGGTTCGACTTAAACTAGCTGACGTTCAGAGCTGGACAAAACGATATCCCGAAGCGATCGCCTCCTACGAAGCGATTCTCAACGCGCGTCCCCACGACCGGCAGGTTCGCCGGAAATATGGGATGGTTTTAAGTTGGGCTGGTCAGAACGAAAAAGCAGCGGAACAGCTTCGCCAAAGCCTGAATGAATAGGAGCCATCTTCCGCTCGCTCTGCTGCTCGGCGCCGTTCTATTCTCAGCTCGAGCCCAAACTGAAGTTGAAACCATTGTACCCCCATCAGATCAGGTCAGCGAATTCAACGCGCGCCAGGAACTGGTGCGAGTGCTTTGGAAGTTGGGAAAGACAGAAGCGGCAGAGAGCGAACTGCGCGGGCTACTGGAGATCCGCCGCGATGATCCGGTTCTCCTGGCCGACCTGGCCGATTTCGAGGCTGCCCGCGGCCATTTCGTACGCAGCCGAGACCTATACAAACACGCTCTTACCAAGTCCGGTAACGCCGCGGAATTGCGTTTGCGGTACGCTCGCCAGGCGTGGTCGTGGGGGGACTTTTACCTGACCGAAAAGGTTCTTCGTGCCTATCTCCGGAACCATCCGCAGGACATCGACGCCAAATTGGATTTAGCCGGGGTCCTGATTGCCGAGCAACAGTACGAAGCGGCCGAAGCGGAATATAGACCTCTAACCAAAAAGCCAGGTTCGCGACAAAGAGCACTTATCGGGTTGGCGACTGGTCGTTTACTCGAGAAAGACTTCCAGGCGGTGCTTCCATACGCGGACGCGGTGCTTAGCACCAATCCCGAACAAATCGAGGCATTAAATTTGCGTGCTGAGGCCCTTTGGAGGCTTCACCGTTACGACAAGGCGAAAGAAGATTTCCGCCGCTTAAGTTTGCTTCCCGGGGGTCGCCTCTCCGGCTGGATTGGGTTAGGCCGCTTGGCTCGTGCTCAAAAAGATGAAACGGGCGCTCAAGCATATTTTCGACGTGCTCAGGAATCGGACTCGAGGGACATCAGAACCCGCTATCTGCTTGCCGGTAAATACGCGGCGGAGACCGGCTTCGTCCACCGTATGGTCGCATCGGGCGGTGTGACAGTGGCGGATCTGAATACTCTGGCGGGACTTTACGCGGAAGATGGTCACCTGGGTTCTGCCATTACCGTCTACCAGGCAGCTCTAACGAAGGATCCAGAATATTTCCCGGCTCGCATCGGACTGGCACAAGCGTTCGCGACTGCGCATCGCTATGGCGAGTCGATCAAACTTCTCACCCGGTTGCACAGCGAGTTTCCTGATAATGCAAAGATCATTCTTTGCTTGGCCCGGGTTCTGAGTTGGTCGCGTCGGTATGATGACGCGATCCGAACGTATCGCGAGCTCAGCGCGTTGAATCCTACCGACACGGTACCGCGGAAGGAAATGGCGCGGGTTGCCACCTGGAGGTAAAACGGATGGGACTGGCTCGCGACCTGTACGCAGAAATCATGCGCCTCCTGTCGATCAACAACTGATTGAAGCTTTGAAGCACTCTCATCAAGATCAAGCTGTACTTCGGGCGCTCGACCGCGTCTCGGGCAATGGGAAATCACCGTACGAAAAATACGAGCAGGTGCGCCAGCTTCTTGATTCAGGTCAGTTGTCAGCCGCTTTCCATTCCACTGTAGAAGATACGCTCCCCGGCCTGGGATGGAGCCGCCGCCTCTGTGTCTTTGATCTACCGATTTTAACATGAACGAACGAACGAAACCCACGGTCACAAACTCTTGGTTAATCCCATTGGTAGCAATCGCGATTCTGGCTGCGTGTACTTACCTGGTGGTCAGAATTGGCCTATTCCTCGTCGGTGGCGGTCTCTGGTACGAACGATTGACTTCTGCGGCCTTGCTTTTCGCAGAGGCTTTCTTTCTGATCAACTGCCTCGGCTATTTCGGTAACGTTTGGCGCGTCTTGATCGGGCGTAACCGACGGGTAACAGCATCGGAACAGATCCTGGAATTGGACGAATATCCTCCGGTAGCCATCGTTGTTTCCTCTTACCAAGAACCGCTCGAAGTCGTGGAAACCAATCTCATTTGTTTCCGCAACCTTACTTATCCAAACAAGCACATTTACTTGCTGGACGATACCCGATACGAGCTCGCGAAAAGCAACGGGCAAGAGATGCAGCAGTACCGTGCTGCTATTGATGAACTCTGTCGCCGGATCGGAGTAAACCTTTTCCGGCGACGCTGGCGTGGAGCCAAGGCCGGAATGATCAACGATTTTCTGAACTTTATCGAAGGGCGTCCTCCGGAAGGTTACGAGTTTAGTCAGTTTCAGAAAACGGGCACTCCCGGTGCCGAAAAGTATATCGCCATTTTCGATGCGGATATGAATCCTCTGCCCGATTTTGCCGAAGGGCTGGTCCAGATCATGGAAGCAAATGAGAAGATAGCCTTCGCTCAGAGGCCGCAGTATTACAGCAACTTCGAAAACAATCGAGTAGCGCGCGCAGCCGGACTGCAACAAGTCATCTTCTACGAGTATATTTGTGAAGGGAAGGGAGCCCAAGACGCCATGTTCTGCTGCGGTACGAACGTAATGTTTCGGCGTGAAGCGCTCGTGCAGGTCGGAGGATTTGATGAGTCTTCGGTCACCGAAGATTTTGCCACTTCGATCAAGTTGCATTCAAATGGCTGGAGCTCCGCTTATCTCAATCGGATTTGCTCTTTTGGAATGGGCCCGCAGGATCTGGGAGGGTACTTCCAGCAACAATTTCGGTGGGCGCTTGGTACAACCGGGGCCTGCCGACAGATCGTTCGAAACTTTCTCCGCAATCCGCGCGCGATGCCGCTGACCAAGTGGTTCGAATACGTGCTTTCAGCTACCTATTACTTCGTTGGTTGGGCTTTCTTGGTTTTGCTTCTGTGTCCGGTGATCTATCTGTTTTTTAATACTCCTCGGTACTTTGCTCACCCAGGGATCTTTTTTCTTTTCTTTGCGCCATACGTGGTGATGACGATGACCGCGTTCCTGAATACGCTTTGGGACCGGTCTTACCGGCGACGCGATATCTATCACGGCCTGCTACTCGCCAACGTCGCGTTTCCGGTTTATATGAAGGCATCACTGCTCGGGTTGCTCGGCGTTCGCGGCCGCTTTCGTGTGACGCCAAAGTCCGGCAGTAGTTCCCTCCCGCTCCGCTCGCTCTGGGCGCAAGTTCTTGTGATGACGGTGACGCTCGCTGCCGCGGTCTGGGGTTTGAATCGGCTTTTCTATATTCGGGAACCAGCCATGGCTCTTCTAGTGAACATTTTCTGGTGCTTATACAACTCCTGGCTGATTTCCAAGGTGTTTTACTTCAACCGGGCAGAAGAAGCCGTTCCGGAAAACTAGCCGAACCAATTTGGATGCGCTCTCTTGTCCGTATCCTCTTTATTGCGATGATCCTCGAGCTTGCTGGGTTTCCCGCTTTGGCAGCTGACGGGCCGAGTCGACCAGCGTTTGGGTTCGCGACCGAGGGGATACCCTCTAGGTCCGACGTTCATTCTCTCGAGAGAGCAACCGCCATCCGGCCGAGGTTAATCATGTTTTACTTGCAATGGCCATCTGAGCCGGAAAACGGAGCTTTTCCGGGCGGAGCACTACGGTCGATCGAGGCCAGTGGAGCTCTTCCGATTGTGACCTGGGAACCGATGTTTCTCGATTCCGAAAAGCACGAACACATGATCGCTGCGGAGTCAATCATCACAGGAAAATACGATGGCTATCTGCGACGCTTCGCGAGCGAAAGCCGTGAATTTAATAAACCGTTTTTGATTCGGTTTGCGCACGAGATGAACGTCGCGCGCTATCATTGGGGCGGCAGTGCGCAGGAATTCGGACCGGAAAGCCCCGAAAAATATCGGGCGATGTTTCGCCATGTCGTCGAAGTTTTTCGCGCCCAAAAGGCGGATAACATTGGTTGGGTCTTCTGTCCGAACGCCGATTCTGTCCCGGCGCAACCCTGGAATCAAATCACCTCGTACTATCCAGGAAATGATGTCGTCGACATTGTTGGGCTCGACGGCTACAACTGGGGTACATCGCAAACTCGTGCTGCCAACGGATGGGATAGCGAGTGGCGTAGTTTTGAATCCATCTTTGCGGCACCACTGCGGGAGCTGAAGCAGGTCGCGTCTGGGAAACCGGTCGCAGTTTTTGAAACCAGTTCGGCTTCGGAAGGTGGAAACAAGGAGGAGTGGGTGATGGCGGCGCTTGATTCAGCGAAGTCGCTTGGTTTGACCGCCGTAGTCTGGTTTGAGTTGAATAAGGAAGTTGATTGGCGCCTGGAGACTAACGTTTCCGCCGGGGTTCGATCTGCCATTGATCGCGCGAGTGCTCCGGCTCTCTTAGTATCCGGGCTCCTGCACGATTCAAAGGGAAGGACGGAGACTGTCCCGTCCAACTAATTGTTTAGCGGATTCTTATGCTTCAAGCCGCCAGTGAACCCACCACCCGGCGTCCGGAAGTTTGCAAATGTAGAAGCACCAGGGTGTTGAAATTTGTGTAAAGCTGATGTTCAAGCAAACGGACCGAACGCAAATAGGGAAGGACTGTCGAAGCACTGAATTTTTCACTCAAAACCTTGAGGTTCAGCTCCAATGCAACTGCAGCCCGAAGGGACTCAAGATCCGCTACGCTCGGGAACGGCGGTTCCGCGGCGCGCTTGTTGGCCGTGTTTTTCAAACCTTCAACCGTGCGAACGTTCTCTTGAATTTGTCGGCGAATACGGGTCACTAGATCTTCGCTCGCTCCTGACTCCTTTTTTTCTCGTAGACGGCCGTGCCGGGTGAAGTAGGGCGCAAGGTGCTCAAAGTAAATGCCGATGCCTTTCTTCAAATAAAAGGCATCTTCGAGAATCTGCTTGATCAAATCCTCCACGCTGGGAATTCCAAACTCTTCCACCGCGAAGCGGATATCTCCGGTTTCAAACGCCACATAGATCGGGTAACGGAGCGGAACCCGTCTTTCGAGATGAGCCCCGCACATCTGACCCTCCGGCATCATCTTTTGCCATCGGATTACTCCCTGATTGTAGAATTTTTTGTTCAGCTGAAATGGGAGGTGAAAGTTAACCGATTCCCCGATCTCCAAAGGCGCCATTCCAGCCCAGAGCGGGACGATCACGCCAACTCCGCTGGAACTCACGTCCCGCAGAAGATAAGCGAAACTTGGTTGTCCGTTTTCTCGTGAACCTAGAAATGGAGCGGAGCCCAGATCGATCGGGATACGTGGCTCGGACCGGCACCAATCCTCAGAATCTGATGGAGAGCTATTCATTCTTTCTTTGTCCCGGACAGTTGCTGATCAGCCAGACTACCGGACCTCCGTAGTTACCGAGTCACCCCCACTTATGGCTTCGTTTCCTCCTTGACTCGGTGGCGATCGAGCGCATCAACGAGTTCCGTACGCACTCGACCGAATTCCTCCTCCACCGACGCTAGCAGTTCAGGTGCAGTCTGCAAAGATCCATCCCGTCCGAGCTTTTCGAGCTGTTGGCAAAGATCGCGCAATCGCGCAGCTCCCAAATTGCTACAACTCCCCTTCAGTTTGTGAGCCGCCTCTTCCAGATCAGTGGCCTGAGAGCTGCGCAACGCGGCGACCGCCTTCTCAATGTCGTGGGGAGCGGTATCCAAGAAGATCTCGACCAGCCGTGGTATAATGTCGCCCATACCCGAATTGATGAGTGGCTGGAGATCGGTCGCTGGCGGAAGTGGCTCTATGTTCGCTGGCTCGGTGTTTGCTACCCATTGCTCTAAGACCCGAACCAGCGCAGAAGCTTGAACCGGCTTGGCTAGGTGATCATCCATTCCTACGGCCAAGCACTTCTCGCGGTCTTCCGGCAGAGCATTAGCAGTCATCGCTATGATCGGGGTGCGCTTCCGGTCTCCTTCACGCCGGCGAATTTCGGCGGTCGCCGCATAGCCATCCAGTTCTGGCATGTGAATATCCATCAAGACCGCATCGTATTCGTTCTCATCGAATAGCTTCAGAGCCTCGACTCCGTTGCGAGCAAGATCTACTTGGTGATCAAGCATGCGAAGTTGATATAAGGCGACCCGCTGGTTGACCTCGTTATCCTCAGCGAGCAGAATACGCAATCGCCGGTCAGAAACCGGCGATGATATCGATTCGGTCGGTAATGTCTCCTCGCGCTCCGCTTTGATACCAAGGACAGCGCACAAGGTTTCGAATAGCTGCGACTGCTTCACTGGCTTGGTTATGAAAGCGTCCACTTCGCCGCGTACGGACTCGCTCAACTCGCCTGGTTCCATTGAAGTGAGTAAGACTATCTTCACGCTGGCGATAACCGGATCGGCCCGGATAACTTCGACGACTTGAATTCCGCTCAGTTCCGGCATGTGCGTATCGAGAATCACAATGGCGAAAGGATCTCCGCAAGCGGCGCCTCGGCGCAGAGCATTGAGAGCGCCGGGACCACTCGAGGCGGTGCTATCCCGCATTGCCCAGGAAGCCACCTGATAATGGAGAATCTTTCTGTTGGTCGCGTTGTCGTCCACCAAAAGTACACGCACGTTACGAAGATCTCCCGCTGCCGTCGGTGCGGGCACTAACGTCTCGGTTGGTGCAAATTTCGCAGCGAACCAGAATTTAGAACCAACGCTAGGAGTGCTCTCCATCCCGATCTCGCCGCCCATGCCCGTCACCAGTTCTTTGCATATGGCTAACCCGAGTCCGGTACCCCCGAAACGCCGCGTCGTTGACCCATCCGCCTGCATGAACGGGCTGAACAGGAGCCTCTGGTCCTCCGGTGCGATACCGATTCCAGTATCCGAGACCTCGAAGCGTACGCTGATAGCGCCCTCAATTTCGGAAACCCTTCGACAACGCAGGACCACTTCTCCTTGGTCGGTGAATTTGATAGCGTTGCTCAGAAGGTTAGTTAAAACCTGTCGCAAGCGAAACGGGTCGCCTTTCACGGAAACCGGCACCCCCTCCTCAATAAGGAGAGCAAGTTCGAGATCCTTCTTCCGAGCCGGTTGAGCAAACAAATCGATGACGTTTTCCACTGATCGGTGAAGGTTGAACGGAGAGTTCTCAAAGCGGAGCATCCCAGCTTCGATTTTCGAGAAATCGAGGATGTCATTGATGATAGCAAGGAGTGCATTTGCGCTCGACTGAATCGTTTCGGCAAATTCGCGCTGTCTGGAAGCCAGCTGAGTGTTAAGCAGGATTTCAGTCATTCCTAAAACCCCATTCATCGGTGTACGAATCTCGTGGCTCATGTTGGCCAGAAATTGGGACTTCAATTTTGCGGCCAACAAGGCGGCGTCACGAGCATCCTTCAGATCCTGACTACTCTTTCGCAGAGCCGCTTCAGCTCGACGGCGCTCCAAAACATCGAGGTGCGTCAACCAGTAGAGTAAGCCTAAAATAGCGAATTGAACCCCAAAGGCGATTCCGGTGGTTCTCCCAGTGGCGCGTATGCTCTTGCGGTCAGCGACGCTGCGGCTCTCGTAAAGCTTTCGCTCGTCCGCCTTCATCCCATTCAAAATGTTACGGCTCTCGTCCAGGTGTCCCTTGCTTAGCTGGTCCGCCATTCTGGCCCGCGCGGCATCAACCCCAACGGTCCGCCGGAGATCGATCACCTGATTCACAGATTCTAGCTTGGTCTTTAGCGCAGAACGCAGAGACGGAATCTGCTGCTGTTGGATGGGATTGTCGGCGGTTAATTGCCGGAGCTTGTCCAATTGGTCTGGAATTTTTTGCCCGGCGGCGTCGACTTGACGAAGGAAAGTTTCATTGGTGGTCAGGAGATATCCACGCTGGCCAGCATCCAGATCGATCACGGAATCCAGCAGTTGATCGAGTTGATCGATTACTTCGTGGGTATGTCTGACCCAGCGTTCGGTGGAAATGACCCGGGTCGCATTCTGGTAAAGCACGATGCCAACGATCAACGAGATGACCAGTGCAAGCAGAAAGCCGGCAAGGATCTTTCTTTCAATAGCGCCCAGCCTCATGAATTGCCATAATCATACGATATCGCTATAATTAGTAGAATCATATTACAGCCCTTCAGGCCAGCTATTTGCAGGCCTCCCTCATGAAAGTTCTCATTGTTGAAGACGATTCAGGTACGCGTCTTATCCTCAGCCGGCTGCTAGCCGATCGAGGCTACGAGGTAGTCGCTTGCGCAAGTGCTGAGGAAGCCATCAAAGCCTATAACACCGCTTTTTACCCGCTCTTGTTCCTTGATCTGTTTCTCCCGGGCATGGATGGATTCTCGCTTTGTCAGTGGATCCGAAGCCAGCCGGACGGAGATCAACACCTCATTCTTGTCGGGACCGCCAGCGACCGGAAAGAAGATTTGCAAAAGATCCTCGATGCGGGGGCAGATGATTACATTGCCAAGCCATATCAAGCCGATGTGCTCGAAGTGCGATTGGTCATTGCCCAGCAGAGAGTAAGGAACATCCAAACGCGAACAACGTTAGAAGCAAATCTACGTGAGGAACGAGAGCGTCTGCGCTATCTGGCGACGCATGATCCTCACACCAAGCTATTGAATCGAGCGATGTTGATGGAAACGCTTCAGGACGCGGTCCGATTAGCTCAGGAAGGAGATCGTAGCGCGCTGATTTACATTGACCTGGATAACTTTAAGTTGATCAACGATTCCCTGGGCCACGCGGTCGGCGACAAAGTCCTGGCTGAGGTAGCCACAGTTCTGCAAAAATCAATCCGCAGTGAAGATGTACCGTTCCGGCTGGGCGGCGACGAATTTGCTATTCTGCTGCGAGATGTCGATTTGGAAAAAGCCAAAGAGATCTCAGAGCGGATTCTTTCCCGGATAAAAGATTTCGCTTTTTCCGATTCGACAAAGACATTCATAGTCGGCGCCTCGATCGGAATTACCACCGTCGACGGCACAGTAGCGGGCGAGGAAGTGATGGCGTTTGCGGACGCCGCCTGTTACAGCGCTAAGGTGCACGGACGAAGCCGGATGGAAGTGTACGATGTTGGCGACGAATCGATGTTGGAATTTCGTAGCCAGGCCCCGCGAGCGGCCGAGATCAAAGAAGCTATTGCCGCCCGGCGGTTCGAAATTCTGTTTCAGCCGATCGTCGATCTTCAGACGCTCGCCCCTACCTTTTACGAGGTGTTGGTACGCCTTCCGAGCAACGGGAAGCTTCTATTACCTGGCGCCTTCCTCCCAGCAGCAGAACGCTTTCAACTGATTCCAGAAATCGATCGTCAAGTGATCACCAAGGCTTTGCCACACCTGAGTGCGAACGGTAACTTGTGCCTCACTATTAACCTTTCGGGACAATCCTTTGCGGATCAGACCTTGGCAGACTTCATCGAGGATTCTTTCAAGGCTGCTGATGTAAAACCTTGTCGCGTGACTTTCGAGATCACGGAAACCGCGATGATCTCGAATCTGTCTGCGGCCCGGAC
>JBEEIB010000449.1:0-11869 GCA_041167675.1 Verrucomicrobiota bacterium
GTCAGATCTACCAACAGATTGTTCTGGATGAATTCCGGATACCTTGCCAGATGGTCCGTAATGACATCAGGCGCCGTACCAGAAACAAATGCGGTATTTAACGCAGTCCAATAATCGAACCAGCCAGTCTGAACAATTTTGACTTTGATGTCTGGATTTTGTTTTTCGAATGCCGCGGCACAGGCTTGGTAGGCTGGCAGTTGGTTGTTATCCCATAACCAGTAGGTGATTTCCGTTACCGCTTGAGCGGGAATGCCAACAAGAAAGCTGGCGGCCAATAGGATCTTGGGCAAATAGCGCATTTTTCTGGGGTTAATATTCTGGGTTTGGTTGAGTTGAATGGGAAAAAAGTCTCAGAGGAGAGCAGAACAGGAGTTGGTCAGTTTGCCCTGAGTTCATCGATAACCGGTGTATTGGAAGGCTTCGACGACTTTGCGGCCGAAGAGCACAAGAAGAATGGCAACCGGTATGATGCCGAGCACAGTGCAAGCCATGAGTCCGCTCCAGTCCGGCACTCCTCCAGCTTGCTGTGACCGGAACGCATTAATCGCGACCGCCATCACGCGCACGTTTTCAGCCCGGCCAACTAGGAACGGCCAAAAGAATTCGTTCCAGGCGTTCAATACCGACAAAATAGTCAGCGTAGCGAGTGCCGAGCGGTGGAGTGGCAGGACGACACGAAAGAAGATCGAAAAGTAATTTGCTCCATCAATGCGAGCGGATTCTTCCAATTCCCGGGGAGTCGACAAGAACATCTGGCGCAGGAAGAAAACAGCGAACGGCGTCATTAACGCATAGGGCGCGGCCATTCCTTGAAAGGTGTTCAACCAACCAAGATCTTTGATCAAAATAAAGTTAGGAATGAATAGGACCACGCTCGGAATCATCGTGGCGGAAAGAAACAGGAAGAAGATCAATCGCCGTCCTGGAAAGCGAAGTCGGGCAAAAGCGTATGCCGCCATGGCGCTGCAGGCGATCTGTGGAACAACCGCCAAGAGCGTAAAGATCACGCTATTGGTCAAGGCACGATAGAAATCGATCTTTCCGAAGCTGGTCTGCTGCAATCTCGGATCGGCTGGATTCACCAGACCGATGACCCTCTCAAAATTAAAAAGAGTAGGGTCTTGTGGCAGCAGCGAGCTGGCACCGGTAAAGAGCGTGCGGCTATCGCTGAGCGCAGTCTTGGCCGCAATCCACATCGGCCCGAGTGAAATAACGGCAAACACCACGAGTACTGTGTAGCCAAGCCAGCGCCTTGAACGAATTTCTAAACTGGAAGAAGGGTTTCCCATTTTTTATCCAAGTTCAGATTGGCCAGAGCGCATGATCCGCATCTGGACGAGGGTGACGATGGCTAAACAAAGAAATAGGGCACAGGACAACGTAGACGCGTAGCCCATCCTGAACGATACAAAGCCTTCCTGATAGATGTACCAGACGATGGTACGCGTGGCGTAACCCGGGCCACCTAGCGTGGTAACGGCAATGGTATCGAACACTTGGAACGACCCGATAATGCTAGTGACGAGCACAAAAACGAATGTGGGCCGCAATAGTGGGAGAGTAATATTGGTAAAGTTCTTCCAGGCACCGGCTCCCTCGATTCGAGCGGCTTCATAGATGTCTTTCGGGATGGTCTGAATGCCGGTGTAGAACAGCAAGGCAACGAGCCCCATGTGTCGCCAGATGTTAACCGCGGCAATGGTTGGTAGAGCAAGGTCCCGATCGGAAAAAAAGGCGATTCGGCCGAACCCGAGCCAATGTAACACCACGTTTCCGAACCCGAGCAACGGGTCGAGCATCCAAAACCAGATGATTGCTGCAATGACGTTTGCAATGAGATAAGGAGCGAGAATGACCGAGCGGAGGACTATCGATCGTCCGAACCGAGCGAGCAAAACTGCGAGCAACAATCCGATTACGGTTTGTATCGGTATGTTATAAAGGACATAAAGAACGGTGATCTTCATCGAGTTCCAAAAGTTGGGATCGTTCCAGAGCTTAATGTAGTTGGCGCCAGCGTTAAGCACCGGCGCACGCAAGAGGTTCCAATCGGTAAAACTGATGTAAATTGCTCGGAAGGTTGGAAGCAGATAGAAAACGGAAAATCCCAAGAAAGCCGGAGCGATAAAAATCCAGGCGCAAAAGGATTCCCGGTGAAGCAACGACCGAAAAAACGATCGTCGTGGCGAGGTGACGTGCGGAGATTTTTTCGGCGGGGCTAGTTCTGGCGATACGCGTGCAGACATAGCAGGATAGGCAAAGATTTCCGGGAGATTTCGCGGCCTAAAATCGTAACCGGGTTACACTTTAGTAACGCGCGTTATTAAGCGATAGGTAACACGCGTTATCAGAAGGTCAAGCCGGATGTTATTTGCTCGTCCAAAAGATGCAAAATTCTCGTTCGGCCGAAAGGTCGAACACCCCCTTTCGACCGCCAAGCAACAGCTTGAGAGTTCGTCCCATCAGCTGATTTCTGCGAACAACGAGTGCTCGGATTTGACCGTTGTTTTGTCAGGAAGGCCTCCTATACTTGGGAAAACCCCCATGTTGAAAAAAGCATTCTTACTTGGTGTAGTGGCGCTAGCCGGCGTCGGGATGGTTCGGGCCGAAGACAAGGTACAGCTCGTTGTTGAGAGCTGGCGCAACGATGATCTCAAGGTCTGGCGCGATACGATCATTCCCGCATTCACAAAGAAGCATCCGAATATCGCGATCGTGTTCGCACCAACTGCGCCGACTGAGTACAACGCCGTTTTGGATGCCAAGCTCAAAGGCGGTACCGCTGGGGACCTGATTGCCTGCCGGCCCTTTGATAAGTCGTTGGATCTGTACAAAGCCGGACAAGTGGTCGCGCTGAACGATCTACCAGGAATGGAAAACTTTACGCAAATCGCCCGGACCGCGTGGTCCACCGACGATGGTAAGACCACTTTTGCTGTGCCCATGGCGTCGGTGATTCACGGGTTCTTTTACAACAAAGCGATCTTTAAGGAGCTGGGTCTTAGCGTGCCGAAGACCGAGCAAGAATTCCTGGCTGTCCTCGACAAGGTGAAAGCCAATGGCAAATACATCCCGCTGGTTATCGGTACCAAGGATCAATGGGAATCAGCAACCATGGGTTATCAGAATATTGGTCCTACCTTATGGGAAGGAGAGAAAGGTCGGAAAGCCCTGATTGACGGTAGCGCTCAATATAATAAAGGCGGCTTTCTAGCCGCTTTTGAGGCGTTGGCTAAATGGCGACCTTACCTGGCTTCGGGCTACCAGGCATTGGCTTATCCGGATGCGCAGAACCTTTTTGCTCAAGGAAGAGGAGCGATTTACCCGGCCGGATCGTGGGATATCGGAGTCTTTCATCAAATGAACCGGAAGTTGGATTTCGGTGCTTTCAAGCCGTACACATTTGCAGGCAAGAACGAACCGGTTATTGATGACCATCCCGATATTGCGCTGGGGCTCAATGCCGCCAGCAAAAACAAAGAGGCCGCACGAACCTTCCTTGCTTGGGTAGCCTCAGAGGAGTTTGCGCAGGTATATGCCAATGCGCTACCGGGCTTCTTTCCTTTGGCCAATGTCAGTTATACCCTCAGTGATCCGGTGGCGCAGGAGTTTGCCAACTGGCGCAAAGAGGGGGCAGCTTCTTTCCGCTGCTCCTACCAGATCCTGTCGCGTAACGGCAATCCGAACAATGAGAACGATCTCTGGAACGCCTGTGCTCAAGTATTGAATGGTACGATGACTCCGCAGCAGGCGGCGGACTTCGTCCAGAAAGATTTGGCTTCCTGGTATAAGCCACAGGCAGCTCGATAATGAGCGATCGGATCGGCGTGTCGGCGTGGGGCGTATCGGCGTAGACAAAAACTCGTCGCGACGATCTTTGTTAAACCGCGAATGGTACATCACGGTAGGGCTTGAGCCATTTACGAACTCATCCAGGATGCCACCACGTTTATTCTCATTTCCAATGCGACCGTGTTACACACGGGAAACACCTTCTGAAGCGCCCGTTAGAGCGGCGGCGCAAGGGATTCGCTAATGAAGAAACGTCGTTCCTTTCCACTTCACATTCTGGTTTTCCTGGGACCGGCGGTGATTATTTACACCGCCTTCATGGTTTATCCGCTTTTCGATTCGCTCTGGTTATCGCTGAATAACAAGGGCGCAACTGCGGGTCAGATCTTTGTTGGTATCCAGAATTACCAGACCTTGTTTGGCCAGGAACAATGGTCGAAACCGTTTTGGAACGCTCTCCGCAATAACGTAATTTTCTTTTTGATCCATATGCTGGTGCAAAACCCGATCGGGTTGTTGCTAGCCGCGCTCTTAGGAACACGCATTCGAGGAGGCGCGATCTATCGCAGCATTATTTTCACTCCGACCATTCTGTCGGTGGTAATCGTTGGCTTTGTCTGGAAATTAATTCTGAATCCAGCTTGGGGTATCTCCCGGAGCGTCTTGGCGGCGGTTGGGTTGAGCTCCCTGGATCATCCCTGGTTAGGCCTCGAGTCAAGCGCGCTCGTTACCCTCTCATTGATTTCGGTTTGGCAGAACATTGGTATCCCGATGATGTTGTTTCTCGCGGCGTTAATCCGTATTCCAGAAGAGCTGATGGAGGTGGCCCGAGTAGATGGAGCCGGAGTTTGGACCATTTTCTGGAAGATCCAATTTCCATTGATACTGCCTACGGTCGGCATCGTCGCCGTGCTGACATTTGTCGGAAACTTCAATGCCTTCGAGTTAATCTACGCTACCCAGGGTGCGCTGGCCGGGCCAAACTTCGCTTCCGATATCCTGGGGACATTTTTCTTTCGAACCTTCTTTGGTTACCAGCTACAGCCGGCGGATCCGTTCATGGGATCCGCTGTCGCCGGCATCATGCTCCTGATCATACTGACCGGGGTTTTGATCTACCTGTTTGGTTGGCAACGGCGTTTACAGCAAATTCAGTACTAGGGCTAAAGATGGCAAAACCGACTTCTCAAACTTGGCGGATCATCACTATCCACGCCGCATTGTTGGCCTATTCCGCTTTTGCGCTGTTCCCAGTGCTGCTGATCATCCTCAATTCTTTCAAAGACCGGCTCACTATCTTCAGCGCGCCGTTTGCGCTGCCGGATGCGGAAACCTTTACCCTGGACGGTTACCAAACACTCTCTTCTACCGCTCACTTCGAGCTATTCTTCCTCAACAGTTTCCTGGTCACGGCAAGCTCTCTCGCGCTGATCGTTGTGGTCAGCTCGATGGCAGCCTTTGCTCTGGCTGAGTACAAGTTCCGCCTCAATTTCCTGACTGGTCTCTATCTCGCGATTGGAATTATGGTACCGATTCGATTGGGTACGGTCGGCATCTTGCGAATGATGGTGGAGTTGCACCTGGTTAACACCCTCTGGTCGTTGATTCTGATCTACACCGCCCAAGGCATTCCATTGGCCATCTTTGTGTTAACTGCATTCATGCGGCAGTTGCCCAGAGATCTCAAAGATGCGGCTCGGATTGACGGCGCCAGTGAATACCGGATTTACTGGCTCACTTTACCTCTGGTGCGGCCCGCGATCGGCTCGGTATTGGCGATCTCCATGCTACCGATTTGGAATGACTTATGGTTTCCGCTCATCCTGGCTTCGGGCGAGTCCACCAAGACATTGGTGCTGGGCGCTCAGGCTTTTTTGGGAGAGTTTGTAAACGATTACAATGCGGTGTTGGCCGCGCTCACATTGGCGATTCTTCCCCCAGTGCTACTTTATTTCGTCTTCTCGCGACAGCTCATCCGCGGTATTACCGCCGGAGCGGTCAAATAAACCTATGCGTGTTGGGATCGCCGGAACCGGAACGATGGGAGAGGTTCATGCTGCTGCCTGGCGGAGTACTGATGCCGAGCTGATCGGATGTATTTCGGCTCGCTCGGATCAAGCCGAAGCTTTAGCTAGCCGTTACCAAATGCGAACCTTCGCGGATTACGCCGAGTTGTTAAACGAGGTAGAAATAGTGGATATCTGCACTCCAACTCCGCTGCATAAGCCGATGGTGCTGCAAGCGGCTAAAGCGGGTAAACACGTGATTTGTGAAAAGCCGGTTGCGCTGACGGTGGAGGACGCCCGAACTATGATCCTGGCTTGCAAAGAAGCCGGGGTCCGGTTCTTCGTTGGAATGGTGCTACGCTTCTTCCCGCAGTATCGTCTAGCAAGAGAACTGGTCGCCAACGGCAAGATTGGGAATCTCGGTGTTTTGCGGCTCAAGCGAGTGGCCTACGTACCCCAAAAATCTTCGGACAACTGGTACTTCGATCCAACTCTTTCGGGCGGTATGGTGGTAGATCTAATGATTCATGACTTTGATTACAGTCGTTGGCTGGCTGGTGAAGTCGACCGCGTCTATGCTCGAAGGAGCCGATCTGAGGTAGGACCGGCTCAGTACGTGCAAGCTATTCTGCGATTTCGCAGTGGAGCTATCGCCTTGGTGGAAGGAGGCTGGGCCTACCCGCCAGGCGTATTTCGAACCGGACTTGATCTCTCGGGCACCGGTGGCCTGATCGAGTGGAACTCGGATCAACCCGCGCCGGTTCTAACGTTTTTCCCGCCTAAACCGCACGATACCGCTTCGGTTGGGCTACCAGTGTCAGGGCTGGGCGAAGATCCTTATACTGTTGAAATTCGGCACGCCTATCACGCAATTCAGGCAGGAACCGACTTTGAGGTAATGGTCGAAGACGCTCTCGAAGCACTTCGGATCAGCCAAGCGGTCGAAGAATCATTGTCGACCGGTAAGCCGGTATTGCTCTAACAGCGTATGCCCACTCGAATCGGAATACTGAGTTTCGCGCACGTCCACGCTGAGGGTTATCAGGCTAATCTCCGAGCCATTCCTGAGGTCGAGCTAATAGGTTTCTCTCACGAGAATGGCGATGAGGGCCGTCGCTTCGCGGAAAAATATGGGCTTCGCTGGTTTTCTCAGCACCGGGACCTCCTGGCTGCTGGGCTCGATGGAGCAGTAATCTGCGCCGAGAACGCCTGTCATCGCGAATTGGCGGAGATGGCCGCTGAAGCCAAGGTCCAAATCCTTTGTGAGAAGCCAATTGAAACCAACCTTGCCGATGCCAGCGCGATGCAGTCAATCTGCGCGAAAAACGGTGTGCAGTTTATGACCGCGTTCCCGATGCGTTTTGCGCCTTCGACTCAGGTGGTGCGCACCATGATCCAGCAGCGTGAACTGGGGAATGTGCTTGGCGTAAACGGCATTAATCACAGCGAAATTCCAAAAGGTCATCGCGCTTGGTTTGCCGATAATAAGCTGGCCGGAGGCGGTGCAGTAATGGATCACACCGTTCATTTGGCCGATTTGCTTCGCTGGTGTTTTGCGGCGGAGGTAGTCGAGGTCTACGCTGAGATCGATATTTATCCGGATGAGGTGATGGTAGACACCGCCGGACTGATGCTCATCATGCTTTCCAACGGCGTGCAAGCCAGCATCGACTGCAGTTGGAGCCGGCCGACCTCATACCCTCGTTGGGGACATCTCAAAATGGAAGTGATTGGAGAGCAGGGTACCGCAGTAATGGATAGTTTCGCCCAGTACCTGACGCTCTATTCAAATAACGGACTCCGTAACCCGAGCTGGATCGGCTTCGGTCCTGATCCCAACCAGGCGATGATTGAAGAGTTCGTGGCTAGTATCCGGGAAAATCGCGAGCCGTGTGTGACTTGGAACGATGGTTACCAGGCTCTGCGAGTAGCGTTGGCGGCTTACGAATCGGCAAAAAAGAAGGAACCGGTAAGACTCGATCACCGTCCGTGATAAACGCAGAAAGAGGTACGCAAAAACAGTCTCGAAGTTTCGAGCCAGCGAGAAATGTTGCGAAAAATTGACTGCATCATGATCCGTGTGAGGGATGTTCAAGCCGCCGCTACGTACTATGCCAAGGTCTTTGGTCTTCGTCCGCAGTGGAGCGGAGATGGCTCGGTTGGTCTCGTCTTTCCAGAGACCGATTCTGAAATTGTGCTTCACTCCGACCCGAATATTCCCTCATCAGTTGAAGTCCATTATCTAGTCGATGATGTCGTTGCTGCCGTAGCTCATTATGCAGCAGAAGGATGCGACGTACTCGTCGCGCCGTTCGACATTACCGTTGGGAAATGTGCGGTAATCAGGGATCCATTCGGTACACGAATTTGCATCCTCGACCTGACGAAGGGTCTCCGTCCTCTGAACCTGGCCAAACCAACCTTGGGCTGGCCCTAAAGGTCGCTAAACGCTAATTCCCATGTACTCGGCAGCGACTCCAACGTCGTTGAATCCTCGGCTGAAGCAGCTTGCAATCATGAGTAAAGGGATCTCGCTTATTGCAGCCTTTTTTTATTATAATTCTCCATGAGTTTCTCCGAAGCACGATGTGCGGCGGCGTGGAGAAGTTGTTCCTGCCTCTCCGGATTGTTACGAAGTTCTTCCGGCAAGATCGCCGGCAGGGCTTGATCATCGCTCTTTGCCACTGCCTCGTGCGACCATAGGATCTTGCCTTCGGCTGAAACTAATTCGGCGTAAAGCGTCATCAAAGGACGCACTTGCCGCGATAACATTGATGCCTCGGCAAATCCGTACTTGCGTACGGCAAGGCGAAATCGACTGTCACTGGGACCATCTTCCGGAGTAAATCCACTGCCTCGAATTGCCTCCGAGAACTCCTCGCGAACAAGGACCGGGACCGGCGTCAAATTTCGCCGCTGACCCGCCGCGTTGCGAACGTACTCTTTGACCATTCCGGAAGTCCCGATGGAAGCTCCGAGCAGCACAGACTGGGACAAGCCAACAAAAGTCATTTTTTCCGGGTAGGGGATGGAGGGATCGACCTGGACCGGTCCGGATGGAAGATTGGTGGCCAAAACAGAATCCAACATCGCAGCACAAACGGCGAAGCACAGCACTAAACGAATTGAGCGATTCATCCGAGGCTAATGGATTCCAGAAGCAGGCTTCAATGCAACAAGAGAACAGCAATTGCGGAACGCGGAGTGCGAATTGCGGAGTATGAAATCCCCAATCCGAAATTCGCGATCGTCGGCACGAAGTCCCCGCGGAGGGGGTCACTACTCCCTCAACACAGTAATCGGATCGATTCGAGTTGCGCGTAGCGCCGGAAATAAACCCGCGAGGATTGCCGCTAGTAAAGAATACGGCCAGATGACGCTATTCCGGATCGACCTCCTCTGGGATCTCCGTGATCTCCTGTTCAAAACTATTTCTTTGCGGTCTCCTTGTGAACCATCTGATCGAACACAAGCCTTCCGGCAACCCAAACACGCTGGACCGCGAATCGGTCATCGAAGAGCACCAAATCGGCAGTCTTGTGCGGTTTGATAGATCCAAAACGATCATCGACGCCTAAAATTGTTGCGGGAGTCAGAGACGCCATGCGGACAGCGTCGTATAACGGGACGTCGGCTTGCTGAGACATAGTTCGGACCAAATCGATCATCCGAGCCAAACTGCCTGCTAACGCCGATTCGTCTTCCAGCAGAGCGTATCCGGGACCAACCTTGCATGCCATCTCCCCCAGTTGGAACCTTGTTCCTTCGGGCAATCCGGCGCCGGCCAAGGAGTCGGACACCAAAGCGATTCGGTCAGCACCTTTCGCTCGGTACGCGAGTTTGAGTAGCGTTGGTGATACGTGAAATCCGTCGGCGACCAGTTCACAGAAGATGTTTGCGTTTGCCAACGCGTACTCCAGCGTACCGGCCTGCCGAAACAGCTTTCGTTTCGAAGCGCTCGACATCGCGTTGAACAGGTGGGTGACTTTTCTGAGGCCCGCTTCAATCGCAGCTTGCATGTCTTCATCGGTTGCTTCGGTATGGCCGGCACTCATCGTCACCCCGGCCTTCGTCGCAGCCTCGATCAACTCTAAAGCGCCCGGCAACTCAGGAGCGATTGTCATTTGGGAAATGCTTCGGGCCCGTCGCAGAATCCAATCGCGCTCCTTGTCTCCGGGCGGGCCCATCAATTTCGAATTTTGAGCGCCGGCTTTCGCCCGCGCGAGATGTGGTCCCTCCAGATGAACCGGTAACAAGCGGGCTTGGCAGCTCTTTTTGGCGCTCTCCCAGGCGCTTAGAAAAGACTCGAAATGATCGTAAGTCGTCGTGGCTGCCGTTGGGCAAATTGCCGTGGTTCCACCGAAGAGATGAAAGTCAGCTGCGGTAAGAAACGCCTCGGCGGTGGCATCGAGAAAATCCGAACCCCCACCTCCGTGAACGTGGAGGTCGATGAACCCGGGAGCAAGATAACAACCGTTCGCATCGACTCGATCATGCACGTCTGGGGGGGCGCCCTCGCCGACGACTTGTATCACTTCGTCGGCGATCTGCAGCCAAGCTCGATCGGCGATTCGATCGGGCAAAATCAATCTCGCGTTATGGATACATCGCATAGGTTTGCTTCCGCTTGGGGTCTGACCAGCAGACTGTCAAGTCTGCTATCGAGGTCCGATTTGGGCAATCAACAGTTGGCGTTGGGACAAAGTAGCCGCAGCTTCCGGCTGCGAGGGCTGTAACGTTCCTCCACGGTGATGAATCGTTCCTTCTGCAGTCGAAACGACCAAGCCAAGCAATACTAGGTTCTCCGATGTGAACGCATGACCACTCAATCCTCATCAGCGGAAAAATGTTATCCATGTCGCGGCCGTGTTCGGCCAGAGGGAGCGGCTTCAGTTTTGGATTTTTTAACGGCGTCCCTCTCGTTGTTGAAGTTGTTGTTCACGTTCTTGTCCTTAAGTAGTAGTATGATGTGAGACGAAATCTCGCCTACCGCCCGAACTCTTCGGTGGGACGGCGATTCTCTCGATTTATCCTTTCACTTACGCCATTTAGCGGATCCTTTTGTCGACCGTATGCCCAAAGCCTCCATGAGAACGCCCAGGCTTCGGCCGACCAAGGAAGTATCGGTCATGGCTTGGATCGAAGACTCGGACCAAAACATCTTGTTAGTGCGTCAAATCCACCGGATTGAAGCTTTGGACGCTACCAGGCGGTAAGGTGAAGCGAGGCGAATCCCTCGTGAAAGCGCTGAAACGAGAAGTTTATGAGGAGACCGCGCTGCGCGTACAAATTGGTTCTTTGTTGGGGGTGCTCGATCGACGGGACAAAGATGCGATCACGTTGCTTTTTGCCGCGGTCTTGAACCAAGGATCAAACAAACTTAAGCAGAAACAAAATGATATTAAGGAAGCGAGTTTTCGGACGTCGTTGCCAAAGAAAGCGTCGCCGTCGGCTAAATACTTCTGGTCTGTCCGAATCGGTCCGTTCAAAAAACCGCCGAAAATTCGGGCCTCAACCTATCAATTCCCAGGGCCCGATTATCGAGCGAATGGTTGACTGGAAATAGCAAGTTGGTCGCTATGCTTTTCTAAAGAGCAGCCATTTCTCAATGCGCGAAGCCGCCGCGCTGGCACGACCGACCAGACTAGATATCCGCACAGGGCGGTATCAAGTGGGTCGATCGGGGACCGAGAGCCGGGTGTTTTTTCATTGAACAATGTTGCTTGTTAAGATGTGACCCCAATAAACCGTGCCGACCCCAATAAACCGCGCCGAGGACTTGGAGACAGGCGACGCCGGCGGATCCTGTAAACGAAAGGAGGAAAATACGGCGCTTCGGACAACAATCGCGGCACTTCGGACAAAGACGGCAGGTTTCTAAAATCCTGGCGTTATTAGGTGACCCATGAGATTCGGCCTTAGAGCGCTTCAAGTACTAGGACACCTCAATCCGCTGTCTACGCTGGCGCGTAAGCTTCAGCCACGCGACCGATGAGCAGAATCCTCGTAGCGGTCACTCCCCTGGCTGGCCATGTCAATCCCATGCTTATCGTTGCTGAGTCTCTCGG
>JBEEIB010000450.1:0-10422 GCA_041167675.1 Verrucomicrobiota bacterium
GATTGCTATCGCTCTCCAGCGCGGACTGATTCGGTCCCGTTAGCGCCGACCCGACTGCTTCCTACTCTCCAATTTCCGATGGATCATCGGGGAAAACGGCGGCCTGAGTCCGCTTGTTTTCAAAAAACATAATGCCGCTGCCATTTTCGGTCGTGAGGATGACCCTTTCGCCAATCGACCATTGGTCGTAACCGCTCTCCCATTCGGCATTGAGTATTTTCCCGTCACCCCATTCGAACCACAATAGTTGGCCGGGGGTTACGAACAATCGTGCCCCAACACATTTCCTCCTGGGCTTATCGTTAGGCCTATTGGCTTCGACCAACCGAAACAGCGATTCTTATCTACTGCAAGGAGTAATCCTAACATTGTTGCAGAGAGGTGAAGGGCCCTTTCCTCATCACCCGAAAGAGTCGTCCATATCCAGTCATTTGGCTAGTTAACGTTCATCCTTCCGCACGATTGCCAATCTGGTTCCCATCTATCAGATTTTGGTGTCAGGTGCATCAAAGATAGCGCGAGGACTTCCTTGAGTTACTTACGCACCAGTCACAGGAGATACACAGTGAGTCGCCCGGAGCTACTTAATCGGTTCAATGACTTTTGGAGAGACTTCAACACGGTAAACCGGTGGAAATTTCCCGAAATATCCCCATACTCTCTGCAGAGATGGTTGGATCTCGATCTGCGTCGTGTTAATTATGAAGAGTTCAAGCGCGCCGAATGGATGTGGAACCGAAAGCCCAGATCGTTTCTCGGACAGGGCGTGTCTGGTTACATACTCCTGGTTTTTGTAGCATCGCTTCTCCTTCTCGTACCCCACCTCGGAATCCTTCTCGCTGCCGCTTGGTGCTTGGCAATCGTTGTCGCGATTGCTAACGATACGGTTCGGCTCGCGCGATGG
Organism: Verrucomicrobiota bacterium; assembly: GCA_041167675.1. Taxonomy (GTDB): domain Bacteria; phylum Verrucomicrobiota; class Verrucomicrobiia; order Chthoniobacterales; family JAFAMB01; genus DASTDH01. Next base: position 905 of record JBEEIB010000450.1, read on the forward strand.
AGACGTGAATACGAAGCAGGTATGGTGCGCGTCATCCGAAGCGGCAGAGAGGCAAAGTAATCTAGCGAGGGAGTAATCGAGAAAAAAAGCCGATCGCTCTGTTAATCGCTACGCGGAACCTGACGAAGCTATACGGAGGTCAGGCCACTCGCGGTTCCGGTATCGCCGACGACAACAGCTGGTATTACATACGGGTCGACGCAATCCTGAAGTTCTAAGCGCTGCGCTGCGACGGTCCTCTGAATCCCTCACTGTTTCTTTTCGCTGATCGCGTGCCGTAGATGATGGAGAATTTTCAGTTCTCAGGTGCGATGATCTTCATGCGCGCGAACCGTTAGCCGGCATTCTAAATCCAGAATTCTGTCCGGCTATTGTTCGAAAGAGCATTTCCTTGCTCATTCATTTTGGTTAGTAACTCCCGTCCTTTTGGACAATTGAGAAAGGGGTGGCTCCAAACCAGACTGTGAGCGTGGCGATGGTTATTACGATCAAATGGGGATAGATCGAGAAGCGAGAGGAAAAGAAGCGAAAGCTTGACGATTGTTATGATCTGGAATCAGGAAGCGGACGCGCTGGTAAGCAGGGTGACCAAAGCCACGTTCAAAATCTTTAATCGCTCGATCCCCGGTGGACTATCAATCACTGAGAGTCGCTCACAAGGCGAGATCTCGATCGTCCTGATCACGCCGCACGAGCATTACTGTATCGCGAAAGTGGATCAGGAAGACGAAGGGATGCGCTTCTGCGAATGGGTGGCGCGCGCTATGAACTATGAGGTTTGATACGGGCGATCAAGGAGGCGGCCAAAACTGAGTTCACAAAGAGCTTAATTCTTGAGCTCTTCCGGCTCACGTCTGATGCAAAGGCTGCGAATTGCTCAGGAAGCAATCAGCTAGGCTCTCTCATTTACTCAACCTTCTGTTGTCAAAATCTCCCGGCGAGTGGCAAAGGCTCTCGGCCGTATCGCCGTAGAATTTTTCCTCCGCGAGATCCACTCGAAGAGCCAACGCAGCAGGAAGGCTGAAAGTAACTGGCAAATCACGAGGACAGAGGCGATCGGCTCTCTGTCTTTGAGCGGTTCGACAATTATCGGCCGGAGCGGTCCCAGGTGCCATTTGTCGAGCAACCATATTGGTTACTTAAATCCACGCCCAGGTAGATCGATCCCCAGCGCCAGCCGAGAAATCCAATGACCAGCGCCAGCAAGACGTGCAGAAGAGACGCGTCGGTCTTAAGTTCGATTCACCAAGGACCAAGGAATTAGCAGCCCAGAGCGTTCATTGCTCCGGATGAAGGTCACGGCGCTGAACCACGGAATCGGATCGGCAAAGAAGCGCTTGTTACCCGACGTAACTTCTCCAAGGCGAAAGATCTGAAGTTGTCTACGACGGGTGCTCGATTTCCCTTCCGGACGGCAATACCAATTTCAGACTTTGGTATCTCGTCCACAATCTCACAAGCGACTACCGAAGCAACGCTACGTTTGGCTACCGATGCGGGCAAAATGGCGACACCCATGCCCGAATCGACGAGTGAGATCAGCGTGGGCATCTCTCCAGCCGTCTGGCGAACGTTGGGGATAATGCCGGCATCGCGAAGCATCCCGAAGATTAGATCGTGAAATCCAGGGGCATAGGTCCGCTCATACATCACGAAGTCTTGGCCCGACGCCTCGCGCAGGCGTACCCTTTTTTTCTTTGCCAGTTTATGCGATGAGGGCACGACGAGCATGAACGGTTCGCGATGCACCCTGACTACCTCGAGTTCAGAGTGCCCACCGATGGGAAGGCGCAAAAATCCAATATCGAGAGATCCGGCCTCCAGCATCCGGATTTGATCTATTGTGAGGATATTGCGAAGGGAGAATTCTACTTCTGCATTGAACTCCCGAAACTGGCGAATGATGGTGGGCACAATCTCATTGCCAGCAGTCGATATGAATCCGATCCGCAAAATCCCCAGCTTCCCGTTGGCCGCCAGCTTTGCCTTGTGAACAGCTTGGTCGAGCCGTAAGAGGGCTCCGGTTGCATCCTCGCGAAAAGCGACACCAGCCGCAGTCAGTGCCGTTTTGCGTCGGTTGCGCTCGAAGAGTCTCACTCCAATCTCATCCTCCAGAGCTCGTATTTGCAGACTTAGCGCAGGTTGGCTGAGGTGAATCATCTCCGCTGTGCGACCGAAATGCAGGGTCTCTGCGACCGAGAGAAATGACCGAATTTGACGAAACTCCATTACTTTATTGTATTTGAATTTTCTATTACAGGACACAAAACAAACAATTTCAGTTATTCAAAGCCCGGCCGGTAATTTCCAGATACATGAAAAATCCGATATGTATCAATACAAATTCCTATCTGCGATCACTCTTGAGTAGCCGCCGTCAGCTCCAGTGAAATAGCATTGCCAACTTCATTCGTTTGGATCGATCAGAATGAACGTTCTACATATCCAGTCATCGCCGCGAGGTGACAAATCGAACTCTACCGCCCTGACAAACGCCTTTCTTTCGGCGTCAAGGAAAGTCCTCCCCGTGATTAATGAGGACGTCCTGAATGTCTGGGACGAAAACCTCCCCGAGTTTGATGCCGCATCCATCGGGGCGAAGTACAAGGCCATCAAGCACCAGCCGCTGACAGACGCGGAATCGCATACATGGCACCGCATTCAAGAATTGATCGGTCGCTTCCAACGAGCCAACCGAATAGTCTTGGGCCTACCCATGTGGAACTTCTCCATCCCATACAAGCTCAAACAGTTGATTGATCTGACCGCTCAGCGCAATTACTTATTCACGTATGACGGCAAAGAATATGGGCCATGCCTGAACATCCCCAAGGCACTTGTCGTCTATACGCGGGGCTCTGCATTCCGCGAAGATTCTCCAATACCACCGTCGTTCGATCACCAAGCGCCTTACATTGATTTTTGGCTTCGTCTCATAGGAGTGCGTGAGGTTCGCAGCGTGGTCGTGGATAACGCATGGAATCAGGACCATGCCCAATCAGAGGCCGGTCTGGCTGCCGGCCAGCGATCAGTTGAACGAATAGTTAGAGGCTTCTGGTGATTATGCGACTGCACTCAGCCGCCCCCATGATTTCCGTTGAGAAGGCCTCTGACCGATCACTGACGTGAGCTCTGCGGATCGACAGGCAAAAAAAAGACCATCGACGAAAAGTCGAGCGCCAACGCTTGGTAAACTGTTAGCGAAATTAAAAATGAAAACTAACCGGGCAAAATCAATCCAATGGCAAAGCAAATTTTAGAGCCGGTTTCGCGTTCCTGGACGACGCGACGCGATGAAAAGCGGCGGCGAATAGAGCTCGTCAAGCGCTGGATGAGGGGTCCGATCCTGCCGCAGGAAAAGATCATCGAGGCTCTCGAAACCCTCATCGTCAGCGGCGATAGGATTGTTCTCGAGGGAGACAATCAGAAACAAGCTGATTTCCTCTCGCGATCCCTCGTGAAGGCCGATGCGAAGAGGCTTCACGATCTGCACCTGATTATTTCGAGCATTAGTCGACCGGAGCATCTCACGCTGTTTGAATTGGGCATTGCCAAGAAGGTGGATTTCGCTTTCGCTGGTCCGCAAAGCTTGCGCGTCTCGCAACTGTTGGAGGATGGCCAGCTCGAGATTGGCGCCATCCACACGTATGTCGAACTGTATGCGCGGTTGCTGGTGGACCTGGTGCCAAATGTGGTTCTTGTCTGTGCGGACCAGGCGGATGCTGAGGGCAATCTCTACACCGGACCAAACACTGAAGACACGCCGGTCATTGTCGAGGCTGCCGCCTTTCACGATGGAATCGTCATCGTGCAGGTGAACCAGATCGTCGACAAATTACCACGGGTGGACATCCCTGCCTCCTGGGTAGATGTGGTGGTCGAGGCTGACAGACCGTTCGCAGTAGAGCCGCTATTCACACGTGACCCGCGCCACATCAATGACCTGCAGATTCTCATCGGCATGATGGTGATCCGAGGAATATACAAACGGCATCAGGTTCACTCCTTGAACCATGGAATTGGATTCGACACCGCTGCCATCGAGCTCCTTCTGCCGACTTATGGTCAGTCACTTGGACTGCGCGGAAAAATCTGCGAACACTGGGCGCTGAACCCGCATCCGACGATGATTCCCGCAATCGAAAGCGGCTGGGTCAAAAGCATTCACTGCTTCGGCAGCGAAGTTGGAATGGATAGGTACGTTGCGGCACGCCCGGATATCTTTTTTATCGGACGGGATGGCAGCCTACGTTCAAACCGGGTGCTTTGTCAGTTGGCCGGACAGTATGCGGTCGATGCCTTTATTGGTTCGACACTGCAGATGGATGCCGATGCTAACTCGTCGACCGTGACCACTGGGCGACTTGCCGGGTTTGGCGGCGCACCAAATATGGGACACGACCCACATGGCCGACGGCATAGCACGAAAGCGTGGCTCGATCTGATTACGGAGGACAAACCGATCGTTCGTGGCCGAAAGCTTGTCGTGCAGACCGTGGAGACCTTTCAGAGCGGTGGCGTTCCTGCATTCGTTGAGACTCTGGACGCGGTTCGTGTTGGCGAGCAGGCAGGAATGCCGATCGCCCCCATCATGATCTACGGCGACGATGTAAGCCACGTCGTAACCGAGGAGGGCATCGCGTATCTCTACAAGGCTGAGGGGCAGGAGGAGCGCCGCCGCGCACTCGCGGCAGTGGCCGGAGTCAGCCCGGTCGGTCAGAAGGCGGTCGCTTCTGAGACTGCAGCCCTTAGAAAGAAGGGAGTGGTTGCATACCCAGAAGATATCGGTGTTCACCGCCTAGAGGCGAAGCGCTCCCTGCTCGCGGCGCGAAGCATCGAAGATTTAGTAGCCTGGTCAGGGGGACTCTACAACCCGCCTGCTCGTTTTAGGAGCTGGTGACGCACTTTCAGCGTGATGACAAATAACAAATAGCAGACAGCAAATGATTAAGAGAGTCCGCTCCGAATTTTTCGTTCCAGAAAAGGCGCAGAATTGCCCCTGCGCACGCGGGTTCAGTTCCGCTGTTTCGACCCGGATCGATCATCCGTCGTGGCGGAAGATCTCTGATCGATCGAGACTAGCCACATATCTAGCGAGTCTAGCCGTCCGAGCCCTCATTGAGGAGGCCGAACTGACGCCAAAACCGGCCCTGGTAGATCGGCGTGGTCCGGGTGCGCATACCGACCTTTCGCTGATGCTGATGAAACGCTCAGCTCACTGTCTCGCGCCCAGTTTTGAACTCATGGCTCTGGCCTCATTTCGGCAGATTCCCAGCCAGACACTGCGAGAGAACCTGGGTGCGATCGGCCGCTGGGCTGAACAATCGATGTTGCTGACAACGGGCGGAGCCAATACACATCGCGGGGCGATTTGGAGTCTTGGCCTTCTTGTCTCCGCTGCTGCGATGGGAGCGAACTCTCCGGATGCAGTGGCATACACGGCTCGCCAACTTGCTTGTCTGCCCGATTGGAGCGCTCCAAAGCAGCAAAGCAATGGTTCGCGAGTGATTCAACGCTACAAGGTGTCCGGTGCTCGCGGGGAGGCCGAAGCCGGTTTTCCTCATGTGATAACAATCGGCTTACCGATCCTTCACCGTTCTCGGCAGGAGGGATCGAGCGAAACTCAGGCCCGGCTGGACGCGCTGTTAGCAATCATGGCGAGTTTGCATGATACCTGTTTGCTTCATCGGGGCGCCTTCGCCGCGCTAAATATGGCGCAAACCGGAGCAGCGGCGATTTTCGCGGCGGGAGGTACTGCCACTGTTCAAGGCTGGGACCTGCTGCAGCGACTAGATCGCGATCTGCTCGCCCTCAATGCCTCGCCGGGCGGCAGTGCAGATTTGCTAGCAGCTACCCTCTTCCTCGATTTTATGGCCAACTCGCCATCAACAAAAAACTAACTATGGAAAGACTTCATTTTGAATACGCGGCTTCGCAGCCGATCAAGCAACGAGCCCATGTAGGGGTGGTCGGGTCAGGCGACCTCGAAGTGTTGCTCGAACCGTCTCCCGATCAGAAGACTCGAGTCACCGTTACTACCAGCGTCGATGGTTTCGGTAAGACATGGAAGCTAGTCATGGATCGTTTTTTTTCGCGTTATCAATATGCAGCTTCCATCGAGATTCATGACTTCGGTGCAACACCTGGAGCGGTCACTCTTCGCCTGGAGCAAGCGGTGGAAAGGAGCCAATCATGAGCCAGCCAACCCTGCTTGGTCCCCAGCAATTTTTGGTTCGCAAAAGCTTTGTCGAACTCAACGCTCGCGAGCGCGCTCAGGCTTTGTTGGATGAAGGCAGCTATCGCGAACTGCTTGGCCCTTTCGAGCGTCTCGAGTCACCCTGGCTTTTGCTGCAGGGCGTGGTTCCGCAAGCGGATGATGGATTGATCGTTGCTCGCGGCCAGATTGGCGGAACAGACTCCGTGATCTTAGCTATCGAAGGACAATTTCAGGGCGGCGGTATCGGTGAAGTTTCTGGCGCCAAGATTGCCGCGGCGCTGGACCTAGCCCTTGAAGACGCCAAAAAAGGTCATCCTGTACAAGTCGTTTTACTTTTGGAAACCGGCGGTGTTCGTCTGCAAGAGGCGAATCTCGGTTTGGAAGCCATTGCCGAAATCAACTCGTCGCTCATCGCCCTGCGGCAGCATGTTCCAGTCGTGGGCGTCATTGCCGGAATGATCGGCTGCTTTGGCGGGATGTCTATCAGCGCCTCGCTTTGCAGCTATCTGATCATGACTCGCGAGGCGCGGTTAGGGCTCAACGGCCCAGAGGTAATTGAAGAGCAGTCGGGAATCGAAGAGTTCGATTCGAAAGACCGGCAGCTAATCTGGAGCGTGAGTGGTGGAGAACAACGCCATGTTACCGGTTTCGCGGACTACTTGGCGGAAGATGATGTGGGAGCGATCAAAAATTGCATCATCGAAGCTTTTGCCCGCGGCATTCCTGCCACGCATCGCTCCGAACAAGTGGATGACTATCTCAAGCGCCTCGCCGCTATCGATGCTTCCCATCAGCTGGAGAGCAGTGAGGTGCGCAAGCTTTGGTCGAAGGAAAAGCAGTTATGAGCAATGAAAAGACTATCAGCACGCGTGGCCGGATTTGGTTTGAAGCCCTCGCCGGAAAACAAGCGAAGCATGTACCGAGCGTATCATCAGTCCTGGTCGCCGATACAACGCTGCAGAAGGAACGGGTTCGATTCCTTGCCATTGTGCCGGACCCGAACAATCGCTTTCCCTGTGCGCGCCAGGGACAAGTCGGACTGCAAGAGGGATGGAACCTGGCCAAGCAGGTCCGTGACGCGATCAAGGCTGACGAAAACGGCGAAAAGCGAGCAATTATTGCCATCGTTGACGTGCCCAGCCAAGCCTACGGCCGGCGCGAGGAACTGCTCGGCATTTTTTTGGCAGCAGCAGCGGCAACGGATGCTTACGTCTCTGCTCGACTAGCCGGGCATCCCGTGATTTCTCTGCTAGTCGGCCATGCCATCTCTGGCGGATTTTTGACGCACGGGGCACAAGCGAACCGGCTGTTGGCCTTCAACGATTCGGGCGTAATGGTGCACGCGATGGCGAAGAACGCGGCGGCACGGGTCACCCGGCGGACGGTGGAAGAACTCGATAAGTTAGCCGAGACGGTCATTCCCATGTCTTACAAAATTGAAGACTACGCCAAGCTTGGCACGCTCTACAAGTTGATCGACGGCGTGAATGTCGATTCACCGGAACCGAAACAAGTTGAGCAGGTGCGGGCCGATTTGTCGGCGGCTATCGCCGATGCCCGTTCAGGTCAAAGGGATTTGAGCAATCGCCTCAAATCCCAAGGCGCTCAAAAAAACCGGAGCGCCACCCTCGTGGTACGGCAACGGATTGCAGCGGAGTGGCATTCTAACGGAACAAGTTTATGGCGCTGATCATCGCTGAAGCTCTGGTGCCGGTCTTTTTTGTCATGTTTCTTGGCTACTTCGCCGGCGCGAGGCGCATTATCGATAATCAGCATGTCGCCAGCCTGAACGTGTTGCTAATGACGTTTGCGTTGCCGGTCGCGCTCTTTGCGGGCGTAGCCAAAACATCACGCAGTGGACTGGAAGAGAACGGAAAGCTGGTCCTCGTGCTTGTTATTTCCATGTTGGTGATCTTCGGGATCACGTTTGCTCTTAACCACTACGTCTTCCGTTTGAGTTCGGGCGAAAACGCCGTCCAGTCATTGAGTGTCGGCTTCCCCAATTTTGCTGCGGTCGGTTTGCCCTTGCTGGGTAGCGTGCTGGGCCCAGGAAGCGCGGTTAGCGGGGCAGTCTCGTTCGCTGCCGGGTCGGTCTTTATCTCCCCGCTGGCTATGGCCGTTTTGGAAGCGCGCGGGAAGGCGGCCGGCTCTTCACCTCATCCGATTGCGACCGCGCTCTTTCATTCGCTTTCCAAACCCATCGCGATTGCTCCCGTGGCCGGCCTGGTCGTGGCGCTCCTGGGGATCCACCTGGACGAAGTGGTAAGTCATGCGCTCAACCTCATTGGCGCAACCGCCGCTGGTCTCGCATGTTTTGTGACCGGCTTGGTTCTCTCAGCACAGCCCTTGCGGCTGAATGCGAATGTTGGCGCTGGCGTCCTCATAAAAAATATCGTCCTCCCGTTGGTCGCGTATGCAATCGCTCTCGCGCTAGGGATGTCGGGTGAGATCGCCCGGGAAGCGATTCTGCTGGCGGCCATACCCACCGGATTTTTCGGCATTCTCTTTGGGTTAAACTATGGAGTAAGGTCCCAGGCTATAGGCTCCACGCTTACCCTCAGTTATCTTGTCGGCGTCATTACGTTAACGGCAGCAATTCTTCTGACTTCGCAGATGAAATGAGGGCCCACGATTTATTGCAGATTTCCGGGTTGGCCGATCTGGTTTATGTCGGATGGGAGCTGCCGGAAAAGCGATTTCCGCTCTGGGTTGAGCGCTCGCTGCAGGAAGCCCCCTTCGTCGTCGTTCGTCGGGCCAACTTGTTCGATGGGATGATTCCGGTCGGGGTTCGCGGTTCATTGCGTCAGCAAAGATCTGCCGCTTACCTCGCCCCCGAATCGATCCGCAACCGAATTACTCCCGAACAACTTGCCACAAAGCGAGGATGGCTGGCCAACGCTCGAACCGAGGAAATCCCGGGCCTGAAGGTTTTGGCTGGCATCGAAGAAAAACTGGGTAACTTGCCGTTGGCTTATGGACCAACCGGAAGCATCGGTTTTGAACTCGCGAGTGGCCTTCCGACGGCAACCTCAACCAGCGATCTCGATTTGCTTATCCGCGCTCCAGAACGTTTGCCGACGCAACTAGCGCAAGAATTGATAACGATCTTTTCTGGGAGTCCTTGCCGCGTCGATGCCCAGCTCGAGACGCCTCGCGGCGCAGTATCCCTGGCTGAATACGCGCGGGGCGAAACGCCCGTCCTTTTGCGACAAGCCGGTGGTCCGGTCCTTATTTCCGATCCGTGGGCGTGAAAATAGCCAATAGCCTATAAAGGTCCGATCGCTAACTCCATTATTCCTTG
>JBEEIB010000451.1:0-4067 GCA_041167675.1 Verrucomicrobiota bacterium
GATTCCAGAACGTTTCCGCGATCGGCATCCCGGCCATCGCAAAGGTTTTTTTTCGCAACCCAGCAATCGTGCCATGGGAGCCGGGCGCGATCTTTTTTGCCGTCGGAGAGACGGCAGCGAATTTCCCGTCGAAGTCGGACTCAATCCAATCCGCACTGCGCAAGGTTTATTTGTTCTGGCGTCGGTGATCGACATTACCGCGCGCAAGCAGGCGGAACGAGAGCACCAGCTGCAAAACATGGAACTGGCGCGAGTGGGACGCGTGACTTTAATGGGCGAACTGGCGGCGTCGCTTGCGCACGAAGTAAACAATCCGATTGGAGCAATTGTGACGAACGCTAATGCCGGGCAACGCTTAATCGCGTCTGGCAAAATCGAAACCGAGGAGTTGAAGGATCTACTCGCCGACATCGTCGCGGATGGGCACCGCGCGCGCGGAGTCATCCAGGGTATCCGTAACATGGTGCGCAAAGGCAAGGCTCGCCGCGCGTTGATCCAGATCGGAGACACCATTCGCGAGCTCCTCCGCATTGTCCACGCTGATGCCATTGGAAGGGAGATAGAAGTGACAGCCGAAGTTGATTCCGATACGGGACAGGTTTGGGGAGACCCGGTGCAGTTCTTGCAAGTCCTTCTCAATCTCACCATCAACTCATTTGAAGCAATGACTGCTCTGCCCTCCAATGCGCGACGCCTTGCCATTCATGCGGGCCGTGATGGAAACGGAGACATTCTCGTCAGCGTGCGCGATTCGGGTCCCGGTTTTCCCGCTGGAATTGTCGAGCAACTTTTCGAGCCATTCTTTTCGACAAAAGCCGAAGGAACCGGAATGGGGCTCGCCATCGCCCGGAGCATCGTCGAAGCGCACGGCGGGTCGCTCTCGGGAGAAAATTGTGATGATGGCGGAGCGTGTTTCACAGTTCGTTTACCGCAGGCGAAGGAGGACAACTCCAAGGCCGCCTAGGTTTGGTTGCGGAAGAGCGAGCTAAAGTTTGAAACAGCCGGTCGACCCTCGGCTTACGTATAGAAAGGGTGGCAGGATTCGTGCTGCCAGTGCTCCCGCGTGGGATGAGACCAAGGTCCCATAGCGCTGCATCAATCGAAGTCCCATAATAATATAATAATTAAATGATTCGTCTTCCACGCGTCGACAAACAAAGACCAGATTAGACATGCCCAATGCAGAATTCCTTTAATGGTTTCGAAAATTTGGACACGAAAGGCTTGCCTTTGAGCGCTTCCGCCCGCGATGGTATCTGGCTCCTTGACGATGATGTCTCCATGCTCAAGGCACTTGGCCGGTTAATGAATTCGGCCGGTTTTATTGTGGAGAAGTTTAACCATCCAGCCACCTTTCTCGCCAGGCTCGAACATGCCCCATGTCGCGTAGCAGTCCTGGACGTATGGATGCCTCAGATGAACGGTTTGGAAGTGCAGGCTTGCCTCCGCCGAGATTCGCCCGAGACACGGATCATTTTCATCAGCGGACGGGACGATCCATCAGTGCGCCAAGCTGCGCTCGATGCGGGAGCTTTTGCGTTCTTTGCAAAACCTTTCGAGGATGAGGTTCTGATGAAGGTCATTCACGAGGCTCTCGAAGGCTAGTAGTACTGCTCAGCCATCCGAGCAAAGAACCGAGCCAGTTCGATCCAGTGGATCGTTCCAGTGCGTTGAATCCGGGCTGCGGCGTTCTTTACCAAGCCCGTTGACGACGAAGAGCCAGTGACACGGCGGTTCGGCTTGCGTTCCCCTCCGTGAATTGAAACCTTGTTCCCAAGATTAGCTCTGGCGCGTTATCTACAAGAAGCAGTGTACGTGATAGAAGCGGCTGTTTCGAGGTACGACTAAGGTCTCATAGACGACCAGCCCGCCGTCGCTGAATGATGGCTGCCGAGTAAAGGCTCAGAAATTATTCGCTTATGAAAAAGTTCTCTATTATTATTCGCTTATGAAAAAGTTCTCTATTTCAGCAGCGCTCCTGTTCGGATTTGTAACCACTTCGGTGCAAGCCGGAGAGGAGGTCTACAAACAGGTCGCCCCGCCACCGCCGGAACTTTACGGACTCGGTTTCTACGGCGCGATTGACGCCGGAGCGAATGTTTTTCAAAACCGCGGCGGAGACAGAACTTTTACGGATGATTTCGGAGACACTCTTACTATCAGCCCTAAAAACGACGTCGGTTTTTTTGGCGGGGTCAAACTCGGTTACGTCTTTCTCACAGGTGTGTTTCGGCCGACCATTGAAGGGGATATCTTTTACAATGGCTTCAGGGGCGGCGCTGACTTCACGTTGAGGGATTCCTTTGGTGATGTCCTGAGAAGCAGCAGCGCGACTACCTGGATTAACACCGGTGCGTTTATGGGGAACTTCATCTCGAGATTCGCGTTCGGAAGATTCCAGCCGTATGTCGGGGCCGGGGTCGGCATTTACTATGCGGAATCCGCTGGTTCCGAGTTCCAGGGCCCTCGTGGCACATTTAACACCGGCGGAGGACGAAGTCACGCGGACCTAGCGTGGCAGATTATTGCCGGCACAGATTACTATTGGAACCCCAAGTTCAGCACCTTTATTGAATACAAGTTCCTCAACTATACGAGCACCCAGATCAATACGAATGAAAATCGCGATCTGAGACAGCAGTTAGTGGGCGCGGGTGTGCGGCTCCATTTCTAAAACTAATACTAATTTGGTTAAGTGAACCGGCCTCTTCTTCATCGGGAGGCCGGTTTTTCTTTGGAAACGGTCTTTTAAGAGAACGAAACAAACACATATATGAATATCACATCGAAATGGAAATGCGCGCCTGGCTTGATGCTCGCCGCTCTCGCGTTACTTAGCACGGGCATGGCATCCGCCGACGATTTGACCGGTGATTCCCGTCGCGCTCTGCAGCAGCTCGTGGCGCAGAATCCGGCGGCCGCCAAATGTAAATCGAGAGCAGTCGCCGTTCTTGTGTTTCCGGATGTAGTGAAAGCCGGCTTCATCTTCGGCGCTCAAGGGGGCCAAGGACTCCTTTTCGTGCACGGCCGACCTAACGGCCGCTACCGGACCGTAGCCGCCTCCTATGGCTTGCAAGCCGGCGTTCAGAGATACGGTTACGCCCTCTTCTTGATGAACCAAAAGGCGGTGGATTGGGTAAACAATACGCGCGGCTGGGAGATCGGCACCGGCCCGAGCGTTGTCATCGTGGACAAAGGGATGGCCCGCAGCTTCACCACAGACACGATACATAGCGGCATCTACGCTTTCACCTTTGATCAGCAAGGTCTGATGGCCGGCCTTGGTCTCCAAGGCTCCAAGATCATGAGGATCGATTAATGATTAATTAAATTTTTCTAGGATTTGGGTGTCGGCGACGATAAGATCGACCCGTGAGAATGAAATTGTTGTTCTTTTCAGGGGCATTGTTTGCGACGATCGTCCTTTCGGCACCACTCCTTTTCGCTGGACCTGAGCCCTACGACCCTTCGAAGGAAGCGCCTCCGCCACCACCGCAGCCTTGGTGCGAAACGCCTGCGACGCTCGAAATCCGTATCGGTGCTCCTGGGTGGCTTGCCGGTCTGTCAGGCGATACCGGAGTGAAAGGCGTGGTCGACAACGTAGATGTCAGCTTCGACAAGTTGCTCAGGCATCTGACTCATGTCCCCATTGTGCTGTCGGCTGAGATTCGCTATCAGCGGTGGGAGATCTTCGGCGATGGTCAGTACATGGAGGTAGGTGCTTCTGCTACGCTGCCTGGTTTACTTTTTACCAACGCCAATCTCCACCTCAAATCCGCGTTTGCGGAAGGATTCCTTGGTTATCGATTGATCAATTGCGATAAGGCTTCTTTCTCTCTCTTCGCCGGCGCGCGCTACACCTATATGGACGGCGATCTAAGCATTCTCGATAACGGCGATGCACGCCTGGTCATCCTTCGCCGACTACTGGGAATCCGCAAGAAGTTGGACTTCTCGGGTTCGACCGGTTGGGTCGATCCCGTGATTGGCGCCCGCGGGAAAGTGAAGATTTGGAAAGCCATATCGCTTTACGCGGAAGGCGATGTAGGTGGATTTGACGCCAACTC
>JBEEIB010000452.1:0-2591 GCA_041167675.1 Verrucomicrobiota bacterium
CGGATTCTGAAGCATTTATCTCGAGGCTCGAGGCATGTGAGAGCGGCAACAGCCATTCGTCTTCAGTCCTTTCCCCGCCATCCAGGTGGAAGAGCTGGGAATTGCGATAGGATTAGAATCTTGCTCACCGAGCCGTCGTCAAGGGCCAGCCCGACATATCGCTTAAATGCCACGACGGTGCTTATCCCCGGTTTTTGGTTGTATAATGGAGAGCATTTCAAACCGGGGGCTATGCGGCCTTCTTCTGAATTTCCAACTCCTGTTCGTTTTGCATTCCCGGATACCAGCGAACGAAGGTCTCCCGGAGTTGGTTATTGAGCACCTTCGTTCGGATCTGCAGTAGGTTGTGCGCGCCGGACTCAGTCCATTGCATTTGCTGCTTCTTAACCATGCGCTTGCTTATCACTTGATTCACCGCAGACTCCGCGAAGGCCGTTGAAATCTTCTCTCCGTGCCGGTAACGATCCCCATAATTTGGGATGAAGTTTTGGTTCGCTTCGATATAGCTGCGAAATTCTCGCACGGCCTTCAAGAGCTTCTTTCGGCTCTCGCCGTCCTTGGGCAGGAGATCCAGTTCGTCTTCAATGTCTTCGATGGTATGCAGCGCCCCTGCCACATTGCCGTGCCAGAGAAACCATTTCACGCGCTCGAATTGCTTACCAATGTCGACCCTGTGCAATTCTTCATCCGCCTCTGTAAGTGGCTCCTGCGCCGATGTCATGTTCTGCTCGTTTACCAACCCTTTGGCGATTTGCCCCATTACCCTGAGCCGCATCGCGACGTGAAACCAATCGAGCCAATGCTCTGACTCCGGGCTCAGATACAGCGGCAGCTCCCTCACGTCGTCCGCACCGTCGGACAGGAAGGTCACCTGCTGATTGGCCTGGAGTCCTTGAGACTTCATCAGTTCGAACAACCGCCGCTTCGGCTTTGTGTCGTAGGTCTGCACGTAAGCAAAGCATTTCGCAGCGCCTTCCTCTGGCATGCTCTTGCCCGCGATGACTTCGAACCAACCCTCGCCACGGGACTTTTGGTCCTTGGCGTGGATAAAGCCACCGTCTAATCCTACGATTAACGGTGGGCCCGGCGGAGGCAGCGTATCCCACTCTCGCTGACACCCATCGATAAATTGCCACTTTTCTTCTCCGAGTTCCGCCTCCATCCGTTCGGCTAACCCTTGCAGATTTCGGTAGACGCCCACGACGTTGATGTCCCCTCCCGTCGGCAGCACTTCAGCCAGTAGCTCCGCAGTCAAGCCGTAGGAAATCATGGCCGCAAACTTGTTCTCCAGGTAGGCCAACTCGGGTGCCGTTCGCTCCGTCAGTAACTCTGCAAGCGGACTGAAGCTGCGGTAGACCTCCGTGCTGCAACATCCACAATGGTAGAGCCGTGGACTATCAAGTCGCAACTTGCCGAAGAGCGTCCGCAACACGATCTGATGCTTCCCTTTGCGTGATTGGATCTTTCCACATTTCGAGCAGGGAATCTGTTGGGTCACGTACCCGATGGTTTGGTGCGTGACCATCGCTCTTTGAACCTCCCGCAATAGCTCCTTAGCTTCCGACAACGTTAGCCCAAGAGTCTCTGGCCGCAGAGAGCGACGTTCCAGCTTGGTCACTTCGTGCACCACTTCCGTTTGGCCGGAATCGGACTCGATGATGAGTTGTAACTTTAGTTTCATCACTCCCGGCCTCCTCTCGAGTTCATCCATTCCGGCGCGCCTTCGGCATATCGCCGAAGCTGACGATTTACTCTGCGCCGGTCAAAGCCATGCAGCATGAGCCACTCTTGCCAAGGCAGCAGCTTCTCGAGGCGGTCATCGAGAGTTCCAGTATCCCCGGTTTCGATGTCTTCCAATAAGTTATCAAGCAGCTCTCTGACTCGCCACGGCGCAGCCGCGCGCCGCTCCAGAAAGGCTCGCGGTCCCCCACAATCCTTCGGGGGCCCGGCCCATTGATCTCCCACGCATACCGGATACGACCGGCTGGTCTCTATTTCCAACCGTTTCTCGATCCGCACCTGGTGTTGCCATAGATCGCCGAAATCGTACTCATACAAGAAGCGTTCATTGATGCGAAAGTGCAGCTGCCCCAGCTTGATTTGCCGGGCGTCGTGGCAGCCGAGCCCGCCACGGCGTGGCACGGCGTAGTCCTTTTTGCGGATACGAAAGCGATGGAGATGAAAGTCCGTCCAGTCAAAGCCGATTTGCAAGACGGCGTGAAGATCGGCTAGGGTGCTATCGGATCGTACGAGAAAGCGCCGCCAGAGCATCGGGTGAATCCCGCGAATCCAAACGTGGACATAGTAAGCTTCGGGCTGAGAATCGTGTTCCATGACGCGGCCCCAGCCTATCAGGTGGACAACTCCTCGGCCCTTCCTAGCCCCCGGTTTGAAATGCGCTCACTAAAGTGGGGATATTCCAACAAAGGTACGTAAAACGCCACGCGATTGTCGCCAGTGACACAGTCCCATTCACACGAGAAGAGTGAGGCGTTAGACCCCTAAGAGGCGCTCGACGTTCCGGTAAGGATTCGATACCAAACCGAGAAAGAAATTACCGCCGCGCCTCTTCGCACGATTGAAAACTACGA
>JBEEIB010000453.1:0-3735 GCA_041167675.1 Verrucomicrobiota bacterium
CCCGCCGGCAAAGGGCGAAATCCTCGCGGTGGACCGCTGGTTCAAGCTATGCGCGCCAAACTCAAGCGCGCTGGACGAGCAGCCGATACCGCCTCAGAAAGCAGATCGTCGAACCAGTCTTCGGCCAGGTGAAGCAGGCCAGAGGCTTCCGTCAGTTCCTGTTGCGCGGCATCGATAAAGTCGCCGCCGAATGGGCATTGATCTGCATCGCTCACAATCTCAACAAGCTCGCCGCAGCGTGAGCCAGATCGATATCCGGCACACCAACCTACCACAATTCAAAGTCATTACTCGGACAGGCTCCTAGTGCATTCAATCTGACGAGCGAGTCCCGCTGAGGATTCCCGGCTCGCACGCGTCGTGCGAGTCTGGGGCATGCGCAAGTCCTTATCAGACGCCGCTTTCTGCGATCCGGAAAAGACCGGCGCAGTTGGCTGGCCAGGGCTTCTCGCTGGCTCATTCTCCACGCAGCATCGCTTGCCTCTCCGCAAGAATCTCGCCCCAAAGCTTCGTCAATGCCTGTTCGTGGCCGATACCCCGATAGAGGTTGGCCTCGTCGGTGATAATCGACACAAGGTCTACGTGCACGTCATAGACCATGGCGATCTTATTATTGGGGACCAGTTTGTCGATGGATACGGTCCGAAAAACCAAACTGTCTACCGTCGTCCGGCCGAAACGAGTGGCAGTTGCAGTCAATACCATCGCCGCAAATTGCAAATTTTCGTAATAAAACTTGGCGAGCGTCCGAAAATGGTTGGCTGCTCTAGAGAATACCAAGCTTTGGCTTTCCGCTGCATAAAACATCTCGGCCGAAATACCTTCCGGCTGGTAAAACTCTTGCCGTGTGGACCAAAGGTCAGTAAGTTTTCCAAACGCCTTGAAGTACCAGATGCCAAAATGCTCACCCGGGTGCCACACATCTTCACGGAAGTTGAGAGTCATCTCCGCTTTGAAATCAATCCCGGCCATTGTTTCCTCCTCTGTCCATTTTCTTTTAAGGCCTTTGGAACCGGCGTCGGACCGATCAGCGGGGATCGACTGCAGGGCAGATCCGAATTCCAATAGAACAGCACATTCGCGTCACAGCGCCAACTCTCGGGGTGAGGCCCGCAGGTGGAGCGCATACGCGACACGCAGCTTCGCGAGACCCGTCCCGGGATTTCCTCCGCCCACCTGACAGATACCACCGCCCTCATCATACGGCGTTTATCTTTTCCATGATTCCCCATTTACCCGGCCTGCACCGGATGCTTCTCCTTAGCCAGTAGCTCGCCGATGGGCGTCGTGGCCGATCCGGTTTGATCCGGGTAATAGATTGGGCATGCTGAACGACGGCACTCCGAAGATTGGTGATGTCCGCGTCATCGAGCGCCCCGGCAAGTGGGATGTTGAGAGGTTCGGCGATCCCGCCGATGCCGCCGATCCGAATGATCTTCCTGAGTGGGTGTGCCTGCGGCGATGCGATACCCAAGCGGAGGCCGAAGAGGCAGCCGCCAGGTACCGCAGCTTGATTTGACCGCTCACGTTGCTATCCATCTGACCGAATCAGCGCTCGACCTCGCAGCCCCGCATTCCCCGGCACCGCATCAGCCGCGTCAGATGGGGCACGTTGTCGTGCCGGGCCAGCCCAAGTCGGAGCAAGAATTCCGCCGGCAAGAGGCGCGTGTGATCGAACACCACGCAATTCACCTGGACCCGATCACACGGCCCGAGATCGCGGAGATGGACGGCGTAGAGGGGAAGCATGGCGGGGATTTCTGTTGCCGGATCGTTAGAGAGCACCCCGTCCGCCTCGTCGCCAAGGAAGTTGGCGGAATAGGCCGAAGTGCTTGCTGCGCTTGACAAAAAAACAGCGCTGCTACCCATCTCGGGCGTAGACCTTCAACCTTTAAGCGATTGGAACCTTTGGATGTCCGCGTTGGACATAAATATAGGGTCGGCGCATTCTGATTTGATCCCAGAAGATCACAAAGATAAAAATGACATCATTCAATTCGTGAAGACCTACGACATCAAGGACGAGATTCCTTGCGCGATTGTCCGGATGTCGTCAGCCACACAAACGCGGAATTATTTAAGTCCTCGAGACTGCCGCCGGGTCAATCGCTCATAGCTTCGTGCGATACATGATCTGGATACGAGGCGAAAACGATATTCGGCTGAAATTCGGGCGGATCAGCCACCACACAGACGGCGGTCATATCAACTGTTAAGGCCCGACTAGCCGACCCTGTCTCGCCGTGTGGGACCCTGAGCCGAGCTGGAGCAACCAACGATCCGGATTGAAGTACCTGCAACAGACCGTCAGCCGCCGGACGCCGGAGTCTTATTGTGACCAGCGTTCCCCGCTCATCACGAAAGGTTACCAAAATACCGCCTTGAACTCGGGGTTTGTCAGCGACATCGATGCACCCAACCACCTGAGTGAGTGCGCGAGGGTAGAGGACGGAGGCCGGCTCGAGAAATTCCTCCATGAATTCGACTCCTGGAATTTACAAGCCCACGATTCAGAGACCTTCGGAGTAGGATCCCCGCTTCACGCGCCTCAGAACGCTTCTGATGCATGACCTCTTTTTGCGGAAGCAGGGGGGCAGCACAACTGCCTGACCGCAGCGTAGAGAATCCCAGGCCCAAATCCGATTTCGCTAAAAAACCCGCATCCCGTTTGAGCGAATCGCCCGCGAGCCGTAAGTGCCCTTGCGCTTCGGCTTTATCCGCAAGTCATTGACAACCTTTCTAGAACCGCCTCGACATTGTAAAATGGTAGCTTTGGGATCGTCCTAATCTGCGGCCCTCGAACGGAGGTAGACGATGTGGGAACGGCTGACACCGACCGATATCCACCAGGCAAGAGATCGATTGACGCTTAGTCGGGCCGATATGCTGCGGAAACATGCAGAAGAGCTTAAGGGTTTGGACGACGAACACGACGAGATCGAAATGCTTGAGCGGCTGATCGGGTCGTTTACTCAGAAATACGTCAATTCGAAAGCAGCGCAGGGAAACCTTGCGCATCATGCCGAGGCGCAACCGGCGGCTCCCGTTCCAAATCCGATCGAAGCTACCGTTGGCGAGGTGCAGCAAAGTGGGCTTCCGGTCCACCTGCCGGTACGGCCATACGTCTCACCGAATGGCGAAACTCCTCCGCGCCTGCGACGCTTCATCGGAGGATAATGCCACTCCCCAACTCGTCGGGGTCGCTTCAGTTACAACAGCTCGCGTAGCGGCGCGGCATTGGTCTTCGTGCTCGGGCAGTAGCTCGATAAGAGTTTCCCTCGTGCGCCGATCACGGGTGGGGCGCAAGGATCAGCTTTCTTAACCTCCGATTAAGATTACTCGGGGATTAATTGCAGGTGCGCGGCGGGTGGGCGCCTCCTCCCCTCCGCCGACCCACCGAGGCGACTGGGTCCAAGGTCCGGGGGGGCATTCATCCTGGGCCCGGTCGTTCGGGTGATCTAGTGAACAGCCGTAAGGCCGTGTGGGGAACGTCACGAAAGGGGAGCCCAAATATGACTGGTCCTAATTACTCAGACGATGAAATCCACCGCCTGCTCCGGGAAGTCCTGAGAGAAGAAAACCCCGCTCCGACTCCTACCATACCGAAGCCTGTCAACGCCGGTTGAATCCTGACCCGCTTTGCTCGAGATCGCCGATTGAATCTTGACCCACTCCCGCCGCTTCGGGGCTTGTCCCGGTAGTCCATAGGAGGGACCCGCGCGGAGCGGAGCGACC
>JBEEIB010000454.1:0-6332 GCA_041167675.1 Verrucomicrobiota bacterium
GGACAATACGACCATCGGAAACATAGCAACCGGCAACCGTGCCCTTTGTTAGCTCGAACACCTGACGCACCTCCGCATGACCGACGACCGATTCTCGTAGTTCGGGGTCGAGCATTCCGACCATCGCCTCTTTTATCTGATCAATCAGTTCGTAAATGATGCTGTAGAGTTTGATCTGCACACCCTCACGCTTGGCAGCGGAAGCAGCTTGGTTCTCGGTTTTGACATTAAAACCGATAATGACAGCGTTCGAGGCCGTCGCCAAAAGGACGTCCGACTCACTGATTGGGCCGACCCCGGCGTGGATGATCTCCAGATCGATCTTCTTGCTCTCGATCTGATTGAGCGCAGTACCGATCGCCTCAACCGACCCCTGGACGTCACCTTTCAGGATAATCTGCAGCTGCTTCTTGCCATCTCCCATGCTGTCGAACAGGCTTTCCAGAGTGGCACGCTGAGGCATGGCCAACTTCTGGTTCCGTAATTCGAGCAAGCGCTCTTCACCCAGAGTGCGAGCATAACGCTCTGATTCCATAACGAGCAATTCGTCCCCGGCATTAGGTAAACCAGTGAAGCCGAGTACTTTGATCGGAGTCGCCGGGCTGGCTTCACGCACATTTTGTCCGGTATCGCCGATAAGCGATTTGATCTTGCCCCAATAGTTCCCACAAATGAATGGTTGACCTACTTTGAGGGTACCCATTCGCACGATCGCGGTGACGGTCGGGCCGCGACCGGCTTCAAGTTGAGCTTCGATCACGGTAGCTCTGGCCGGTGCGGTTGGACTCGCCTTCAACTCCATTACTTCTGACTGCAGAAGCATCATTTCCAGCAGATAATCGATTCCGGTTCCTTTGGTAGCGGATACCGGACAGCAGATGGTTTCACCGCCCCAATCCTCCGGCGTCAGACCCCGTTCCTGGAGCTGTTTCTTCACCCGTTCGATGTTCGCCGACGGCAAGTCAATCTTATTAATTGCTACGATAATCGGAACCTTGGCGGCTTTAGCGTGATTGATCGCCTCGATTGTCTGCGGCATGATCCCATCGTCCGCGGCAACGACTAGCACAACGATGTCGGTTACCGTCGCCCCGCGGGCTCGCATGGCGGTGAACGCTTGGTGACCAGGAGTATCAAGGAAAGTAATCGGATGCCCGTTGTGAACGACGCTGTAAGCCGCTATGTGCTGTGTGATTCCGCCGGCTTCTCCGGCCGCGACCCGCGATTTCCGAATCGCGTCCATCAACGACGTCTTTCCATGGTCAACGTGACCCATGAACGTGATGATCGGTGCGCGCGGTTTTAATTCTTCCTGCGGCGGCGGCTGAGGTGGGCGAGGCTCTTCGACGACGACCTCTGCTTTGTGAACGCCAGCCCCCTTCTCGCGCTTCTCAACTTCAAACACGTAACCGTGCTTTTTACAGATGGCGAAGGCAATATCCGGCTCAATCGTGTGATTGATTGCCGCAAAAATGTTCATTTCCATCAAATCACTGATGACCTGAAATGGTTTCAGGCCAATCTGTTGCGCCAACTCGCGCACAATGATTGGAGGTTTCAGATGAACCACTTTGCTGCCGTCTGCGGCTGGTTCCGGAGCCGCCGTTTCCGGAGGTTTCGTCGGGGCATTTACGGTTTCAGGCTCAGGCGCAGCCGGTGGCTTGCTAGCCGCGATAACTGGAGGTCTTGGCGCCCGGATCTTCGAAATCGGAGGTAAGACCGAGCGAGTTTCCGAGCTGACCGTGGTCTCGGGCCTTTTCGTTCGCTTCTCCTCGATTAAGGAGACAGTTTCGGGCTTAGGCGGCGGGGTAGCGCGCTCCGGTTCGGATTTAGCAGGTGCCGGTTCTTTCGGCTTTGCCTTGCTGATCGGCGGGACCCCGCCCTTCCTGGCTGGTTTGTCATCAACCGCCGGTTTGCTTTCGGTAGCTGTTTTTTTCGTCTTTGGAGAAATCAGATCGGTCGTCGTCTTGCGCGCAGCGCTCTTCTGGGCAGCGGGTTCAGGCTTGGCGCCCGATTTGGCGGGGGAGTCTTTGCGAGTGCTTGCGCGTGTAACCATGAATGATCTGTCTCTCTAAAATTTTCATTGCTTCCATCTTTCATCAGATGGAGGCCATTTTCCGATCATGCTCTTTCTTTGCCGTCTCATGAATCTGTCGAGCTCGGTCGATATCGACCTGTAGAATCTCGGCGATATCCTTCGGATCTGTTTCCAGAATACCATCGATGCTGTTAACTCCGGCGCTGGCGAGTAATCGGGCAGTTTCTTCGTCGATGTTCAGCGTTTTCGCAAGGGTCGAGATCGCGTGAGCGAATTTCTGCTCGAATGCCTGCGTCACTGATTCATCCTTCGAAATATTAATCTCCCATCCGGTCAACCGAGAAGTGAGTCGAGCGTTTTGCCCCCGCCGCCCGATCGCCAAGGAAAGCTGATCTTCTTCCACCGTCACTTGTACTGCATGCCGACCTTCATCGATGGCGATTGATTTGATTTTGGCCGGCTTCAACGCTTCGACCACAAATTCTCTCGGGTCAGCACTCCACCTGATGATATCGACCTTTTCCTGGTTCAGTTCGCGAACAATGTTCTTTACTCGGGATCCGCGCATTCCGACACAAGCGCCCACCGGATCAACTTTCTCGTCCGCCGACCAGACAGCAATCTTCGTGCGGTACCCAGCCTCCCGTGAGATCGCTTTGATCTCTACCGTGCGGTCAGCGATCTCGCTTACCTCGACCTCGAACAGCCGCCGAACAAAATTGGGATGGCTGCGAGAAATAATGATCTCAGGTCCGCGATTCGAGTTTTCTACGGCGACGACGTAAGCTCTAATTCGGTCACCAATATTATAATCTTCGGTGGCTACGCGTTCGCGCATCGGCATGATGGCCTCAAATTTGCCGAGATCCACAATGACGTCGGAACGGTCGAATCTTCGAACGGTACCGCTGACGATCTCGCCGGCGCGATCTTTGAATTCGTCAAAGATCATCTCTTTCTCGATTTGGCGGATACGCTGCAAGATCGCCTGTCGCGCAGTTTGCGCGGCGATTCGTCCAAAGCCTTCCGGCGTAACTTCGACTTCGATTACGTCGCCAACATTCGCATCCGGCTTAATTTTTTTTGCCCGAACCAAAAGAATCTCGTCATGCACATTCTGGATGTGTTCGACGACAATGAGATTCGCCAGTGCCGTGATCTCGCCGGTTCGCGGATCAATCGTTACCCGAAGGTCACGCGCCGGGCCGACACTTTTCTTAGCGGCAGTCAACAAAGCGGTCGACAGCGCATCAAGCAAAACCTCCCGCTTGATGCCTTTCTCGCGCTCCATATAGTCTAGCACCGCTATTAGATCACTGTTCATAAAACAAGAATTGACCGATCGGCACGGAACGCCATGGTTCGCACGACGATCCGACCATTTCGGTCGAGTCGAACAATCTAAGCTGAATAAGACGAGCGTCAAGCCGAGCTCCGCCTCTACCAAGGTAGACTGGTGATCATCCGGCGCACTTCTCGATTTTCGATGATTCGAACTGTCACCTTCGATGCCGCAAACACGCTGATTCGATTGACGGCGCCTGCAGGCCAGACCTACGCAGTAGTGGCGCGCCGATTTGGCGCGGTGCTCGACCCAGCCCGGCTCAACCAGGCTTTTGTGCGAGCATGGAAAGAAGTGCCACGGCTTCCGGAGCAGATCGGGCCGCGAGCCGAAGACGGCCGTTCCTGGTGGCGAGCTTTAGTGGCAACAACTTTGAGCATCGCGGAATATCGCGTCGATCCGTTTCCCGACTATTTTGATGCCGTTTATAAAGAATTTACGCGTCCAGGTATTTGGCAGTTAACACCTGGAGTGACCCACGTGCTCAGTGCGCTTACTCAAGCGGGGATCCGTCTTGGAGTCGTTTCCAATTTCGATCGACGACTTTATTCGATTCTCGAGACCTTGGGCGTCCTTAATCGGTTTGAGCACCTCATTATTTCCAGTGAGGTCGGGGCAGATAAACCCTCGCCGCGCATCTTTGAAGAAGTCCTCCGACGCTTTGATCTCGGCCCGAAGGAGGTGCTCCATGTCGGAGACGAAGAGGAAATCGATGGGATTGGAGCGCGCTCGGCCGGAATGTCGGCATTCATCCTGGGGAAAGATGGCGACTGGAAAGAGTTTCTCCGGAATATCAGGTTATTGGCTGAATCAGATCCGGGTTTGCGCTAGAGTAATCTGTTAGTTTCCATGAGGTCGATTTTATGACCGGCACAGCCGTCCTCCCATTTGGAATCAGTCAATACTCGACGTTGCCACAATCTTTTGCGGAAGATCTTGCCCTGTATCGTACCCTTGGAATTCCCTATGTTGAAATCGTTGAGGCGAAGCTCGATGCGGGGGATCCTCGCCTACAGCTTGAGGAGCTTCGAAATTCAGAGCTTAAAGTCTCCAGCGTGCAACCTCGTGTACACTCCCTTTTTCCCGACCGGACACGGCCTGAACCGAAGACACCGAAGGAGAGGGTCGCTCAATTGCGGAAAACGATAGAGTTGTTTGGACCGCTTTTTCCCGGAACGACGTTAGTCACCATTACTGGTGCGGCCCCCAACGGTGACTTCGCCCATGCCTATCGGACCGCCACAGCCGAGTATCGAGAATTAGCAAAAATCGCAGCGGACCACAATGTTCGGCTGGCGCTCGAACCGCTGAATCCGGTTTTGATGAACACTGATACTTTCATCTGTTCGTTGCCCCAGGGAGCCCGGATTATTGACACCGTAGCCCATCCCTCGTTTGGGATCTTCCTGGATCTCTGGCATTTTTGGGATGATTCCAGTGCGATCGAACAGATCACCAAGCTGCACGGCCGTATTTTTGGTGTGCACATTAGCGATTGGCGCACACCGCGCGCGTTCGGCGATCGCTATTTGCCGGGCGACGGTGAAATTCCGCTGGTCCCGCTGCTCAAAACGATTCGCGATACCGGGTATTCCGGGGCCTATACCATGGAAGTCTTCTCCGAACTTCGTTTGGAGGGATCGCTTTGGACTAATCCGTGCCGAACCGTTCGCGCTGGCAAAGAGGCGTTTGCAAAACTTTGGGAGCAAGTGTGCGCATGACACCAGGGGCGTCGTGAGGACCTAGCCCTGGATCCAAAACGCAACCGACGCCTGCCTCCATTTCTGCGACCTGCGCGGCTTGAACGGCCACTTCACATTCAGCTCGCGACCTGGACGGCGCGAGCCGCGGCTAGGTTGGCGGACGCAACCAGGTCGACGCTGTGAACTCGTCGAAACCTTGTTGAGAGAGGTTACGCGCGATCCTGAGCTCGGTGGCTCGCTCGTCGTTAGCTCTAGGTGATTTCATAACCGAATACCCATCTGCCAGAGCGATCCCGTTTCTAGCAAAAAATGAGACCCTCGAGAAGCGCCGGTTGCCTTGTGTTTCTGCAGCGGAAAAGCGCTTGCAGCGATAGATATCGATTATAGTGTTCCATTCCCTTTTGACGGGTTGGTAGCTCAATGGTAGAGCAGCGCCCTTTTAAGGCGTTGGTTGTGGGTTCGAGTCCCACCCAACCCAATTTCTATTTTGCAGCCCGGATTCCCTAGCGAAACAGCCGATAAAGCCGGGTGGCAGGCGTTCAATGCTCGTCAATAACGACGCTGCGATGCCGCTGTCGGTTGATGTTTGTTGCTCTTTTTCCAGGTCTTTCTGGCCGACTTGACCTCTTTGACCTCGCTTTGCTCCACCTATTTGGTTAAACGGTCAATCTGGCGTCGTGGGGATCAAGAGTCCCCAATGCTCTCGGGCTGGCTATAAATTCGAGTCCCGCTCAGCCAGCTTCCTAGCCTTTTTTGCAAGCGTTTTAGCGAGTTACCTCGATTTTGATGTTGGAAGCTGGCTCACCAATCACTGTAGCACCACCCGCTAGTGAACCCGCGCAATCATGGTCGGATGATCTGAAAAATGCCGAAAACGTCAAAATCCCGACTATTCGTGGTCATGACCGAAGTTATTCCGGCGCTAAAATAGGTAGCGGCAAGCATGGTGTCCAAGAGACGATTGCGCCCTAATCGGTGCTTTCCCATCCAGTCGGCAAATGTGCTCACTGCACTCCCGGTTGGAAAAACCTGCCTCACTTCCGCCGCTGCCCACCACGCCTGTGCACGTAAGAGAGCCGCATCGATCGCCAAAGGCGAAGTAAATCGCCTCTGATCCGTCACGACATGAATAAACTCAGCTAGGACTTGAGGTGCTAGGGCGAAGCCATCTCCATTTGAATGACACACTCGGATTCGGCCTCGCGCTGCTGCATGGTCCGGATGATCCGTTACTTCGAATGCAACCAGG
>JBEEIB010000455.1:0-15789 GCA_041167675.1 Verrucomicrobiota bacterium
CTCAGTCAAGCCCGACGCGAATGAGCTGGAGCAAATTACGAAGTTGATTGAAGCGAAGAAGATTAAGCCGGTGGTGAGCCAAGAGCTGGCACTGGCCGAAGCCACACGTGCACTTCAGCAAGCAGCAACGCATCACACGCGCGGGAAAATAGTTCTCAAGATTGCCGATGAACCGAAAAGTTGATGGTTGGTAGTTGAGAGTTGAGTGAAAGTAGAAAATAGAAAGTAGGAAAATGGAAGAGGCGTCAATCACCGAAAAGCGTCGTTTCACTTCTCCTGCCATAACACCTCAGGCGTTGGCGTGGGATGGTGAGTATCTCTGGATGGGCTCGCGTGATCTCTGCCGGATCTATCGGATCGATGTAGAGACTTGGACGGTCGTCACTGAAATGGATGCACCGGGAATTCCGTGGGCGGCGGTGTCGGTGGGGGACGCTCTTCGTTTTACGATCGGTGAAGGTCTGGACGATGATCGTTATCTTCGCAGCTACGATCCAGGGAGCGGGTTCGGAGAAGATCGGATCGCGTGCCCGGAGTTTACCGGCTCATATCTGAGCTTCGACGGCGAGCACCTTTACCTTAGTCAGTGGTACAAGCATCGCATCCTGAAACTCGATGGGAAGGGAAACATTCTGCGTGCGATCGATATCGGCGCGGAAATTTGCGGTCACACCTTTGTCGATGGATCGAGCTACGTCCTGCGCGGCTGGGAGCAGCCAAATGGTCCGGGCCGGACTGGCGGTCCGAGCTGGACTGGCGGTCTGAGCGAGACTGGCGAATACTGGTGCATCGCGCGTCTCGATCCGCGGCAAGAAACGCCCGAGGTGCAAGACCTCGCCCGCGTCCCCTTTGCGTGTCGCTCGCTGACCTTTGATGGTGCGAACTTCTGGACAAATCATCGCGCCGCGAACGAGATCGTGTCCTTCGCTCTGCCGGTCCGAGTCGGACTGGCCGTCTGAGCGCAATGTTTGAGGTAGACGGGCGGGAATAATAATGCCGCGTTAGCCCGATACTGTTTAGGAGACATAGCTAGACGAAGCTTGGCCTACTTAATTTACTCGCCGTGCAGAGCCTTCTCTACTGCCCGCTCCGGCAGAAAATACATCGAGGCAGGGAGCGCGATCATGATCAATGCGAGCGGGACGTAGGCAAACGCAGAAGGTATGGCAGCAAGGTAGATGAGAATCGCAATCAGGTTTTTGCGCGACATCTTCTTATTTAGTCTCTTGAATTCAGGTTCTTGATGATGCCGTGCAATGGAAACACGCAGGAAAAAGAACGAGATTGCGCCAGTAGCCGAGATGGCGGCGTAGAGAGCAACAGGAAAGGGCAGGGCGTGGTTGTCGCCGAGATAAACGGTCACCCATGGAATCAGCGAGATCCAGAAGAGCAGGTTCATGTTTGCCCATAAAATGATGGAGTCGACTCTGTGGACGAGATGGATGAGGTGGTGATGGTTCACCCAATAAATTGCAATGATGACGAAGCTCAGGACGTAGGCGAAAAAGGTTGGCCACATCTGCGTGAGCGAAGCCGGGGTTGGGTCATGTGGCGGCTTCAGTTCGAGGACCATGATGGTGATGAGGATGGCCATTACGCCATCACTGAAGGCTTCCAATCGATTCGTTCCCATGGCGAAAGCAGGCGTTAGGAGCCGGGCCTTAGAGACTCAGATCCTCGGATCCGATTTGCAGCTTATGTTAGTATCTGTGCAACATTTTGGCCAGGAGGCAATGAAAGGATATTCGTCGGCCATTACGGCGTAGCCTTTGCGGTTAAAAGCGAGCGAAGCGGCAGACGAGCAATCCATTGCGACTAGAGGTCGTAAGGCTTTAGTCTTCTTGCGAACAGTAAGAAGGAAGAACAAGGAACGACCACAACCCGCGCCGAACTTTTCGCGGAATGCGTCAGCGTCTCATTACGTCCCGCGCGCAATTGCCCGCACCCCGGTTAGCAACCGCTCCACCTCTTCGGGCGTGGTATAGCACGCACAGCCGGCGCGGACCAGTCCGTGCGCAGCTTGCCCTAATCGCTCGACGACGGTCATTGCGTAGAAGTCGCCATGTGAGACGAAGACGCCGCGCGCTGCCAGTTTCTTCGCGACCTCTATCGATGGTACGCCGTCCACGGTAAATGCAATTGTCGGCGTGCGCGAGGCGCCGGGCGGCGGTCCGTAGAGATGGACATGCATCATTTCGGACAAACCCACCAACATTTGTGTGGTTAATGCGTCCCCTCGCTTATGAAGTTGCTCGAGCGCCAAGCGCAAGCATTCGCGTCGCGTCGCACCTGGAGCGAGCGAGGCGAGGAAATCCACCGAAGCGGACGCTCCCGCGATGCCTTCGTGATTCTGTGTACCGGTCTCCGCACGTTCCGGCGCAGTATCGGGCGCCGGGGTCAGTTTCGGAAAATCCAGGGATCCAAGCAGGTCACGCCGGCCGTAAAGAATTCCAATGTGCGGGCCGTAGAACTTGTAAGCGGAGCAGCTGGAGAAGTCGCAATTCCAATCGCGCACATCGACAAGTTCATGCGGAGCGTAATGCACAGCGTCGACAAATATTTGTGCGCCTAACGCGTGAGCCATTTCAGCAGCATGCCGCACGTTGTTGATCGTCCCGAGCGCGTTCGAAGCCGCGCCGATTGCGACGAGCTTTGTGCGTCCATTCAACTGCCGGGAAAAATCTTCCCAGTCCAGCTCACCGGTCTCAGGAATCATCTTCACCGTGCGCACCTTAACGCCGCGCTCTTCCTCCAGCGTTCGCCATGGCGCGACATTGGCATGGTGATCAAGCTCCGTAACCACGATCTCGTCGTCGCGTTTGTAGCTGCAGCCAAGAGCGCGCGCGAGGTGAAAAGTTAGCGTCGTCATGTTGGCGCCGAACGCAATTTCATTCGGCGCCGCGTTCAGAAATTCGGCCACTACGCATCTAGCGGAGTCTATGATCGCGTCAGTCTCCTCGCTGGTCGGGTAAGCCCAATGAGTATTGGCGTTATGGCGATAAAGATAATCGTTCATGGCCTCCACTACCATCCGGGGAACTTGGGTGCCGCCGGGCCCATCGAAATAAGCAACCGGATACCCATTATGAATGCGTTCGAGTGCAGGAAAACATTTCCGGATTTCTGCGGTTGAGGGGAGCGCGACGGGCGACAGCACTGCAGGGTTGTTCATAGAGACTGACATTGAAGTTCGATACGCCTTTGTCTGCAATTGCGCCACATTCGCGCACGGAAACGCGTCTGGCGCGCCGCGCCGCCATGAAATGTGATCTCGCCTTTGAGCGCGGAGGAAATGCCCCAGATGATTCCGCCCTCCATTTGTTGCTCGACGCCAAGCGGATTAACTACGAGGCCGCAATCGACTGCGGCAACAACGCGCTCGACACGCACATTGCCGTCGTTATCCACGGAAACTTCTGCAACGTAGGCGATATAGGTGTGGCCAAAACATGCATTGCAGGCCACGCCGCGGCCATGACGTTCTGCGACCGGTTGAGGGAATACGAAAGCTCAGCAGCATCAATCCTCGACCGGCTCAAACCCTGCGAACATCTCGGCAGCTTCGGGGACGGTGTTGAGCGGGACGCAATCGCAAAGGGCGAAGAATTTCTCCCACATCGCAAGGACGTTTGGATTCTTGTGCGCCGCATCGATCGCTTCCCGCGATTTCCATTCCGATACCTCAATGATCGTACCGTCGCGGGAGCGCATGATTGCCGGTATCCGATCTGTCACTAGTCCTTCCCTGCGCAAGGTCGGAACCCGGCTCCGCACTAGCTGCAAAAGTTCCTGCTCCTTCCCTGGTTTTGGCCGATAAGCCACCACGACGATAATGCCGTTCATAAAATGGGCATACACAACCGTTGCGATCAAGTCGACCAAAGAACTATTCACTAGCAACATGCATCGAATGCCATATTTAAAGTCCGGCCGACTCAGCGATCGCGCGGAGGAGAACACTAAACACCCCTTCGATCCCGACAAAGAGGGGCTAGGCGACCGGTCCCTTACTTTACGCCCGCCTTTGCAAAATCGTCTGCTGCCGGAAGTCTCCCACGGAGAAGCCACGTATCCGGCTCGACTTGCCAGTTGCCTTTGACCTTTTGAATCCGGACAGGCTCGGGCTCGAAATCGACCCACTGAGTCCATCGGCCCCGTTGTCTATAAATACTCGTGCCCGCCATGCCATCCAACAGTATTCCTGAATCCCCGGCCTCCCGACAGGGTGCCTGCTTGAACGACACCTGCCCAGCCCACTCGAGCCCATTCATTCGATCGGATTCGCTCAAATCGGCCGAACGGACACTTTCCACCGTTATCTCCCGCAATTGCCTGAGAAAATTATCGGGCGCAAACGATGTCCCCGAGGTTCGAGCCGTGATCCAGCCTTCGGATGTTTTGATCCAATGCTTTTTGACTTCTGCGAAGGCCGCGTCCTGCGCCGCTCGTTCCATCCCCGAAGGCTGCGCGGTGCTACCGCCATTTCCACCGGAATTGGCAGAGTTCGATTTACCACAGCTGCATAATCCGAAGGCTACGGCCACAAGCAACTGGACGAAGCCCGCGGCCGAGTAAAATCGAATCAAGCAGTTAGTGGTTTTCATGGTTTGCTAGCTCCGGGATCTGAGATCGTCGGTTCTAAGACTATTACTTGTTGCTAGAGCGCGGGCGCCCGCTGTACGGCGACAGGGTTCGAGCGCAGCGCTTTGCCTTTGCGGTTAGCTACTTTGACTTCTTCAAAACTCCTATGAAGCTCGGCCCAGTAAGCGATCCATCGTCGTGGATCGTAAAATCGATCTTCTCTCCCTTCGGGCTGCAGTCCACCGAGACCTTGTCCCCATTCACCTTGTAGATGCACGGATAGTCATCGCCCATCATGGTGAATGTGGCTTTGCCGCCGGACTTGAGATCGAGCGCGACGGTGCCACTCCCGCTTTGGGAATATGTGCCTTCAATCTTCGACTTCGAGCTGCAGCTCACAATGGCAGGAACTATTAATGCCAAGGTCGTGAATAGCGCGATTCGGCGGATAATCAGATTTTTCATGCGATCTCCATTCGGTTAATGTGAAGAGTGTGAGATGGGTGATAAGGCTACTTGGTGTCAAGCCCCATTTCTCAGGGTCAGCCCGATAAAGGCCCGATCAGCGGCGAGTACGGAATTCTAATGAGGTTGTTGAACCAGGACTGGAAGCAAAAAGGAGAGAATTCGCAGAACGAGTCTCCGTCGAAAGGGGAAGGCGCAAAGGTCCAAGGGGAGCGGCCCGAGTAGTCCGACTTACAACTTTGTGAGTTCGCATGAATGGTTCCTCAAATCGGCCCGCGGCAAAAAAAGATCGTGGAACTGCTTGACACTCGGTGTGCTCATGTTCAGCATCGCCTAACACACGCGTTTCGAAGCGTTGATTTCGAAATGGTTCTTCTAGCCTGGAAGCCCAGGGACGCCAGATGAGCCGTCGGGAAGTTTAATCTTAAGAGAAGGAGCTCTCATGAAATTGTTTGTTCGTATTTTGGCCATTACGTTAATTACCCTGCCATCGGCAGTATTCGTCCAAGCTCAAACGTCGCCCATGCCCGCGAGTAGCTCCGCGGCATCACCGGCTGCGCGCACCGACGTTTACCGTGTCTTTTTCGGCAAGTCTGCGGCCGGGAAAGCCGCGCAAATGGCAGAGATGCTCAAGATGCCAAACCCGAAATCACCAATGCCTGGACATACTCTTCTATTACGGCACCAGGAAGGTGATTCGTGGGATTATGCATTGATCGAGCATCTCGGAACAAAGGCCACGGTCGACGCCACGCCTTTTCAGGTTCCTGCCAACATGCGGGATGTTACCGATTGGCACAATGATACCTTCGTGAATGGGCCCTCATGGGCTGAGTTCAGCCGAGCCATGGGAATCTCCGATGATGCAGCTAAGAGCGCAGGTTCAGTCTATATAGTCTCGGTTTTCCGTCCCGTGCCTGGCCATCGGGATCAGCTGGAAAAGATGCTCGGTGAGCCGCCAAGCCGCGCCAACGGCGATACTTCGGCCGGAAATGTGTTGATGCAACACCTCGAAGGCAGTCCATGGACATTCCTTACCATCAACCGTTACAATTCCTGGCAGGACGTAGCGACCTATGAAACGGCCGGCGCGGCTCAGACAGCCAAGAATCAAGGCGGCTGGTTTCAAGTGCGTGACCACATGGCTTTCCATACCGACACGCTTGGTACTCGCGTTGCGCCATAAGCGGGGAGAATACAAGAGATAGGAAGCAAACTGTCACATCACAGGAGGAACTATGTCCGTCCCGGATAAGTGTTGTACGCTTGCGCCTTATTTCAAGGTATCCCCTG
The DNA here is from genome assembly GCA_041167675.1 of Verrucomicrobiota bacterium. Taxonomy (GTDB): domain Bacteria; phylum Verrucomicrobiota; class Verrucomicrobiia; order Chthoniobacterales; family JAFAMB01; genus DASTDH01. The sequence continues at coordinate 6,340 of JBEEIB010000455.1, forward strand.
GCAACCTCGAACCCTTCAAGAAGCTTTGTGAACAATTCACCGCGAAGACTCGTGAGGAAAGAAAATGTCTTTACTACGGGTTCAGCTTTGACGGCGATCAGGCTCATTGCCGCGAAGGCTATGAAGATGCAGAGGGACTACTAAAGCACCTGGAGAATGTAGCATCGTTGTTCGAGGAAGCCCTGAAGATTGCAGAAATCACGCGTTTGGAAGTTCACGGCCCGGAAGAGGAGCTGGCGAAGCTTCGCCAACCTCTGGCCAAACTGAAGCCCCAATTCTTCACTCTAGAGTATGGGTTTCGTCGCTAATCTGCTTACGCGACAAGAGCACTACGCATTGCAACGCACACACCCGCCGCCATTCCCAATTTCGAATTTGTAACAGGGGTATATTCCGGAAACGGAACCTGAGACTCGGAATTTGGAAATGAAAAAGAGAAATCAGCTGGCGGGCCTGAGCTCAGAGCAGCTGAGAGTCTGTTCAGGCCAGATCGTGATTTCTCCCAGGCGCAAATTGCCCCTGATAAGGCCAATCGCCTTAGTGGCGACAGTCGCGTTTTTTGCGATCGGCGGTCGCGCGGAAGCGGGTTCGCTCGCCGATTTCCTCCGGGCGTTCGGTCATTCCCATCATCATCGCCATTCACACGCGCGCAATTATAGTCGGCCAGAGGAAGAGACGCGGCCGCCAGAGCCGCCACCGGGCAATGCTTCAATTGATGCTGGAGCGACTCGGACCATTGCGCCGTCGACGGCGCCGATTCAATCAAATTCCAGCGCAATTGCGACTGAGGGAAAGAGTCAGGAGCACAACTTTCCTCATGGAATTCCAGTGCCGAACAAACAGGGCTTTGTCACTAGCCCGTTTGCGGCCAACAAGGTAGTGGACGTGCGGGGGTTTCCAAGCGGTACCGAAGTCAAAGATCCTTATACCGGGAAAGTCTTTGTTACGCCCTAAAGAAGAGACCGGGCGAGTATTCGGTGCGAGCCGCACTCACATTTGACGGGCTGCTCGATCTACCTGTTTAGTCACAGTGACTGTCGACAAACGCTGTCGCAGTTGCATATCTTCGCGGCATGTCGAGGAAGACCAGGCGTGCTGCGCCGCGAAAGGCAGGCTTGGGCGCCGTTGTCCAGTCCGATTACCCGTTGATTGTCGGGCTCGGATCTGCCGCAGTGTTTTTCGCCGCTGGGAGTCAAGTACTGGAAAATGTTGAGCATCCGTTGGCGCTAGCCTGTATTTCTATTTGGCTTTTCGTGGCTGTTCTTTGGTCGGCAATGTCGGTCGCGCGTCATGCCGACTTTCTCGCAGTGAAATGCGGCGAACCCTACGGAACGCTGATCCTGACGCTCTCCGCCATTACGATTGAGGTAATGATGATTTCTGCCGCGATGCTACACGGAGCAAATAATCCGACGCTGGCGCGGGACATGATGTTTGCCGTGATCATAATCGCCCTCAACGGTCTGGTCGGACTATCTCTCTTGCTGGGTGGGCTGCGGCACCACGAGCAATACTACAATCTCCAGGGCACCAGCTCCTATCTCAATACCATCATGGCGTTGGCTGTGCTTGGTCTCGTGCTACCGAACTACACAACGTCGCTCTCCGGCCCGAGGTTTTCACCAATCCAGGAAATCTTTCTCGTCGTCACGTCCTTAAGTCTTTACGCGATTTTTCTGCTCATCCAGACGAAACGGCATAGCGAGTATTTCATGGAGTCGGAGAGTGTCTCGACAAGCGGGCACGCCGCTCATCATCAGATGCAAATCCGCTCCGGCACCTATCATGGCGTGATGTTATTTCTCTATCTCATTGCGGTGGTCGTGCTGGCGGAGAAATTCGCGATTCCACTTGATAACGCGATTGAGCGGTTCGGCATGCCGCAGGCATTCGGCGGAGCGATTGTCGCTGGACTGGTCCTCGCGCCCGAAGCTGTAGCCGGAATCAATGCTGCGATGCGCAATCAATTGCAACGGTCAGTCAATATTCTCCAGGGATCGGTGCTCGCCTCCATCGGGCTGACCATCCCGGCCGTCCTCCTGATTGGAATGAAGACAAACCGGTCGGTGACGCTCGGACTGGAAGGCGGCAATCTTCCGCTGCTGTTGTTAACGCTGGCAGTGAGCGTGGTGACGTTTGCCAGCGGTAAAACGAGCATTTTGCATGGGTGCATTCACCTCCTGCTCTTCGCTGTATTTTTTCTGTTGATCTTTGCTCCGTGAGGTTGTTTGGGGAATCTGTTCCGGAGACAGCCAGCGGCAACATCGGAGGGACGGTCTCCGGGCCGTCCTAGAAGATGGACGAGACGGAGCTCGTCCCTCCAGCAATTAGCACGAGTCCACCGACGGGTGGGGCGGTCCGGTTCAGTTGCGGCTGGGCTCAACCATAATGCAAATGGATGAAACGCGGTGTTCCATCGAGCACGACAATGAATAAATCATCATACTGATTTGGGGCGATGTTGATTGGCGCCGACATGCCGAGGGCTTTGAGCAGGTCGGGAATAGTATCTCCGTGGCCGACGACGAGAATATTACCATGCGTACTGTGCAGCTTGGCCGTGAGAGTTGCGGTATCCTTTGCGGGCACGCTCACCACGGTGATGCCGAGAATTTTGGCCAAGGGCGCGGCGGTTTCTTGTGTCCGCTTGAACTCGGTCGTGTAAATCGTGGTGATGTTTGCGTCTTTTAGCACTTTCGCCAGCGCTTCCGCGCGGGCGTGTCCGGCTTGCGATAATTCCGGATCCTGGCCAGCGGTCTCTGCTTTTTCGGCATGACGGACAATGAAGACGGTTGGCTGGCCGATGGCCGGAGAGAGGCCAACTACAAAGGCGACCAGGAAAACAAGGCAATACATTCGGGCGCTGGGTGGCATAATGAATGAGGCGATCAGATTGAACTAAGGAACTATGAAGTAGAAGTTGAAAGCAGAATACGGAGTCGGGATTACTGGAGGTTGATTAACGAGAATAGATCACGCCGCAGGGGCTGGTTGGATGCGGAAGCGAATGGTCGCAGCGATGGCAAGCCCGACGAAAAGCACCAGAACAACCAGCTGCGTGATGGCAAATGGCGGCTCAGTCTGTGTTGGAGCAATCGCTCTCAAGGCCGGTACTTTCTCGAAGCTCTGTACCACGCCGACGAAGACATTCAAATAAAGGGCGACGATCGCGCTGCTGACGTAAATCCAGCGCCATGGGCCCACGAGGTGACGCCGGTAACGCGCAAATGTCGCGATCGCCAGCACGACCAGAGATATAATGCCGACGATATGGGACGGCAGCAGGTGATGGACGGGAAAGCCGAACCCGGTCACACTCGTGGCTACAGTGGTAATGAGGAAAAGCTTGGTCCATCCCTCGAGTCGTTTTCCACTCAGCAGTCCGATCAAAACGACGAATCCCGAGAAAATTCCGATCAAGCTAATCACTACATGGATGAAGGTGTATATTGCCAAGGTCATGGTGCGGCTCCTTTATTATGCCGATTGGAATGCCACCCGCGGCGGCGATCTCGGCCACTGCCGAGAATGCGCTTCTTATCCTGTCGCTGTCACGTACGATTTGCCCTAAACCGGGTGCTTCGCGCCTGAACATGCTACGTTGGAAACATTCGGCCTTACATTAAGGAGTCTTATGAATCGCGTTTATACCCCTTCGCTCGCCCTGGCTGTATTCGGATTGTCTTTCGTGCTCGTTGTGTCGTCTACGCTGGTCTCCGCCGAAACAGCGGATAGCAAAATCATTTCCCGCACGGCGGATATCGATGGCGTGCAACTGCATTATATGACGGCAGGTCAGGGCCCAACGATCATCCTGCTGCACGGTTATGCCGAAACCTCGCGGATGTGGCGACCGATCATCCCTCTGCTGGCGGCGCGATTCACCGTGATCGCACCGGACCTGCCGGGCATTGGCGAGTCGGCGATCCCAGCGAGCGGATTAGACATGAAAACTTCTGCGATTCGAATTCATGGTCTCGCACGTTCGCTCGGAGTCGAAAAAGCGCGGGTGGTGGGACATGACATTGGTTTGATGGTTGCCTACGCTTATGCCGCCCAGTTCCCCACCGAAGTGGAGAAGCTGGTAGTGATGGATGCGTTTCTTCCCGGCGTGGAAGGATGGGAGGCCATCTACAATAATCCAAACACCTGGCATTTTCGGTTTTTTGGACCAACTCCGGAAGCGCTCGTAAAAGGACGGGAACGCATTTATTTCGAACATTTCTGGAACGATTTTGCGGCAGATAAAACCCGCTCCATTCCAGAGGCGGATCGCAAAGCGTACACGGAAGCCTATTCACGCCCGGGACGAATGCGGGCGGGGTGGACCTATTTCGCTTCCTGGCCGCAACTCGCCAAAGAGTTCGCGCAGCTCTCGCAAAACAAACTAACGATGCCGGTGCTATCGATTGGCGGTGAGAAGTCGTTAGGAAATCAGCTGGCGCAACAAATGAGGCTTGTGGCGACCGACGTCACGGTCGTGGTCTTAAAAGATACGGGCCACTGGATCCTGGAGGAACGGCCGAAAGAAACAACCGATGCGTTGGTCAAGTTCCTTTGATTAGGATCCAGCATCCAGACCCATGTTTCCTCTACACTTGCCACCACTTCGTCTCGTCGTTTTCTGCTCGCAATTAGCGTTTTTATCCGATTGTCGCGCAGCGCCAGACGCGTTCATACCGCCGAAATTCAAAGGGATCATTCTATACGCTCCCGTGCCCGATTATCCGATGGAAGCACGTAACCGGTATACGCTCGGCGCACACGGGATCTATCGGCTCAAGATAAATCAGCAAACCGGAGCCGTCGATGAAGTGAGCGTGTTGAAACGAGCAAGTGCGGCGAAGCTGAACGCCGTGATGGTTTTTGAGCTGTTCAAATGGAAGTTTAAACCCGGCGCGGTTAAACAGCTCGATATTCCAGTCGAATTTGAGAGCGACATCAGGGCGGAGCTGAAGAATGCCGCCGCCAGGTGAATCATGTTTACGGCTCATCGCCATCGCCACGTTTTAAGTATGCCCCAAGCTCGACATTAACCGCTTCTGCGAGCGCGTTACCGGGGTGCTCCCGCGATGTTCGACGATTCATTTGACCGCCTTAGCCCACGATAATCTCCTTAATGTGGAGCGGCGAATCTGATCATGATTATCTTCAATGTCACTGGTTCGGTCAAAGCAAAGGAGAGTAGAAGGTGAAGGTGGTTAAAGTAGAAAGCAGAGTGTGGTTATAATTCTCTTTGGCGTGTCGGGTTCGGGGAAGACGCTGATCGGGCAACTGCTCGCGCAGGAACTCGGGTGGAAGTTCTACGATGCCGATGATTTCCATTCGGCGGCTAATATTGAAAAAATGCGCCGGGGTATTCCACTGACAGATGAGGATCGACAGCCCTGGCTGGAAAGGTTGCGCGAGTTGATCAAGCGTTGCCTTGCCGCGGGGGAAAATGCAGTTTTGGCTTGCTCAGCACTAAAGGAATCATACCGGCGATATCTCCGCATCAGTGACGACGTGAAGCTGGTCTACCTGCGGGGAGATTACGCGCTCATCGCCGCCCAACTCCAGCAAAGACGTGGACATTTCATGAATCCGGCGTTGCTGCAAACTCAGTTCGCTGATTTGGAAGAACCGCAGCCCGGAGAGGCAGTGGTAATCGAACTGGGGCGGAGCCCGGCCGAACTTGTACAAGAAATCAGGAGAAAACTTGAACTTGGCTAGTCGCAACGTCCGAATCACCATGAAGGATTCGCGTAGGTGTAATCAGGCCCACGCGCTTGGAGCGCTTTACTGTCCGCGTTCTCAGAGGAACTGAGCAGGCGAGCGCACCCTACAGCCGCAGTTCCTATTTCGCGTCACGCCGTTTTGTCATGTCGAGCGAAGCCGAGACATCTCTACTTATTTGGCAGATGGAATAGTCAGAGATTCCTCGACTGCGCTCGGAATGACATCGTGTGGGCGTTTGTCGGGATCTTAAGAGTGAAGGCAAGCACGGCTTCGAGTGCTGTAACGTCCGCTTGCCTGCTCGCGAACGCTTTCGGAGTCTCAGCGGAACTATAGTTTGCGCTGTGGAGCGCACGCTACAGCCGCAGTTCTGTTTCGTGCCACGCCGTTTTGTCATGTCGAGCGAAGCCGAGACATCTCACAATATTTTGCCGCGAATGTCGGATTTTTTGGACCATCGCCTTTATGCGCGTGTGCCTTTTAGGAGTGTCGGAGCAATTACGTGCAGCACAATATCCGCTGAGAAATGCGCGACCATCGCCGCTTCCAAGCCGCGTCTCCAATACAAATAACCGAAGACCACTGCTGCAATGCCGTTGAGCGATAAGATGTAGAAAATACTCATGGACGTGATCGGCATGATGAGCCGGGCGGCAGGCAGATGCACCAGGCCGAAAACAAGCGAAATGACAATATTCACGATCCAAAACGAGGTGCGGTTCGGAAGCTGTTCGCGATTGGGCCCGATCTTGTGAACTCCCCAAAGCAGGAGAGAAAGTAGAAACAGTCGCATTAGAATTTCTTCGTCGAGCCCGCCGTAAAAACAGGCCAGAAACCTTTTCCACAACGGAACTGCTGCTTCCGACGCGACCGGCAACTGCGGGAGTAGGGGAAGGAAAACAAAGTAAACGAGGAAAACGATGACGATGCCGACCGCTGCGCCCGCGATTGCCGAGATTGAGAACGTGCCTGATTTAACAACAGGCATTCGTCGGTAAAGCCACGCCTCTAGTGCCGGCGCGCCCAAACCAATTTTACGCGAGACGAGCAAGCCGATTGCAACCGCGATGGCTAGGACGATCGCGCTTTGAACGAATTGCAACGCTAGCAGAAGCGGCAATGGCAACGCCAGGCGCTGCAGGGTACCGCCGAAGAAGTCAAGAACGTAAGGCATCACGGCGGCGACGCCGATCAATCCTCCTGTGAAGAGCAGCCAAAACAGTCTCCATGGAAATTGGGCTTCTTTGTTCATCTCTGTGCTTTGGGAGATCTGTTTTGGACGCTGTCAGACATTGACTTTAGCCGGGTCTGTCTTTCTCCAATCGTGATTCGAGCCATAAGAACTGCTATTCCAAAAACGAGCCTTCCAAGGACCAGCTTACTGAGGCAACTCGGCAGACCGAGACGCATCGAGCCATTCCGTAATGAACCTTGGACTGGCGTGAATATCGATCTGACGCAACGGGGTATCGCCAGAATTGACGAAAGTGTGCGGCGTTCCGGCCGGAATGGCGATGATATCGCCGGGTCCTACTTCCCGTCGCTCAGCCCCCGCGATGCACGTCGCGCGTCCCTCCTGCACCATAATGACCTCATCATAATTATGCCGGTGCAGCTCGGGTCCGCGCCTGGGCGGGGCCTTCACCAGGAAAAAGGAAATATTAACCCCATGCTTTTCGCCGACAAACTCATGTCACATTCCAACGAAAGGCAATTCTTCGCGATTAATGACGTTCATCTTTAAATATACCGCGGCGGATCCCGTTAAGCGATGAGAAGGCGCATAAGCGCGGGCCAGATCTACTCCTGAAAAAGTGGGAATGAAGGCCGCGCTACTCAGGCTTCTCCGTCAAAGTAATCGGTTTCGTGTCCCTTAACAATTATCTCTTCGGTCCCTTCAGTCCTCACCGCCCACTTACCACTATCGGGGTAGTAACAGGAGTCGCCTTGTGGGTTATCGGCAATGACATAGTAAACGAAGTCTTCCTCACCCGAGTTGGTCAGCTGGTGCGCTTCGCCAGGGCCGAAAAAGAATGCGTCACCCGGTCCAACTTCGGTTGTGCCGTGTTTATCACGTATGCGGCCACGGCCGGAAACTACGAGATACAGTTCGGATTCAGCCGAGTGTGCGTGATAGGGACAAAGAGATTTGTTTTTTGGGATCCGCACCAAGGCAAGATCAAAGGGATGCCGCTTCGATAGCTCGAGCGATTCCGGTTGGCGACCCAGGGCGATTGAAACGTGTTTGGCTGCAGAGTCGAACTTACCCGTGGGCGATCGGCGCTTCCATTGCCGTTCTGGGACATCTTTCAAATTTACTTTGCGCATGAGCGCACGCTATCGCACGACTCCGCCGATCATCAAGCTCGGCAAGAGCCCGAGTTGCTTCACGGACTTACGGCCTATCGCCGAAGTTTGGGATGCGCAATTTGTCATGGGACGAAAGTAGATTGCGGACGACGCTTGATCAGATGAAATACAGGTGGAAGACAGGGGAGGAATTAAGCGATGCGTATCAGCGACATGAATTGGAGAATGGTGGAGGAGTATTTGAAGCGTGACGATCGCTGCGTCCTGCCGCTTGGAAGCACAGAGCAACATTGTTCTCTAAGCCTTAGCGTCGATAGCATTTTGTCGGAGCGGATCTCAGTGGAGGCGGCGGAGCCGCTCGGCGTACCGGTGTTTCCAGTTGTGCCGTACGGAATCACACCCTACTTCCGGTCGTTTCCCGGCACGATCACCCTTCGCGTCGAAACCTATTTGCGCGTTGTGGGCGACATCCTGAAGGCAATGGCGGAGCAGGGGTTCAAGCGAATTCTTCTCGTCAATGGCCACGGCGGCAATACGCCCGCCCAATCTCTCGTCAGTGAGTGGATGGCCGATCACCCTGGCATTCGGATCAAGTTTCACAACTGGTGGAATGCGCCTAAAGTATGGGCGCAAGTTCAGGCGATCGATCCCGTGGCATCGCACGCCTCGTGGATGGAAAACTTTCCGTGGACGCGCCTGGCGAATATCTCGTTGCCGGCAGATCAGAAGCCGATGAGCGACCTCGATCATATTCGCCAGCTCGATCCGCAGTCGTTACGCGAGTATCTTAAGGACGGCAATTATGGCGGCTACTATCAACGTAGTGACGAGGAGATGATGAAAATCTGGCGGGTCGGTGTGGAAGAAACGCGGGCGTTACTAACGGAGGCTTGGGCCTGAGGGAAAGCGCGAGGTTAATTGCCTGTGCTCAGGGAACCGTTCCACTGCCTGAACGGCGCAGAGCAGGCCGCTCTGGCTCAGGAATCGATCTCCTCCGGAGAAAGGCTACAGCTCGATCTGGACACGAACCAGATCGGTCGAATCGCCGCGGGTCATGTCGGTATTCATCCAATGCTCGTTAGAGGATTGTTCGAAGAGCCAGAATAGCTCAAGTCGCCGCCGACTGTTTCACAGAACTCAGCCGATAGTAGCGGTTGCGTTTCCCAGAACGGAGACCGCCCGGTCATGAGTGGAACGCGAATGGAGTTGGCCAGGCAAAGTAACTTCGCTCTACGCTGACTCTGAGCTTTCATGTTCAGGCGCCGCTGTTGACACGCCTTGGTAGGGACGATCGGCCTAATCCACCCAAGCGGGATTGGCGTCGGTGGGCGGTTCGGTGAACTGCCCCTACCTGGGGAGGGACCGGTTTTTATGAGAGAAGAGTCCTGTTTCGGCGATCAATGCCTTTTTACCATCCAATGGAGA
>JBEEIB010000456.1:0-19359 GCA_041167675.1 Verrucomicrobiota bacterium
TCGAACCCCTTACAATGCCGAGCTCCATCACCGCAATCAACTCCAACACGGCTCCTGGATCTTTCAGCTCCAAAAATCCTAACCATTCTTTTTTCCCTTGAAGACCGATAGAAAGCCTACCAAAGACGCCGCCAAACGCCAAACGCCGCACGCCAAAGGCCAAAGGCTCTCCCCGATCACCAATCACTTTTCACCACTCACGGTGTTCTGTATCTCACCGGCCTCAACCCATGGCGAGGTTTTGAATCACCGCAGGTAGAAGCTCGTGTTCCACCTCCTGAATCCGGGCATGAAGTAATTCTGGCGTATCTCCCGGCAGGATTGGCACCGTTCGCTGATCAATGATCTGACCGGTATCAACACCCGCCTCGACGTAGTGCACAGTGCAGCCAGTGAATGATGCACCTGCCGCCAACGCCTGTTTCCAGGCTGCCAGACCAGGGAAATCGGGTAGCAGCGACGGGTGAATATTGATTATCGCGCGAGGAAAAGCTTCAAGTAGCGGCCGTTTCACCACTCGCATAAACCCGGCCAGTACCACCAGCTCGACGTTCGCCTCTTGTAATAACCGGACAATATCTTGCTCCACCTCTTCCTCTAATTTTGTTCGAAATTTGCCGGGATGTACGTACAACGCAGGAATCTGATAGTCGCGAGCGTAGGAAAGGATGCCCGAGTCGAGTACGTCGGAGATAACGATCCGCACCTCAGCATCGAGCTTCCCATCGTTAATTCGTTCGACGACTGCGCGAAAGTTGGAGCCTTTGCCCGATCCGAGGACTCCGAGCTTAAGTCGCTTCTTCATTTTTCTTGGATAGCGCGAAGTAGAGCCGTCGTCGACTTACCAGGTACCAAAGGAAGAAGTTTTATCTGTGCGCCCACTTCATGTATTGCGGCGAGTTCTTCCGGATTCAACGAATCGATCGTGTAATCTCCTCCCTTCGCATAGATATGCGGCCGCAAGTCTTTTACTAGCGCGGTGACCCGAGGCTCATTGAAAATGATGACGTGGTCGACTGCGGCCAGCGCGGCCAGGACCTCCGCTCGATCTGCTTCATCGTTAATCGGTCTTCCGACCCCTTTGAGGGCCTGCACCGACTGATCACTGTTAAGACCAATCACCAGCCGACCGCCTAACTCCTTGGCCGCCTCCAGATAGCGCACATGGCCAACATGAAGTATATCAAAGCAACCGTTGGTGAAAACGATTTGCTCCGGCGCATATTTTTCCCGAAGGCTTGTCGCCGCAGATTCTGGCAATATCTTGGACATGCCGTTGAAATTTGCAGTAGCAGCTTACGAAAGTAAGTCTATAGCAATATTATTATGCTGGATCCTCGTTTCGACCGTCTTGCGGAGGTATTGATTGATTTTTCCACCCGACTCCAAAAAGGAGAGAAGGTGCTTATCGACTGTTTTGATATCCCCCACGAGATGGTCGTATCGCTGATTCGAAGAGCTCGTGCCAAAGAAACCGTTCCTTTGGTCAATCTCCAGAACAATGTCGTTAACCGCGAATTGCTTCGGGGCGCTGAGGAAGATCAATATCGAGTGATTGCGGAGTACGAACTAGCCCGAATGAAAGCGGTGGATGCCTACATCGCTTTGCGTGGGAGTCATAACATCACCGAACAGTCAGATGTTCCATCTGACCGGATGCGGCTCGCATTGAAATTGTTGCAGCCGGTATTGGACCAGCGAGTCAATCAGACCAAATGGGTCGTACTCCGTTGGCCGACCGCCGCCATGGCGCAGATGGCCGGCATGAGCACGGAAGCATTCGAAGATTTCTTCTTCCGAGTTTGCACCCTCGACTATTCCAAGATGGAGCAGGCCATGCGGCCACTAAAGGATTTGATGGATCATACTGACCGTGTCCGCATCACTGGTCCGGGCACCGACCTGCGGTTTAGTATTCTGGGTATTCCGACCATCCCTTGTGGTGGTGAACACAACATCCCAGACGGCGAGATTTTCACCTGTCCAGTCAAGAATTCCGTCGAAGGTCATATCCAGTATAACGCTCCCACCATTTATCAAGGTACCGCCTTCGATTCGGTACGATTGACTTTTAAGAACGGGAAAGTGGTTGAAGCATCTGGCAACAACCCCAAACGAATCAATGAGATTCTCGATACAGACGAGGGAGCGCGCTACATCGGAGAATTCGCACTCGGGTTCAATCCCTACATCCTGCAGCCGATGCGCGACATTCTGTTTGACGAAAAGATCGCCGGCTCATTTCATTTTACGCCCGGACAAGCCTACGAAAAGGCCGACAACGGCAACCGCAGCCAGGTCCATTGGGATCTCGTTGCCATTCAGCGTCCCGAATACGGCGGCGGTGAAATCTATTTCGATGATCAACTCGTCCGCAAAGATGGCTTGTTCGTCCGCAAAGAGCTGACCGGTCTCAACCCGGAATATTTGGGTAGTTGAGGGTTTCCCTCACGCAAAGACGCAAAGATAGGAATTGACTCGGAATAGGGGCAGCAATCCTTCTCTTTCGAAGGCCATACCAATCACGGCGGAGGCGAAATCGAGACGCATCGGCTAGCAAAACGGTTGCGGCGACTGTCCCATTACGCTTTCGGTTTGGCGCAAACCTAAAAGATGACTCGGAGCTGCCCGCCCCGGCGCTACCACAAACCGTAGTCGCCATCGCGTGCCGGAGTCAAGGCGTGTCGACGAGGAGATCTCACGCAAAGAAGCAAAGGATGGGATTGAGAAGTGAGACGGAAGAGGAAGCACGGAACACGGGAGGCGGAATATGCAAACCAAAGGTGTAACAGGACTTAGCCGTGCGCATTCGTCGCTTGGCGGTCCAAGCGAAACAGGGTCCAAATGTTTGGGCTTCCTGTCTTCCTATCCTTTGCGTCTTTGCGTGAGATTTCCTCGCCACTATTCCTCCTCCGGCAGCAGCCGCTGGAACGCCGGGTTCTCCGAAAGCGCGGAATTGCGCTGCAGTAGTTCGTCTCGAAGCTGTTTGCTTAATTTTTTGACCGCATGCACAAACCGCGAGTATTCGACTTGACCCTCGCCAGGTGAATAACTCGCGGTGATAATAACCTGGTCGCCTTGTCTGCTAAACCGCAGCCACGATTCTGATTCGGTGAACTCAAACGTCTCCGTCCGGCCGGAATGCTGGAGCTTTTTGGCAATGTGCCGCAAACTCGCCGCCAGATCGATTAGCGGAACCCAGCCCCAGTGTGTGCTGAAATTCTTTGATCCGATTTCTAAGATCAGATCACCAAGCGCGACTCGGTAACGGAAATCCTCTTCATCCGCATTTGACCAGCTCTCGGTGTCGGTGGTCGGCTCTGCCAATCGAAAGTCGAGTTTCATGATTCTAGAATGGAAAGGCTGTCACCACCTGGTTTCGTTTATTCACTACCACCCGAAGCCGCGTCGCCGGTTGGCCGTCAATGTTTGTGCCTATCTGGCGGTGGAAATCATATTCGTAGATCACGCCCGGACGGCCATTCGTGTTTATCCGACTATGACCGTTCTGTACCGCCTGATTGATCAGGGCGCGTAAACTATCCTCCGTGATACCGTATTGAAATTTGCCGGCTCCCGCTGCCGTGCTATCCGGCCAGTGGCGTTCCATGATGTGGCGGAAAGCCTTTTCCGTCAGTACGACTTCGCCGGCGGGCCTATATGGTTGATACGCCCACGTCGTTGGCTGGCTACCGATAAACAGGAACAACATCGCCAGCAGGTAACGAAGTCCTGGATTTTTCATATCAAATCTCGGCGGCACTGTTAGTCGGCACGCGATCCCTCCCGGCCGGGGGCTTGCCCGGCGAGGCGATTTTTTCCTCACGCAAAGACGCAAGGGCGCAAAGAAAGGAAGAGAAAAGCATCGAGTATTAGGGCCGTCCTTGAACTGGGCCGGGAAACGATGAATGCCTCGTCCCGATAGGTATAGCCTCCAAAAATGGCTGGATTCTATTCCGTCTCACCTCTAGTCCTTTGCGTCTTTGCGTGAGATTTCTTCCGCTTACCCTTTGCGTTCGCGTGCGGTTATCAACTGGCCGCCGTTTCGGCTCCGCGAAGCTCAGCCATTGTTTTCGCCGGATCGTTCGCGTGAAAAATCGAGGTGCCGGCAACGAAAATATTCGCGCCCGCTTCTCGAGCGGTTTGTGCTGTCGTTCGGTTGATCCCTCCATCGACCTCGATGTGAAACTTAAAATCTCGCTCTTCTCTAAGCTGACGAGCTCGACGAACTTTTTCCATCATTTCGGGCATGAAAGTCTGGCCTCCAAACCCTGGATGGACAGTCATTACCAGCAGAAGATCGATCTGATCGAGAAACGGTAATACTTTTTCGAACGGAGTGGGAGGACTGATGGCAAGCCCGGCACTACACCCTTCGCTGCGAATCGCACGCAAAGTTTCGGCGATATCCACTCCCGTTTCGACATGCATCGTCACGTTGTGTACGAACGGTGTAAATCGTTTGTAATAATGGTCCGGCCGCGAAATCATAAGATGAGTATCCAGCGGCTTAGTCGCGAATTTTGCGATGGTCTCAACAATGGGGGGCCCAAACGATATGTTATCAACAAAATGACCATCCATGACATCGAGATGCAGCCAATCGGCCCCGGCCTTTTCGATCCGAGTGCAATCCTCTTCCATCCTGGCGAAATTACAGGCCAAAACCGAAGGGTTTACGATGATAGGGTTATTGCGCGTTCTTGCCTCCGTTAACACCCGATAAGCTTGGCTGAAATGTTGGATTTTGCGAGTGACGATTACTTCATGGGGGAAGCTCTACGCCAAGCCCGAAAAGCCGAGGCGCAAGAGGAAGTGCCCATCGGAGCGGTCATCGTTTATCGAGCGGGGATTATCGCGCGTGCCTGGAATCAAGTTGAGACCTTGAAGGACGCCACCGCTCACGCCGAGATGCTCGCCATCACCCAAGCGGAGAGCGCGCTGGGCGATTGGCGGCTCAACGAATGCGAGCTTTATGTTACCAAAGAACCCTGCCCGATGTGCGCTGGTGCGATCGTTCATTCCCGTATTCGCCGGGTGATCTTTGGTTGCCCTGATCCTAAGACCGGTGCCGCCGGTGGGATGATCAATCTCTTGCAGATGCCGCCGCTAAACCATACCTGCCTGATTACCACCGGTATCCGAGAATCGGAGTGCCGCCAGATCCTGCAAAATTTCTTTCGAGAAAAACGGTAGGGATGAGCTCCCGCGCGTCCTTTCTACCAGCGCCCAATGTTGCCGGGCGTGTCGCCTTGTCATCGGCTTCGGCCGGCTAGCGCCACCAGCTCGTTCCATCCGTCCCACGCTGTTTTCGCCAGCAGAATGCAGACTACGATGACAAAGAACCCTCGAACATAGGTGTTCCCTTTCCGGAGCGCGTATCGAGCCCCGACTATCCCGCCGACGGCGTTGGCGATCGCCATCGGGATCGCTACGGGCCATAATATGTTTCCGGTAAATCCAAATAAGAGGATCGCACCAAGGTTCGTGCTTACATTGACTAACTTCGCCGCGGCGGACGCATGCAGAAAATCGAACCGAAACACCCGGATAAATAGGAAGATTAGAAACGTTCCGGTGCCTGGTCCGATAAATCCGTCATAGAAGCCAATGCCTGCACCAATCAAGCATCCTTGAACAATTGCTTTTGGACCAAAAGGCCCTACGGCTGATAAGTCACCCAGTCTTTTATGTTTGAGCGTGTAAATCAAGAGTCCAAGCAAAAGCACTGGTAGACCTAGCTTAAAGAGCTCCGGTGAAATGAATCGGGTGACCTGCGCCCCAATCAGCGAGCCGATGCCGGCAGCAAGACAGGTCAGAATCATGAACCGAACGGGTAGCGTTACTCGCCGGCAAAATGCGATGCTGGCGTTTATTGTTCCGGTAATTGCTGCCAGCTTGTTAGTGCCTAATAACTGAGGCGGTGATTGGGCCGGCAGAATGGCAAACAATGCAGGCAACTGCACTAGCCCGCCGCCGCCGACCGTTGCATCCACGAAACCGGCAAAAAATGCGCTGAGGGTTAATAGGAAAAAATTGAGCAAGAAGAAGATTGAGCACAGCGTGGCCCAATGTGCAAAGAGCTGATCTTGGAAGGCGGGGGAAAACGCACAGTGATTTGCAAAGGTTCTTTCGCACGATCGTAGGAAAAAAAGTCTCACGCAAAGACGCAAAGACGGACATACCAGCGTTTTTGTGTCCCCCTGGATGTACGCCGACTTGTCCGACGACGTGATAATTGGACTTAGTTAGCGAATCCGGTGATTCCCGTGGCGAGGTAGATGCCATGGTGCTTGTCAGGCTGCCGAATCGCAGCAACCTGACAAGATGAATAAACACACCTTAGAAGCGGCACTCACCGCCGGTGCAAAAGAACTAAAGAATCAAAAGGCGGCGAAAGCAAAGCGAATCGTGATGGCAGCGGATGTGCATCTGAGGAGCTATCAAGCCGAAGCCTTTCCCGATGTCGTGAAAACTGTGACTATTGGTCGGCGAAGTCGGAAGGCGTAATAGAACTTAGCTCAGCCCGCCTTCGCCAGCTACGGCGCGCCAACTAGCTTTAAGGGCGTGCAGATCCCGACGTGAGGCCGCGACGACGTCCCGCCTGATTGGTACGCCTTCGGCGTGCTTTCCGTATTCCATGTTCTACTTTGCTTTTTTGCGTCTTTGGGTGAGATCATTCGCTTCGACTCGCCGGAATGACCGTTTGACAGGTCGGCTAATACGTATTACTAATTCGTATTAGCAATACTTTTCCCCGTGTCTCCTCCGTTCATCAAAGCGCGCCCCACCCAAAAAGATATTGCCAAGCTGGCTCAGGTTTCGCAGGCGACGGTCTCACTCGTCCTAAACGGTGTCGCCGATTCCTCAGTCCCGGCGATCACCCGGCGAAAGGTTTTCCGCGCCGCAAAAAACCTGGGATATGTACCGAACCGCGTAGCCCAGAGCCTTCGAACCCAGCGGACCAAAACCATTGCCTGCATCGTTCCGGACATTACCAATCCTTTCTATCCTGCTCTCGAGCGCGGCGCGCAGAACAGTGCAGAAGCCCACGGCTACGACGTACTCATTTACAACACTGACGGGCTTCCGGGCAAAGAACGAAAATGTCTCGACCGCCTGTTGGAAGGCCGGGTCGATGGTGTGATCGGTGTATTCTTTCATTTGACCGCACGCGATTTGCGTCCACTCCTCGAACGGAAGATTGCCGTCGTGCGGATTGAAGCGGGTCTGAAGCTGGGCGGGCCCTGGCCGCTGGATAACCTCTTTGTCGATAACGTGAGCGCGGCGAAAGCCGCTGCTCATTACCTCATCGAGCAGGGTCATCGACGAATCGCGATGTTGGCGGGGAACGCCGGTCCGGATTCGGCTCGGGTACGCGGTTATAGAGAGGCCTTGCGCGGCAAAAAGCTTTTATCCGATGTCGTATCCGGCCGCGAATTCTCGGAGAGACAAGGATACGAGTCAACGCAGCGCATTTTGAGACGGGCCACTCGTCCTACCGCGATCTTCGCCGGGAATGACATGATGGCGATCGGAGCGATCATGGCAGTGCGGGAAGCTGGTCTCCAGATTCCGGAGGAAGTCGCTATCGCCGGCTTTGATGATATCTCCATCGCACGATTGGTTTCGCCCCCGCTCACTACCGTCAGTCAGTTTCAGCAAAAACTCGGGAACCGTGCGGTTGAGATGTTGCTTGAGCGTCTGAACGGCGAAACCACTGGACCGGGGCGCTGTGAGGAGATGCCTTTCGAGCTGATGATCCGTAAATCCGCCTAAACCGATTTCTGTCTTCTAACCCAATCAACCCCCAACCATGAAACAGACCCTCCTGACATTGATCTTGTCGTTAGCATTCCTCGCTGGCGCTGCAGCCGAACCCAAAGAGATTACTCTTTGGATCACTGACTTCAATCAACAGCAATTTGACGACTTTGGCCGGACTGTCATCGATCCCTTCAACAGTTCTCAATCGGAGGACAAAGTCAAAGCTACCCTCATCCAACACTACGATCGGGAACTGAAGCTTGCGCTATCTGCCGGCAAAGGACCGGACGTTCTCTTTACCGAAGGTCCATCCTACCTTGTCCAGTATAGTAAGACCGGATTTGTGATCCCACTTGATGGCTACGCCGCGAAGTACAGTTGGGATAAGCGTTTCGTTGGGAGCATGCTCAACCTGCAACGACTCAACGGTAAATTGTACGGATTACCAGATGAGTACGAGAGCATGTTCCTCTACTACAACAAAACCCTGTTCGAAAAGAACGGTTGGACGCCGCCGAAAACTCTCGAGGAGCTGCAAAAGATCGCCGAGGACGCCAAGAGTAAGGGCATCACACCATTCGCTGCCGGCAATGCGAGCTGGAAAGGAACAAACGAATGGTTTGTGACGGTCGTGCTGAATCACTATGCCGGAGCGGCCAATGTCTACAAAGCGTTGACCGGTGAATTGCCTTGGAACGCCCCGGTATTTGTCGATGCGATCAAGCTGCTGAACGATTGGTGGAAGAAGGGCTACTTCAGCAAAAATTATTACGCGCTCACCGGTACCCAGGCTACAGATGATGTGGCGACCGGCAAGGCCGCGATGCTGATTAGCGGTTCCTGGGCCATCCACGATCTGACCGAAACATTCAAACAGAGCGGTCAACAATGGGATTGGATCGCCTTCCCCTCGGTCGGCCCGGAAGCAACCTATCCGCTGTATGAAATTGGTATCGGAGGCACCCAGTCGATTAGCAAGTTCTGCAAAAGCCCGGATGGCGCTGCCGCATTTCTTGACTACATGTACCAGCCAAAGGTTTTTATGGCTTGGACCGAAGCTCAACCCGCTACCGGCCAACTATTGCCTCCCGGTAATTTTGCCGATTCTGACACCAAGAGCGACAAGCTGGATCCGCGATTGGTGAAACAGAATGACGCGGTTCTCGCTTGTATCAAAAGTGGCGCAATCGGTTATACGACCTGGACGTTTTGGCCTGATCGCACCGAGTCCGTGATCGTCGATGGTTTAGAAAAGGTCTGGGCAGGCCAACTCAGCGAAGCCGATTATTTGAAGGGGGTAAATGATCAGTTCCAACAAGACAAAAAGGACGGACGAATTCCGCCAGTCATTACGCCACAACTGAAATAAGTGATGAGCGGAAGACTAAAAGCGTCGACCAGAGAAATCACGCCGACTGGCACAACCAAGTTTCACCATGAATCAGGACAACGTCGCTCCGAGTTAGTTGGGTGGCTGTACATTTCTCCTTCGCTGCTAATCAACTCGGTCTTTCTTCTGTTCCCGGTGGTTGCTACGCTGTTACTGGCATTTACCACCTGGAACGGATTGGAAGATCCGAGTTGGACCGGATTTGCTAACTTTGTCGATATCTTCGCCTCACCGGCATTCTGGCAAGCGTTGATTAACAATGGGAAATGGACTGTGATTTTTCTCACAGTTCCAATCGCGCTGGCATTGCTCGCTGCTGCCGCTCTTTTTCGGGCACGGCGATTGCGGTTCTTGCAGACGATCTTTCTGATTCCCTACATTCTTCCGACTGTTTTACAGGCTCGGATCTGGCAAGGAATGATCTTCAATCCTGAGAGCGGCGTTTTCGGTTGGCTCAGCAAGCATGGGATCTCAATCCCCGATCCGTTAATCAACACGGACACTTCGTTGTACGGCATTGCGCTGGTCAATCTCTGGGCTTGGTGGGGGTTTCTTACCGTGATTTTTTTTGCGGCTTTTCGTCAGATTGACAAGGAGTTACTCGATGCCGCTAGAGTGGAGGGCGCCGGCTTTTGGTCCCAACTGTTTCGTATCCAAATTCCTCTGATCAAGCCGACAGTTCTGTTCATGCTGATTATGACCTTCGTCTGGTCATTTCTCATCTTCGACTATGTTTATGTCCTGACGGATGGCGGTCCGGCCGGCTCAAGCGAAGTGCTCTCGACCCTCGCCTATCGTTACGGCTTCGAACGCTTCGAGTTCGGCAAAGCGGCCGCCATTTCGGCTTTTGCCGGACTGCTCGGAATGATGGCGATCCTATTCTACATCTGGCTGCAAAAGAGAGGGGTGGAACGATGAGAGCAAGCCAGCGACCGAAGGGTTTGTTGATGGCTGCGTTCCTGCTCCTGTTGATGGCGATCAGCCTGTTCCCGGTGTTGCTGATGGTCTTGAACTCCGTCAAGTCGGATGTTGCGGTAATGACAAATCCGCTGGCTCTTCCTGATCATCTGGCCTGGGATAATTTTCCCAAAGCGTGGGGGCAAGCACATTTGGGAGATGCGCTTTTCTTGTCGCTCCGAATTGCGTTGCTCACGGTCCTATTTACCTCTACCAGCTCCTCATTGGCGGCCTATGCGCTGGCGAGGAGGAAGATGCGAGGTTGGTCGCTCGCGAGTGGTTATTTCCTTATGGCCACGACCGTCCCGATTTCCTTATTGATCTTCCCGTTATACGGGTTGGTCGTACGACTTGGCCTACTTGGAAACGAGGTAGTGCTAGCGTTGATCTACACCGCTATCTACACACCTTTTTCTATTTTTCTTCTGCGATCTTATTTTCTGGGTGTGCCGCTCGAGTTAGAAGAAGCCGCCCAGCTCGATGGTGCCGCTGACACGCAGATTTTTTGGCATGTTGTTCTGCCATTGGTCACACCCGGAATTTTGACGGTGGCACTTTTAGTTGCCTTGTTTACTTGGAACGAATTCCTGTTGTCTCTGACCTTTTTCCAAAGTCAGGACGTCAAGACCGCGATCGTCCAATTCTACTCCTTTGAGGGGCGCTATGGTACGCAATGGAGCCTATTGATGGCTAGCGCCGTTATGTTGGCCGGTCCGATTATTGTGCTCTTTCTCATCTTCCAACGCCTTTTTGTCGACGGCTTAGTCGCCGGCAGCATAAAGGGCTGATCTTATTGACCCATGTTACCATCCTCTTCTTACCTTGAACGCGTTTATGCCGGTGTGCTTGGCAAAATCATCGGGGTTTACCTCGGACGACCTTTTGAAGGATGGACTCATCATCGGATCGAGGCAGAACTGGGCGAGATCTGGGATTATGTACATGAGCGGTTGCGCGTGCCCTTGATAGTCGCTGACGATGACATCTCTGGCACATTCACCTTCCTGCGAGCGTTGCCAGATCACGGCGGCACGGCTGATATAACACCAAAGCAAATTGGATTAACCTGGTTGAACTACATCGTCGAGAACCGAAGTATTCTCTGGTGGGGTGGACTGGGAAATTCTACGGAGCATACTGCGTTTCTTCGATTAAAGAGCGGAGTTCCGGCGCCTTTGAGTGGTGCGATTCAGACCAATGGCAAAACCGTTGCCGAGCAGATCGGCGCGCAGATCTTTATCGATGGTTGGGCGTTGGTTTCTCCCGGTAATCCTCGGTTGGCGGTAGAACTGGCGCGAAAGGCGGCCTCGGTTAGTCACGATGGTGAAGCGATTTATGCTGCTCAGTTTCTGGCCGCGATCGAGGCGCAGGCGTTCGTCGAATCCCGGATTGATCAGCTGATCGAAACCGGGCTCTCGTATATTCCGGCTGACAGCCTCGTCACTCGGCTAATCAACGATGTCCGGATTTGGAGCGGCACAGACGGAAACTGGCGCGTGACGCGGGAGCGGATCGATAAGACCTACGGATACGACAAGTTTCCGGGCAACTGCCACGTCATACCGAATCACGCCATCATTATTCTCAGTCTACTCTATTCTGAAGATGACTTTCGCCGTGCGCTCATGATCGCCAATACCGCCGGCTGGGACACCGATTGTAATTCGGGCAATGTCGGTTGTCTGATGGCAATCAAGAACGGCCTTCCGGCGATCGATGCGAGCTTACGGGAGCCGGTCGCAGATAGACTTTTTCTTTCCACTGCTGACGGGGGACGCGTTGTCACGGATGCGGTCCGCGAGACCTACGAGATCTGCCGGATTGCCAATCAGTTGAGACAGGTGGAGCTGGTTTCGATCCCGAAGGATGGTGCCCGTTTTCATTTTGAGCTTCCCGGGTCAGTCCAAGGATTCCAGATTGACCGAGATGACGACAATGCTTCTGAGCTAACACTGTCAAACGTTGCTGGCAACAGCGCGAGTGGCCAGCGATGCCTCGTCCTTGCTTTCGAGCGCTTAGCAGAGGACCGCCCGGTCCGAATCGCGACGCCAACCTTCATTCCTCCCGATTCAAAAGACGCCAGTCACTACTCATTGATGGCTTGTCCTACGCTCTTTTCCGGACATGTAGTAAGGGGACGGGTGGCCGCCGACCGAGAAAACTCGGCTCCGGTTCGAGTCGTACCTTTCGTTGCTTACTACAACGGCAATGATGAACTTGCTCAACATTACGGTTCACCGCTCACGCTCGCTCCAGATGCAGTGGAAAATTTCCAATGGCAAATCGAAGAGTTGGGCGGTGCGCCTATCGCGCGCTTCGGTTTTGAAATTCGTTCCGATCGGGTAACCAAAGGCCGGATCTACGTTGACTACGTCGATTGGTCGGGGACTCCTACATCTGTTTTTCGCCGCCCCGATATCGACGGGAAAATGTGGCGACGAGCTTGGATCAATGCGGTCGATCATGTCGGCACCCGATGGGAGTCCGCCTTTCATTTGTCTCAGGATCGAGGTACAGGACTATTCATTCAGGGGTCGCGCGACTGGCAGAATTATACGGTCCAAGCAGCAATCATGTCTGATCCAACCAAGTCTTTTGGTTTGGCTGCCCGGGTCCAAGGTCTGACTCGCTATTATGCGCTGGTGCTCGGACCGAGTCAGGCTTTGCGCCTTCTCCGAAACTACGATTCGGTCGAGTTGTTGGCGGAAGTATCGTTTACTTGGCATTGGCATCAGCGGTATGATTTCACTCTGCAGGTCGTTGGGACCTGGGTCAGCGGTTCGCTCAACGGAAACGAGTTAATTCGCTACGACGATTCCGAGACCCCTCTGCGCGATGGCGGAATTGCCTTGATCTGCGAAGAAGGGCTGATCATGACCGACGAGGTCAGTGTCACGGGGCGAAACGCCGAATGACAAATGACAGACGACAAATTGCGCGTCGGTTTGTTGGCGTGCTGACGGTCCTGCTTGTTTTCGGTAGCGGCGACTGTCCGGCCGAGAGCCAAACGCGTGCCAGTCGGGAATGCTTGGCCGAAAGGAATGAGGTGAGCCAGACCATTGAGTGCAGTCGCCATCGCGCGGTTTCCGAATGACAGCTACATGTGATTATTGTGCCGAGCCCCGCCTTTAACGGGAATAGTTGCCAATTCCATTTCTGTTACGCTAACCGCCGCGACACGATGGCGACTGGGTTTTTTGGTAGCACTCGACGAGCAACTCCGGGTGAGTTTTATCGTTGTACCACACTTAGGGACATATTAGGACAGTCGCCGCTACCGAAAACAACGCCGACACGCCGACACGCCGAGACGCCGACACGCCGAGACGCCTCTCGGCTCTGCCATCTGTCATTCGGCGCTTGGCGCCCCTACCTCTTGGGTACCGAGATTGAGCGGACTGAACGGCGTCGTTGATGGATGACTGCTGATCGTTCGACGGTGGCTGCCCAGCTCTTTGTTAACGCAGAGAAAGATCCGTTCTTCGATTGGACCTCCACCTGAATGGAACGCGTTTGCCTGATCGATAATTGCCTTTTCGGCTTTGGTCATGCGCTCCCGTTGCAACGTGTGTTGGGTCCAGGACGGAACTAACATCTCAATACGAAACGTGTTGTGACGGGTGAGGTCCTCGTGGAGCCGCCAAGTGAAAGCGCCATTGCGCAAATGAATCATTCGCACGTGCTTCATCACATCCATGAACTGCGCTACCCGCGCTGAGTCGACATTGAACTCATACATCACGGCTACCGGGCCGTCTTTCGGCTGAGGCAGGTAGATCAGTTTATGAGAGAAGCTGGTTACCGGAGCCGGCTCGAAATCCATGGTCCCGGTGAAGTTGATCGACAACGGTATCGCCAAAATCAAACTGACCACCAAAAGCGCGGCTCCTCCGACCAAAGTCGGGTTGATTCCCACCGTCGTTGCGGCAGCTCCCCAGATTATGCCACCTAACGCCATTCCTCCTTGCGAAACCATGATCACGGTCGCATTCATTCTTCCGCGGGCCCACGGCGGCATCGCTCTCTGACCGGCTACCCAGAGCTCTGATGCGGACAACGTCCAACCGATGCCGGCGAGACCAGCCACAATCATAAAAATATTTTGGTCGCGAACAAAGGCCATCAAGACATAAACCACGGCGATAACCAGATTCGCTAAAACCGTGAGGGTGTTAGGCGAGAAATGTTTTCGAACCCAGGGCACCACAAAAACCGCACCCAGTACCGAACCTGCGCCCATTGAACTGAACAGAATTCCACAACCGGCGGCAGTAAGCTTCAGTTCTCGTAGTCCAACCACCGGAATCAGTGCAGGGATCAGAGAGATGAAAAAAGCGAACAGAACATTTCGGGCTAAGAGTACCTGAATACCTGGGGCATGGCGGACGTAGCGTATCGCCGTAAAAAACGATTCGAAAAAACTCTCTAACGGAAGTTTGTCCGCTTTTTCCCGGCGTTTCCATTGCAGGATCGCGGCAATCACGACCAAGAAACAGATTGCGTTGATCGTGAACAGCCAGTTGGCGCCCACCAACGGCAGCAGTAATCCGCCCAGGGCCGGTCCAATAATGCCAGAAATGTTGAGTTGCAGACCGCTCAAGGTAGCTGCCGAAGGAAGCTCCTCATCTGATACCACTTCTGGCACCACCGATGTCCAAGCCGGCGCATTGAAGGCAAAGCCGACTCCGATCAAGAAAATGCAGGCCAGAATAATATAGGGGTTGAGCAGGTGGAACGAACCGAAGACCGCGAGCATTGCGGCGGCAATCGCCAACCAGAGATTCATGACACAGAGAAATTTGCGGCGATCTACGATGTCGGCCAATGCGCCGGCTGGTAACGTAAAGAGAAAGAACGGTAGAGATGCCACCGTTGACATCAAAGATAAGAAGAGCGGGGAGGGATTCAGCTTGTACATCACCCAGGTTGCGGCGCAATCGTGAGCGGCAACGCAAGTCCCGGAGAGAATGCTAGCCAGCCAAAGCGTTCGATAGACTGGGTTTCGGAGTGCCGTAAAGGTGGAGGTGTTTTTAGGACCTTTACTCATCGGAGATATTGTTCTTTGAACCAGCTACCTCCGTGTCTGTCGCCGTGGGAGAAACCAAAATCAATGGTCGCGACGATCGCCAGCATACGCCCGAACTAGCTTGCTCGTCGATCGGAAAAGATCTCACTCCAAGACGCAAAAGCACAGAAACGTGATTGGTGAGAAGTGCGCGCCGAGAAGGCTGAACGGTAGCGGCGACTGTCCAATCGAAGGTAGACGCGTGCTGGGTCGAGAAATGCCTGATCGAAAGGAATGAAGCGAGCCTGCCATTGCGTGCAGTCGCCATAAGACGGTTCGCGAATGACGGTGGCCCGTCGTTGTCGAGGAGCGCCAAACCCACTATGCCGAACGCAAAACGCCGCCACACGATGGCGACTGCAGTTTGTGGTAGCGCCACACGAGCAGCTTCGGATGAGCTCGGCGGTTTCGTGAAGATCAAGCCTGTAGCAGGACAGTCGCCGCTACCAAAGACGCCGCCAAGCGCCAACCGCAAAACGGTAGCGGCGACTAGCCTGTCCGACATAGTCTTGATACCGGGTTGCATTGCTTTCACGAAGACGACGACGTCGAATCCCCCCGTAAGTTAAACGCGAGCTGAAGGAAATGCGTTGAACGAGAGGAATCAAGCGAGCCCGACCATTAAGTTCAGTCGCCCTGGTATGGTTCGCGAATGGCGGTCGCCCGTCGTTGTCGCCAAATGCCAAACGCCGAACGCCGCCCGCCGCCCGCCAAACGCCAACCGCCAACCGCCGCCACACGATGGCGACTGTAGTTTCTGGTAGCGCCACACGAGCAACTGGAGTTCCGCGGTTTCGTGAAGATCAAGCCTGTAGCAGGACAGTCGCCGCCAAAGACGCCGCCTAAGCCAAAGGCTCTCTCCGATCACCAATCATTTCTCACCGGTCACACTTCGTCTCTGCTATCTGCTATGCCAACCGCTGTACCAGAACTCCGGAAACGCGTCCGCCAACTCAGCACCGCTCAATTGCGGTTTGTACGGCCGGCCATGGGCCCGAGCTATACTCGCCAGCTCGGCTATGCGCTTTGCTGCGGCTTTGCCAGCATTGATCCGTTCAGCAGGATCAGGGGTAGAAGCGGCATCTCGCCAAATTGAGCGCCCAGCCAGAAACCCCGATGCACCGGCCCGGCACGCGATCTCCACTTGGCTCTTAAAAGTCTCGTAGCCGACTCCGGCAGATAGAATCACCCACGGTGTATGGACGCTCGCATCCAATGCACGGCACGCTTCATACGCTTTGGATCGACCGGCGTCATCTTCGACATAGCCCGGAAATTCGACCTTCAACATGTCGACGCCAAGTCCATCCGCTTCCCGCGCGCTTTCGATAATCCCTTCAACGCGTCGTTCGCGCCAAGCCGGAGATTGTGAATCTTCGCCCTCCAACGCGTACCAGATCGGTTCGACCACCAGCGGTAATGACAACGACGCGCATTCCTCTACTAACATGCGAACCACATCTCGTTGATGGCCAGCCACCGTGCTATCCGGGCGATAAAACCAAAGCAGCTTGCAAACATCGACTCCCAGGAGTTTCATCTGCCTGGTTGACCAATCTTCCCGAAACCGCGTCTTTCGTGTTGCCGTTGGAGGCTTGTAATCTTCGTCCTCGATGCTCGCCATCAAACCGACTGATCCGGGCAGCGCACCAGATACTATCGTCTGCGCCAGGCCGTAGCGCGCATCCAATAAAAACGCGGTACACTCACCGGCTAACGCCCGTACGAGTTCGATCTTGGCTTCCCCGGTCTGCTGATAGCCAACTTGGGTAGCATCTCGATTGAGCAGCTCCTGAAAATCCGATAGATGATCGAGCGCACAGATCAAAAAATAGCCGTCGGAACTCGTGACGCGTTGCAGACTACGAAGCTTACCGGGATCGATGTTTTCTGTTTTTGTTTTCATAATTAATGAGGTGTCAAGGACGAGTGCTTTTCTCAACGCAGTGTGAAGGACGGAAAACTGTGGACACCCAATGGGTTGCCGAGCACAAGGAGGGTGCCGGCCAGGAACGTGTCCCCGAGTCCAATGGTTGCCATTGGCTGTTCCAGGTAGGGAGCAGCACAACAAACTATCGAGCGATTCTCCGAGCGGTGGACTAACGGCCAGTTTGGGGGACTAAATCTGGCCGCCGCCGGGATTCGCGTTGGCACACGAGGTGCACCGGATTCAGCCCGGCACGAGGCAAGCAGGCATCCGCAAAGAAGTGATTCCAATTCAGCTTCAACTTCATCGCGCGTAACGGTTAACGCCCAATGATCGGCATGAACACACACTCTTCTCAAATCGAATTCTTCCGCAAAGCGGCTGGCTTGCTTGACCACATCATGTTCCCCAAACCCGCGCAGTTCGGTATGGCTCATTCCGAGTGAGGTGATCACCGGTCCGAGCGCCGATAAGACCTGGTCGCGTGCGGCAATGCTCTCGTAGCCGCCTAGCTCCAGGTGTACCAGCGCGAGACCCCTTTCGCGCCAGGCAGAGAGTAGTTTTCGAGCATCCTCCAGCTCTTCCCTCAGTGACTCGTCCGCCAATTCGTTGAACCCGCATACCACGGCGGCCCCCGCCGTGCTGGCACTCTTCTGGCTCACGCGTACGAAATCCGGATCACGGTCCAGATGATGATGGGCAAAGCGAACAATGATTCGAGTCGAACGGTTCGCCGTGATTGATCCGACCTGGTCGCCGGCTGCAACCTCGAAAATGTAGTGGACCGGCTCAGAGCCGGGCCGGCTGCTTAACTCTCCGCGGCGTCTCAGGCCGGAAGAATCCGCTACTAGGACATCCGGATGAATGACGGAGAGCTTGCGCTCGCTCCGATCCTCTAGACTGATCAGAGCTCTCCCACCTAGGATGGCCAGGGTTTGAGCGGCTTGAGCTCCGGTCCCGCCCAGACCCCAGCTGGCGATGGGTAACTTGTTTTCGATCCAGCTTCCGCCATCAGGCCAAGGCATGAAAAATTCACCACCAAGGCCTCGCTCTGTGCGCCGGATCAATTCTTTGGCCAATGCGTTGGGTTCGGTGCCAGGCTCGGCCACAAAAAGCGCTTTTGCTTGCGCCAACCGAAGATAGGCGTCGGCGCAGCTGGCCAGACCGCACAAGATCAGCGGTGTTCCATGCGCGTGAGCGATTATTCTCGGCAACAGGGAAGTATATCGCTCTACCCAGGACTCCTGCGTCATTCCTTTACCGCTCCCCCGGTTAACCCTGAAATAATATGTTGCTGAAACCCTAGGACCATCGCGACCAACGGCAGGGTGACAACCACTGACGCGGCCGCGATGTCCCCCCAAGGCACATAGTGCAGGTCGGTAAAGTTGGCAATGCCGACCGGCACCGTCTGGCGATCAATGTCCGACGTGAAAGCCAGAGCAAACATGAATTCGTTCCACGACGCGATGAAACAAAGCAGACCGGTCGTGACGATGCCCGGCAAAGACATCGGAGCAATAATGCGAAAAAAAATGGTAAGCGGTTTGGCGCCATCGATGCGCGCGGCTTCATCGATCGAGCTCGGAATTGTGCGAAAGTGACCGAACAGCACCCATGTCACAAACGGCAACCCGAGCGCAAGATAGACCGTGACCAGAATTCGGTAGGTATCGAGCCAGCTCAGTTGCGAAGCCAGCATATAGAGCGGCGCAACGACTGCGATCTGTGGGAACATCGATACCGCCAGGACAAATCCGAGGATGCCAAATCGGCCACGGATATTCAGCCGAGCCAATGCATAGGCTGCGATGGATCCGATCAACAGACAGAGCAGCGTCGTGAGACCGGCTACAACCAGGGAATTGAACAGATAACGATGAAAGTTTTTTGCGACGAAGATGTTGATGAAGTGATCGAATGAGATGGGATCCGGCCAGAGCTTTGGCGCGCTGCCGACCAGATCGCGATCGAGCTGAAACGATGTAGAAAATTGCCAGAGAAACGGCGCCGCTGACCACGCCACGATGAGAGCGGCACTAACATAGAGGAAGACTCGACCTATCAGGTACCGGCGGCGGGCGCCATGAAATGATGTCTGGAGAAATGCGCTCACAGTTGTACCTCCCGGAATCGTTTTAAGAGGAAAAATCCGAACCCGATTGCCACTAGGATTTCGGTAACGAACATAGTCGTCGATAGCGCCGATCCGTAGCCGAATTGCAGCGCGGAGAACAAGTTCTTGTAGGTCAA
>JBEEIB010000457.1:0-6945 GCA_041167675.1 Verrucomicrobiota bacterium
ACGCTCGGAACGGAAGTACCCCGGTGAGCATCTGGTAAAAGGTGATGCCCAACGAGTAAAGATCACTGCGGGAATCGATCGACCGATTCATGCGACCGGTCTGTTCGGGCGCCATGTAAGCCAGTGTTCCGGCAATCACTTCGGGAGACTCCGCGGCCTGGCGTTCGCGCGGCAGTCGCGAAGCAATCCCGAAGCCGGTGAACCACGCTTGATGGGTTACAAAGTCTACGAGAATGTTGGCCGGCTTGATGTCTTTGTGGATGAGCCATCGCCGGTGGAGCTTACCCAGTCCTGCCGCCAGGTTAATTGCCAGGCGAAGGAACCGACCTAATTCCATCGGTTTCCCGAGAAACTGGTCGAGCGGTTCGCCACCGGGATCGTCAAGTACGAGCATCATCCGTCCTTCGCGGCGAGTAAGAGCCAGAGGTCGGAGTGCCCAGTCCGGATCAAGCTCGTCCCGCAAAGAGTATTCGTGCTCAAGGCGTGCTAAGCTTCCGAGGGCCGGATATTCCGAGACCGGAGCCACCACTAGGACAGTCGATTGCTCCCCATCCTGCCGGGCTCGGGAAAGGGCAAACTCTTCGTCGGCTCGCAACGTCTGGTACACATATCTCGAAACCTCAATCACCGTAGAAGTAGACGATCTTTTCTTAGCCATTGGGGCGCTTCTGGTGTGATCGCCTTAAAGTAGCACCGTACATTCATGAACCGAATATAATTTCTAAATCGGCGCTCTCTCGCCGCTGATCATCCGGTTATTTAAGAGGGATTGGTTGCGATTCTGAAACAGAAAGACATTGAGACGCTCGGTGAAGCTGCTGAGGGCGAGCAAACCTGTAAATTCTATCATGAGCTTTCTCCCGATGTTCTTCTAGCCCATCACGGTGGCTGCTTACATCGAACAGCACCCGGGCTCGCCGCCGACCGTCAAGCAGCATATGGCCGCGATTCGGATGCTGTTTTCCTGGTTGACCGAGAAGCGCATCTTGGCCATGAACCCGGCCCGGGAGGTCAAGACCCAAAAGTTTTCGCGCCTGGAAGGAGAAAGAAATTCCGGTCCATCACAAACTGGAGGAATACCTCGATGTCTATCTCGAAGCTGCCAAGCTCTGGGAACAGCCTGCAGCCCCTTTTTCCGATCTACTTGTGGCAGGTCGCGCGAGCTGGCGCCTTTCTCTATGTTTTAGGTTGTCGCGGACCGTTGCCAGGGTTGCATAAACAGTATATAGCGATTCGCTGGAGACAGGTGCTTGGCTCGATCATGCACTGCGTCGCTGGGGACGGCGTCGGGATTTTGGCTGGTGCTGTGATTGCTGCATGGTTTCAGCTGCCACGTCCGGCCGAGCTGATTCTCGAATACACTCGGTTTCGCTTTTGGCTGGACGATCTTCCAAGCTCTTTTCATGCGCGACATGGCTGGCGGTTCCTACAGTCGCTCACTGCGGAGCGCTTTTCTGCCTGAGTTGCTTTCTCTGAATTTCCTCATTGCCGGAATGATTCCAGTCATGACATTTGCTATGAAGGCGACGCCAAACAGCGGGTTCGGCCAAGGCTGGCCTGCGAAGTGGCTTATGCGGAATGGACCGAAGACAAGCAGCTGCGCCAAACAACATTTCTCGGATGGCGTGAGGACAAGAACGCAAAAGAAGTGCTGCTAGAGCTGAAATAGTGTTCATCGAATACACCACGTGGGCCGACCAAGTAGTTAACTGCTGCTGCCTCTACTTCCGTCTGGACACCTGCTCAAGGATTTCGCCCTCAGGTGGAAAGCTTTTTTCTGCGCTTTGCTCGATCTCCTAGCCGGAGCTCGCTAACACCACCCGCAGCCTGCTGGTTATGCTCTCCGCAACGTCGCCCGATAAAGGCAGGATCTTCTCTCGATAAAGTCGCGATTCTTAGCACTGCCCCATCATCGCGCGGAAGCGCAAGCAGCTGTTCTCGTTTAGATCACGTTAGGAGTTCTCGCCGGGACATAGGCCGAAATTGTGGAACACGCTAGCCGGACCGATCTCTCAGGCGAGCAGCGGGCTGACATTTTCTTCGCAGCTAAGGGAGATCCGGGTCTGCCGCCATCTCGCTTTTCCTCACTGCATCGGCCATAAAGGCCGAGGTAGCACCTCTTTCTTGGGAGAACGCTAACATCGGTGGTGAAGGAAAGAGAATTCTCGGCGCATGCCAGCCAAGAAAAATGCCGCTTTGTCAGGACGGCGAAGTAAGCAGAAAGCGTGAATCATGACGCGGGTGAAAGAAAAGCCGCTAGCGTAGACGGCTCGTCGGCAGAGATTATTAGACATAGCGAGCGACTGCTAACAGTTTAGCGGTTGGGCCGAGCGTGTTCCGCTCTTAGCAAATAGGGCAAGCAGTTCGGCGAATCGCCTCTCGTAGGATTGGCAGACAGGACTGTCGCCGTCCGGCTCGACCCACTCCGGATGTTGCTCGCGTAGGGCGTAGTGTATTTGCCGTTGGAGTTCTCCATAGGTCCGGATTTCGTCGTGCATGGCATGCCTCGGGATTTGGTAGGGCGGTACCTCCGGGACCGCCGAGTCTTTATTGACCACGGCGGCGGATTGCACTTTGCTCCGGAAGCGCGCAGCCGAGATGCTAAGGCCTGCTGATGGGCTTCGTTCCTGAAGTGATTGACCGCTATTCGCCATACAAAGAGCATGTGCTCCCGGACGAGCATTCGCTATTGATCAGGTGAGCAGACTTTGGGCGCTGCCCATGGGCTACCGTCGTATCGCTCTTTCGAAGGAGGGAGTATTCGGCTGGCGATCAGACTTCGAGCGCGCCGTTCGTCGAGGAAAAGCGGGATAAGCGGCAGGCCCTGATCTCCCTTGGCTGCGAAGAAAATATCAGACCCGGCTCGCAGCAAACCCGTCGCAGCGATGGGGTGCCAGAAGCGAAGGCAGCAGGCCACGGCAATGCAGCGTTGTTGGGTGCCAATGGGCTCCCTCTCCTCAAAGACTTCACCTACGACTTGGAAGGAAGCAAATGTTGGGTTGGCAAAGGCGGGACAGCGAAAGAGCAAACCGTGAAACAACTTCCGGTGTCCAAGAGTATCGCCCGGGTTTCGACGCGCTCGCAACCCGGTGCTCTCCGCGAACTGCACTGGCATGCAATTGCGGCCGAGTAGGCCTACATCGTAAAAAGGGAATGTTCGGACGACTGTCATTTCCCCGAACGGAGACGCTGACTAAGACGATTTCGGACCCGGCGACGTCTGGCTCTTTCCCAAGGGATCCGGCTGGTCGAGCTTAGCGGCGATCGACGGCAAAAAAGCTTTAGGGATTGGCTTTTGCTCATGACGACCATGGCGATGATCATTGGAATGATTCCGATGGCATTAGGTCTGAGAGAAGGTGGCGAGCAAAACGCTCCCTGGGCCGAGCGGTAATCGGAAGACTGATCTGTGCCACGTTAGCTACATTGTTCCCCACAGCTAGCCTTTGGGCACCAAGCAGAAGGTCAAACGAGCTAGGATCGAACGGTCAATGAAAAACATCTTTCTCATCGGCTATCGAGGGTTAAACTATCGTTGCCGACCGGTGCGGATATTGCAACATTCATGAAATCGCCCTCTATATCGCCGACGAAGGTCATTACTGTTCTGATTGCGGACGATCATCCAGTCGTTCGGGAAGGGTTGGTGGCAATTTTTAAATCTCAGAAAGATCTAAAAGTCATAGCTGAGGCTACCAATGGCGAGGAAGCCTGCGAACTCTGCCAGAAGCTTTCTCCCGATGTTCTTCTGCTCGACCTGCGCATGCCAAAGAAAGATGGGCTGCAAGCGATCACTGAGTTGATGGCCCACGGAGCCACCAAACCGCGGATTATCGTGATGACAACTTATGAGAGCGAAGAGGATATTCGCCGCGCCTTGAAGGCCGGAGCCAAAGGTTACTTGGTCAAAGGGACTGCTCCCCAACAGATACGGGAAGCTGTTCGCAAAGTCGCTGAAGGAGAGTCCTTGCTGCCAGCTGCTGTCGCCTCGAAACTTGCTGAGTCCATGGCTCGTCCCGAACTCTCGGAGCGTGAGCGCCAGGTTTTGCAGTCTATGGCGAATGGCCGGAGCAATAAGGAGATCGGACAAGTTCTCTATATCAGCGAGAACACGGTCAAGGCTCATGTGAAGTCTATCCTGACAAAGTTAGACGCGATGGGCCGTACCGAAGCGATTGCTATCGCTCTCCAGCGCGGACTGATTCGGTCCCGTTAGCGCCAACCCGACTACTTCCCTACTCTCCAATTTCCGAGGGATTGTAGCGGAAGACAGCTACCTGAGTCCGCGTGTTTTCAAAGAACATGACGCCGCTGCCATTTTCGGTCGTGAGGATGATCCTTTCGCCAATCGACCATTGGTCATAGCCGCTTTCCCATTCGGCATTCAGTATCTTCCCGTCATCCATTCGAACCACATAGTTCGCCGGGGGGTTACGGACAATCGTGCCCCAATACCTTTCCTCCTGGGCTTTGGCCCCCAGCGAGGAAAAACTGAGGCAGACCAACGACAACACAATCGAGGTAAAGAGGTGTTTCAAAGGGAAAAGTCGATTAGTATAAAGACCGGCGAGATTGAATGGACCCTACTTGATGGCGCCAGCGAACTCGAGCCGTTGCGGTTGGTCCTTGTCGCCTTTATTACATCTTATCGTTAGACCAATTGAGCTCCACCAATCAAACGAGCAATTCTTATCTACTCCAAAGGGCAATACTAAATATTGTTGCAGAGAGGTGAAGTGCCCTTTCTCTCATCACCCTGAAGAGTCGTCCACCATCCATTCATTTGGTTAGTTACCGTTCATCCTTCCGCACGATTGCCGAGCCGGTTCCCGTCTACCAGATTCCAAGGGTCAGGCGCATCAAAGATAAAGCAAGGAATTCCTTGAGTTACTTACGCGCCAGTCACAGGAGGTAAGTTGCCCGGAGATACTTAATCGGTTGCATGACTTTTGGAGAGACTTCAACCCGGTAAACCGGTGTTCTTCGGGATGGGTCGGAGAATTTTCGTACCTGAAGAGCCATCAAGAGATACCGGTTAGTCAAGAATAGGCGGAGTTTTTAAACATTAAGACAAATCAGAAAAAGAATGAGATATCGAACATTAGGAAAATCTGGAATTGAAGCCTCGGTGGTGGGCTTCGGAGCGTGGGCAATTGGCGGATGGATGTGGGGTGGCACTAAGAAGAACGATCCGGAAGGAGCGATTCGCGCGGCGATCGATAACGGAATCAACCTGATTGATACCGCTCCGATGTACGGTTACGGCAAGTCGGAAGAGCTGGTTGGCGCTGCTCTGAAGGGCCTACGCGATAAGGTCGTGCTCGCAACTAAGTGCGGCATGGTCTGGTACAAAAAAGAGGGCGACAAGTTTTTCGATGCTAACGAAACAGGCGAGGCAGAAACCGAAGAGGATAAAAAGTATGAGGTTTATATCAACCTTCGCCCGGCAATGATTCGGCACGAGATCGAACAGAGTCTTCGTCGGCTCAAGACCGATCGGATTGATCTTTACCAGACCCATTGGCAAGACTCGACTACCAAGACGGAAGACGTGATGACGGAACTGATGAAGTTGAAACAGGAGGGTAAGATTCGAGCAATCGGTTGTTCCAACGCGACGATCGATCAGATGAAACGCTACCAAGCCGTTGGACAGCTCGATGCCGATCAAGAGCAGTATTCCATGCTTCAGCGCCAACATGAAACGGACAACCTTCCGTTCTGTCGCGCGAACAATGTGGCGCTTCTTGCCTACTCGCCGATGGCTCTCGGCATCCTGAGCGGAAAAATCGGTCCCGATCACGAGTTCGGCGAAGGAGATGTCCGTCGGAATAATCCCTGGTATCAAAAGGAAACCCGACCCAAGGTGGATGCACTCCTGGATGTCATTCGCTCAGTTGCAGAGGAGAAAGGAATTACCGTCGCTCAAACAGTTATAGCTTGGACTCTGGAACAGCCTGGCTGCTCGCACGCATTGGTCGGCGCTCGCAATTCCGACCAGGCAATCGCCAACGCGAAAGCCGGCGAAGTTGAGTTGACCGAGGAAGAGCTTTGGATGATTCGGAAGGCTGTCGATCAAACTAAACTGTAAATCGACTAATCGTAAGCAAGTGGTCACGGATCGCTCCCTGGCCACCGACTATAGTAACGCGAATCGGGGCAGGGCGAGACAGATCCGCCGAAGGCCGGCACAGTGACCGTTACCAATAGTCTATTACGCACCTACGCAGTTACCGGCTGCGTTCGGCTGGATCAGAAATCAGACCGCTGACTTTTATCTGATAAGAGCCGGACAGATGGCTTAGTTGGCAAGTTCCGAGACCAGTTAAACAAAAGCCGTACCTACAGAGAAAAGGACCCACGACGAGATGGGTATTTTTTGTTTCGGTCTTAGTCACCAGACGGCGGCGGTAGATGTGCGGAAGAGATTTGTCATCCCGGGACCTCCTTTGCCCGATGCGCTGATGCGGCTGAAGAGTATGCCGGGCCTTCATGAAGGTCTCATCGTCCCCGACTTGTAACCGAACGGAATTTTATGTCACGGGGCACCGGATCCCATTCGCACTTCGTTGGTAGCTATCAGGATCTGTGATAGCTCATCATAACATTGACTTACCCGTCCGATCGTTTTGCTGGTACCCAGATATATGGAAAATCGAATATCTGTCAATACGAACACCTATGCTCGTCAATCCTCTTCAAGCGGCCTGATCATTCGCCAAAAGGAGCCGAATAATCTGGAGACTCCCGTCGATCGGGTTGACTCGTTTCTGACTCCGACGGAGCTGTTCTACATACGCAGTCACTCCCCGGCGCCAAAATTAGAGCTGGCTTCTTACCGGCTGCAGATCGATGGCGCGGTTAGGAGTCCGTTTTCACTAACCTACCAGGAATTGCGAGACATGCCCGCCGAGACGCGCGTCGCCATCTTGGAGTGCGCCGGCA
>JBEEIB010000458.1:0-11482 GCA_041167675.1 Verrucomicrobiota bacterium
TGAAAGCTTTGCAGCCCGAGTGTTTGCTCTTGAGACTCGGAAAGTCCAACCTTGGACTTACGGCCGGTTTCCGGGTTGATGAACGTGGGTGATGAGAAATAGAACCAAGCGATCGCGCCAATCGCGATCGCGATGGGGAGCAGACGAATCCGTCGATTCATAGGTTATCAAACAAGTCTATATTTTCTGCCCACGATATGGTCGACCTGAACATGCTCTGGAAACGAGTAATCAACGTCCACAGCCTTAAACCTGAGGTTTGTTCTCCAAGTACGCAGGACATCTTATGAAAGCAGTTAACGTCTACGCAATCGCTAATTAGAATAGCGCTGCCAGTCGAGTTGATGACTGGTTCCTTTGACATCTCGATCACTTCGCAACGGCTGGGTGTCCAAAATACGCTTAAGCAGAGAAGTGTACGATGCATTGCCACCAGCCGCATGTGGTCTGCTTATTTAAATCCCGCATAGGTCGTCAGGCCGAGAACCTCGGCTCGACCGAAGTCGCAAGGGTGATTCATGTCAGCCTTTTTGCTGCTAGGTTGCAATTTGCTTGGCGGAGCATCGGCGGATCACCAAGATTTGCTTTTCGCCCAGCGGACCGTACGCGAAGTTCTAAATCGTTCTGCGGATGCACCCGCGATTCTCTCAAATTGATGGCAAATTGAGAAGAGGGTTAGTCAAGATCAGAACAGCGATTCAGATGGCTTCGGCTAATAGTAATTCTGGCGACGAAACTCGCTGCCGGGAAGAAGATAATAAAGCGAATTCTGGTGTTTGCTGCGCACTTAGTTTGTCAGCGGTAGCTGAGCTGCGGGCCCGCGGTGTGAGACATTAACGCTGAACCATCTATTCAAACTATGAAGACGTTTACCCCGTGTCGGCGACGCGTTCTGATGACGGTGTTCGCCAGCGTAAATCTGTTGCTGCTGCCAGGCGAATTAGCCGTTTGTTCGGCTCGCGCGGCAACGCTCCCCAAAACCAACATCGACGATACGCCATTGCCTCGCGATAGCCACCCGACCACCAGCTATGCGCCCATCATTAAGAAAGTCTCGCCCAGTGTGGTGAACATCTATACCTCCAAAACGCTGCGTTTGGATCCGGCTCTTAGACAATATTTGCGCGAGATGTATGGCTTCGATCGAGTGCCAAGCGAGCGGCGTCAGCAAAGTCTTGGTTCCGGCATCATCGTATCACAGGACGGATACATATTAACCAATAACCATGTAGTGGAGGGAGCGGACGAGGTCAAAGTGGCACTCCCTGACGAAAAGACAGTCTATGACGCTACGGTCGTTGGCACCGACCCGCAGACGGACATCGCCGTGGTTAAGGTCGCGGCGGAGAATCTCCCGTCTATCACATTCGCGGATAGTGGCAAAATCGAAGTTGGTGATGTGACGCTGGCGATTGGAGATCCGTTCGGTGTTGGTCAGACCGTCACGATGGGGATCGTGAGCGCTAAAGATCGTGGCGGTATCGGAATTACCAACTACGAGGATTTCATTCAGACCGATGCGTCCATTAATCCTGGGAACTCCGGGGGAGCGCTGGTGGATGCGGAGGGACGATTAGTAGGCATAAATACCGCTATTCTGAGCCGTACGGGCGGCAATCAAGGGATTGGGTTTGCCGTGCCAATCAACCTCGCCCGATACGTAATGGAACGCATTGTGGTGGATGGGAAGGTCACGCGTGGTTACTTGGGCGTGAAGATTCAGCCCATTACGTCGGACATAGCAAAGCAGTCCAAGCTCTCGCAACCAGTCGGCGCATTAATCGCCGAAGTCACCCCTGGCTCGCCAGGGGAGCAGGCGGGGCTGAAACCCGGCGACATTGTTACCGAACTCGACGGAAAGAAGGTGACTGATAGTCGACAACTGCAACTGATGGTCGCGGAGAAACCGCCAGGGTCTCGGGTTACCATGAAAATTGTTCGAGATGGCAAAGAACAAACGCTAACGGTTCAGCTTGGTGAATTGCCAACACAGATGGCATCGCAACGTAGCGAATCGAACGACCAGGAGGATAACCAGTGAGGTAATCAAATAGTGCCTAAGACCGGTTCGTTCTTGGCGGCTCGGGAAGCAGAGGGCGATAATCAATCGAACAAAATAGCTCAATAGGAGCGAAGAAAAAAATAGGCCTCGTGTCGGTACAAGGAAGTCACAAAATGTCTGTCGCGGCCGAAACGCCCCATACCTTATCGAGGCATCTGCCGGTTGGTGCGGAGATAGTGCCGGAAGGAGGAGTGCATTTCCGAGTGTGGGCACCGGACCGCAAGAATGTGGACGTGGTTCTGGAATCGGAAAACCACACCTCTAGCGAGGAGGTTTGCTCCAGACTTCAGCCTGAGAATGAGGGCTACTTTGCTGGTCACATTCCAGAGGCTCACGCAGGTGTGCTGTACCGATTCCGGCTGGATGGCGGACCTCAGCCCTATCCGGACCCCGCCTCGCGTTTTCAGCCTCAAGGTCCACATGGCTCGTCGCAGGTAATCGATCCAACTGATTTCAAATGGACGGATAACGATTGGAAGGGCATTGGCGCCGAGGGGCAAGTACTCTACGAAATGCATATTGGCACGTTCTCGAAGGAGGGGACGTGGGAAGCTGCTGAAACTGAATTGGCCGAACTAGCCGCACTCGGCATCACTGCTCTCGAGATCATGCCGGTGGCGGATTTCCCCGGTCGCTTCGGATGGGGTTACGACGGCGTTAACCTGTTTGCTCCCACTCGACTTTACGGTCGCCCGGAGAATTTCCGCCATTTTGTGAATCGGGCGCACCAGGCTGGTCTCGGAGTGATCCTCGACATCGTCTATAACCACCTCGGTCCAGATGGGAACTATCTGGCTCAGTATTCCCGCGACTATTTCTCAACCCGTTACCAATCCGAGTGGGGCGACACGCCGAATTTTGACGGATCTAACTCCGGACCTGTCCGCGAGTATTTCTTAGCGAATGTCACTTACTGGATTGAGGAGTTTCATTTAGATGGATTTCGTATTGATGCCACCCAACAGATCTTTGATAGCTCACGAGACCATATCCTCGCAGCGATTACCCGGACGGCTCGAGAGGTCGCTCGCCCGCGCTCGACGCTCATCGTCGGAGAGAACGAGCCGCAAAAGGCCGTCCATTTTCTACCTTACGCCAAAGGCGGACACGATATTGACGCAATGTGGAACGACGACTTCCACCACAGCGCCATGGTGGCGATGACCGGCCGGGCCGATGCCTACTACACTGATTATCGCGGCACTCCGCAGGAATTCATCTCCGCGATTAAGTGGGGATATCTTTATCAGGGTCAATGGTACGTTTGGCAAAGACAACCGCGCGGGACGCCGACCCTCGATTTACCGCCCTG
Organism: Verrucomicrobiota bacterium; assembly: GCA_041167675.1. Lineage (GTDB taxonomy): Bacteria > Verrucomicrobiota > Verrucomicrobiia > Chthoniobacterales > JAFAMB01 > DASTDH01. The sequence goes on from JBEEIB010000458.1 coordinate 3,375, forward strand.
GAAGTTTGTCAATTTTCTGCAGAATCATGATCAGCTGGCAAACTCCGGTACCGGTAAGCGCGCGCACTTGTTGACCAGCCCTAGTCGGTACCGATCAATTACGGCGATGTTCCTATTAGCTCCGCAAACACCCATGCTTTTTCAAGGGCAGGAGTTTGCCGCCTCCGCTCCATTCTTCTACTTCGTCGACCAGAAGGAGGAAATCGCGCGGTTGGTTGCCAAAGGGCGAGCGCTCTTTCTCTCGCAATTCCGAGTATTGGCGACACCGGAGATGCAAGCGCGTCTTCCTGATCCGGGGAATCCGATGACGTTTGTCGAATCCAAGCTCGACCACCACGAGCGTCGGTTGCATGCAGAAGAGTATGCCCTTCATCGCGACCTACTCCATATTCGTCGAGAGGATTCCACTTTCCACCGTCAGCGTCACGGAGGGGTGGATGGAGCGATTCTTGGGGTCGAATCGTTCGTACTACGTTTTTTTGCTGAACGTGCTGACGAGGATCGATTGCTGGTCGTCAACTTGGGTCGCGACCTGCTCCTTGAACCGGCTCCGGAGCCATTGTTGGCGCCGCCGGAAGGCGCTAGTTGGGTCGTGAGGTGGGCCAGTGAAGATCCTCATTATGGAGGTTCAGGAATGCCGACTTGGCCCGCGGAAGGTTGTTGGCATCTTCAGGGTGAGACGGCAGTCGTGCTGCAGCCGAAATACAGCCGAGAGTGACCGAAATACTGCGCTTGGTTAGTTTCCATGAGCAAGAACCTAGAGATCTGGCGAGGCGAACCTCACCCGCTTGGCGCGACGCTCACTGACGAGGGTGTCAATTTCGCACTTTACGCTGAGAACGCTATCGCGGTCGAACTTTGTTTGTTCGACTCACCGGAGCCAACTGCCACCGAGTTGCGGATTCCCGTAACCGATCAAACCGACCAAACCTGGCATGTTCTACTGCCGGAGACTGGAGCCGGGCAGCTCTACGGATATCGCGTACACGGTGTGTACGAACCGGCGCGTGGTTTGCGTTTCAATCCCAGTAAGCTTGTGCTTGATCCGTATGCCCAAGCACTTGCGGGTCAAGTCACTTGGGCCGCAGAAACGTTTGGCTATACGTTTGGCCATCCGGAAGGCGATCTCGTTATCGATCACCGGGATAGTGCCTGGTGCCTACCCAAGTGTGTCGTCGTGAATCCCAATTTCGACTGGACCGACGATGAACTCCAGTCCGCGCCGTTGCACACGTCGATCATTTATGAGATGCACGTCAAGGGGTTCTCCATGCTCAATCCGGCAGTGCCGGTTCCGTTGCGCGGCACCTACGCCGGCTTAGGCTGCCAACCGTCGATCGATTACCTCAAGAGTTTGGGTGTAACCGCAGTCGAACTTCTTCCGGTCCATCAGCATGTTGACGAAATGCATTTGGTTAACCGTGGCCTAACTAACTACTGGGGCTACAACAGTGCCGGTTTTTTTGCTCCGGACTCCAGGTACTCAAGCAGTGGAGCAATTGGCGGGCAAGTTACCGAGTTCAAACAGATGGTGAAGAATCTTCACCGGGCCGGCATCGAGGTGATCCTCGATGTGGTTTATAACCATTCAGCGGAGGGTAACCATCTCGGGCCAACCCTCAATTTCAAAGGCATCGAGAACGTCAATTACTACCGATTGGTACCCTGGGACCCACGTTATTACATAGACTACACCGGATGCGGCAACACGCTTGATGCGACTAAGCCCCGGGTGTTGCAGATGATTACCGACAGCCTACGCTATTGGGTCACCGACATGCATGTCGACGGTTTCCGCTTCGACTTAGCTGCTTCGCTCGCTCGCGGCGAATCAGGGGTGAGCAAATTTGCCGCTTTCTTCGAGATCATTCATCAGGATCCGATCATTTCACAGGTGAAACTTATCGCCGAGCCATGGGACATTGGCGAAGGCGGTTACCAGATCGGCAACTTTCCCGTACGTTGGGCAGAATGGAACGGGCGCTATCGCGATGCTATACGCCGGTTCTGGAAGGGAGATGCTGGCCTGGTCGGCGAAGTCGCTTACCGCTTAAGCGGCAGCTCTGACCTTTATCAATCTACCGGTCGGCGACCATATGCTTCAATTAACTTTGTCACCGCCCACGATGGTTTCACGCTAAACGATTTGGTTAGTTATAATGAGAAACACAATGAAGCCAATGGCGAAGAAAACCGCGACGGTGAAAACAACAACAACTCCTGGAATTGTGGTGTAGAGGGGCCGACCGACGACGAGGCGATTAATACCTTGCGTGACCGGCAACGACGTAACTTTCTGGCAACACTTTTTCTTAGTCAGGGCGTACCGATGCTTTGCGCGGGTGACGAGTTCTGCCGAACTCAATTTGGTAACAACAATGCCTATTGTCAGGATAACCCGATCAGCTGGTTATCTTGGGAACACGACGGACGCGCGAAGTCACTCCTAACCTTTTCTCGCGAGCTGCTGGCCTTTCGACGAGCTCATCCAGTCTTTCGCCGGCCCAAGTTTTTCCAGGGCCGGCCGATTCGAGGAGCCACCATTAAAGACATCATGTGGTTTAACTCCACTGGCGCTGAAATGTCGGATGCCGAATGGGAGTCCTGGTTTATTCGTTGTCTTGGTGTGCTGCTGAGCGGCGCGAGCATGGACGTACGGGATCGGCGCGGACGCCCGATTCAAGATGATACATTTCTCGTTTTGCTCAACGCCCACTATGAGCCGGTTCCATTTGTTTTGCCCGGCTTGCGTAACGTGGAATGGGAGCTTGTAGTCGACACGGCGCGGGAGCCCTCTTTTGTGCCGTCGGGAGAAGCTTACGGTTCGGCCGCGGCCTATGACCTGCGCGATCGATCAACCGTCCTGTTGCAGCTCAAGGCTGGCCTCGAACCGAGTACCGCGGCGAATACAGCATGGCGCACCGCGGAGTAGAGATGGATCTCCACGACATTATGGCAAAAACAGCGCATCGGACGCCAAGAACCGGTGAGCGAAACGCAATAGCCCGGCGAGACTTGGATATTGCACGGTGGCGAACCTCGTGTTCAGCGCGCCTGCTTCCGACGCAGTAATAACTAACTTCGACAGACAATTGAAATGGCTAATGCCCGTGTGCACGGTTCTTATTAGCGGGTAACTATGAAGCGAGAACCACAAATCAATCTTCCTATCAAAAAACCGGCTAAGGTAGATCAACCTCCGCCGCGGTGGCAGTGGAGCATCGCCTATTTCCTTTTTATGCTGTTGATTCTCTGGGGGTGGCAGGATCTCTTTTATCAGCTGTCGGTTCGTACGATTCCTTATAGCCAATTTAAAGCATACCTTGCCCGGCATGAGGTTGCCGCCGCCATTGTCAAACAAGACGAAATCGATGGTCGTATCGTGCCTTCGGCGGCGAGCGAGTCGAAAAACCAAACGCCAGGGGCCAATCCAACGGGCTCTCCCAGCAACGAAAATCAAAAATCCAATCCGACCGTCGCTCCCAACAACCAAGCCCGGCCCTCGCCGGCGGAAACTCAGCCGTTCCTCTTTCGGACCGAGCGCGTCGAGGATCCCGATTTGGTCAAGGAGCTTCAAGCTGCCAATGTTGAATACGCGGCTGCGCGACCGGGAATTATCTCGCAGCTATTGCTTGGATGGGTTTTACCGATTCTCTTTATGGTCGGTATTTGGACCTTCCTTACGCGCCGACTTAATCCCACGGGCGAATCGATTTTTTCTATCGGCAAGAGCCGGGCGAGGCTCGTCGCGGACCCGAACACCGGGGTTACATTTGACGATGTAGCCGGCGCCGATGAAGCCAAGTTTGAGTTGAAGGAGGTTGTCGATTTCCTCAAGAACCCCAAGCAATACGAAGACCTGGGCGCCCGCATCCCAAAGGGCGTGCTGTTGGTTGGCCCGCCGGGAACCGGTAAAACGCTATTGGCTCGCGCTGTAGCCGGCGAGGCGAAGGTACCGTTCTTTTCAATTAGCGGCAGCGATTTCGTAGAAATGTTTGTGGGAGTCGGCGCGGCGCGAGTGCGCGATCTCTTCAAGCAAGCCAAGCAGCATGCGCCCTGTATCATATTCATTGATGAACTTGATGCTATCGGCCGCCAACGAGGTGTCCATGTAGGTACGGTCAACGATGAGCGTGAGCAGACCCTTAATGCTTTGTTGGTGGAGATGGATGGTTTTGAGCCCAACATAGGCGTTATCATCCTGGCCGCTACTAACCGTCCTGAGGTTCTCGACCGGGCTTTGCTTCGCCCCGGCCGCTTTGATCGTCAAGTTGTCGTAGATGCACCCGATCTTGATGGCCGCGAAGCAATTCTGAAAGTACACTCCAGAAACAAGCACCTCGCACGTGATGTTGACTTACGGCGAATCGCTGCCGCCACGGCCGGACTCTCTGGCGCTGATTTGGCAAACATGCTGAACGAGGCTGCTTTGCTCGCAGCGCGACGGCGCGCGACAGAAATTACGCAACGCGATTTGGAAGATGCGATCGAGAAAGTAGTGGCCGGGCCTGAGCGCAAGAGCCGCCGACTCGGCGAGGAGGAAAAACGCCGGGTCGCCTATCATGAAGTCGGTCACGCATTAATAGCTGTCTACAGCGAACACGCCGATCCGGTGCACAAAATCAGCATTGTGCCGCGGGGGCGAGGAGCGCTCGGGTATACAATGCAGCTGCCATCCGAAGATCAATTCCTGATGACGCGGAGCGAGCTATTGGATCGTATTCGCGGCCTGCTCGGCGGACGCGCCGCAGAGGAGGTCATTTTCGCCGAGGTCAGTACTGGAGCCCAGAACGATCTGGAACGGGCCACCGCGCTCGCTCGCCAGATGGTGGCGCTATATGGGATGAGTGACCGAATTGGGTTGGCCAATTGTGTCCAGCGCCAGCCAACCTTTCTCAATGGCCAGGAGTTTCAATTACAACGGGACTGCAGCGAAGCAACCGCGCGGGAAATCGATGAAGAAGTTAGGAAATTGCTCGACCTGGGGTACGAACAGGCCAGGGAAACCTTGTCTGCCCATCGCGACCAACTCGAGCATGTGGCTGCCGAATTGCTCAAGTCTGAGTCCATTGACGGACCAACATTTTATCGGCTGGTCGGAAGGGAGGTGCCGGCTTTTGGCGCGTCCGGAAACTTAGCCGCCGTTGCCTCTCAGCCTCAGCCGAAAGACAGAGTTGGGCCGGCCAAGGGTTAAATTTCATTCGATGTCTCGTCCCCCAATTCCCAGCAAAGCGAGATGGTCATTCGAAGGAAAGGATGAATATGATCGGCGATTCAGTTAGTTCTGGTAACACCGCGCTGCAGCCTTTCGAGCCCGATGCGAGCAGCGTTTACCCAATCGAGACGGTGGCGACTCCGGTGCAAGTACCGCGCCGTCATATTGTTGTTTATTTCAAATATGGGCTGGTGTCGCCGGCCATCGATCCCGCCTACGCCGGCTGGTGGTTTGATGATGAGGCGATTCGGACGCTACGGCGAATTGAACACCTGCGCGTGGATTGCGGGATTAATCTGACCGGCGTTAAACCGATCATGGATTTGTCCAGAGAGGTGGACGTGTTGCGTCACACTGTTCGTTTTCTTAATCGAGAATAGGAGGATTTGACTATGCTGCATTTGTTGGCGCGCTATTGGTGGGCTTTGGCTCTGCGTGGCGTGTTGGCCGTACTCTTCGGTCTTTTGGCCTTCTTCATTCCTGGAATCACATTGCTTAGCTTGGTGCTGCTTTTTGGAGCCTATGTTTTCCTGGACGGAATCTTTGACCTGGTGGCGGCCGCCAGGTCTCCAAGTCACCACTGGGCTCTGGTCCTCGAAGGAATTATCGGAATCATTGCCGGCATCCTGACGTTCCTTTGGCCGGGAATTACCGCCATGGTACTGCTGTACCTGATCGCCTTCTGGGCCATCTTTACTGGTGTGCTCGAAATAATCGCGGGTATTCGCCTGCGCCAAGTGTTAACCGACGAAATTTGGCTCATCCTGATGGGAGTGCTTTCGCTGCTTTTCGGACTTTTCATTCTCATCTTTCCTAGTGCCGGCGCTTTGGCTGTCGTGTATTGGATTGGAGCGTACGCTTTAATATTTGGGATTATGCTCTTAGCCCTGGCATTTCGTCTCCGCAGTTTTCGCCAAGTAGAGGCGTAGGGGAGGAGCTGGTAGGGCGAGGCTCCTGCCGCGGCCCAAGATAATAATAAGAAGGTACGATATGGGTGTTATGCACGTCGAATCGTCGAATGTCGCTTCCTGAACGCTAACATCCGGCGAGAGGTGTGATCGATGATGACCCAGGGTTAACCGCCGAACCCGAACGCTCCTTCACAGATGAGTTCCCGTGCCGGTTTTCTGCCGGAAGGCTTTTCGCGTTCCTGCACCGGTTTCGGAAGATCATCAGGGTCGCCGGGACGGCCTACCGCAAACATCGCCGCCACTGCATAATCATCGTGTACTCGTAGTGCGGTTCGCGCCTTTTCATAATCGAACCCTTGCATGCCATGTATGACCAGCTGCATCGCGGTGCCCTGCAACGCCAGATTCTCAAAGGCGCTGCCACAGTCAAAAAGATGCACCCGATTATCTTTTCCATTCTGAAAAACTTTGTGCGCCAGAATGACGACCAGTAGCGCTGCACGTTGGCACCACGACTGATTGAATTCGACCAATAAATCGAAGAACGTTTGCCACTGAGGCGTAGCGCGCTTGGCGTAGAGGAAACGCCACTCTTGTTCATTGTAGGTGGAAGGTGCCCAGCGCGCCGCTTCAAACAGTGTCATCATTTCCTGGTCGGTGATCGGTTCACCACTCATTGCGCGCGGTGACCAACGTCTTACGAAAATCGGCTCGATCGGGAAATCGGCCTTTCGGTAATCGTCCGGATTGGGAAGGCTTTTCATTTTGCTAAGTCTGCAGGCTTGATATTTACGAGTGCGATCTAAGTAAACGTAGCGGCCGCGACAGCCTTCCCTTAAATTGTCACTCGTGCCGCTGCCGTCAACCCGCCGCAGGAACTCGATGTGCCGGTTCGAAAGATGGCAGACCGAATGGGTAGGTGCAGCGGGATTCTTGGTCCTGGCAACAGCTCAGGCTACTTGGCTTCGCCTGCTAGTGCTGATCCCACCCGCTGCAAATGCGTTTCGTTGAAACGCGTTGGGTACTTGAGGCCAAAGCCAAGCAATCGATCGAGTCCGATATGCGAGGTCCAGCTCAACCCATAAGCTAAGAGCCAAGGGGATTTTTCCAGAATGGCGAACCCGATCAATAGGAGCGGTCCGGTCAGCGTGTGCACCAGGTTGTAAAGAACGGTTCCGACCCGCACGCCGCGCAGGTAACCCAGTATTGCGAGATCCGGCACCAGGAGCAATGCGATAAACAGGATCCAGCTGGCATTTACCTCTCGATAGCAAAGAATGCTAAGAGCAAGAACACAACCACCCTCGATACGCAGAAGAGTCCCTGGCTTGGTAAGCATGGCGATACTTTAGCACGACATTAAGTGAGCGGTTCGCCGCTGGCGCCAATCCTAGCCTTAGAAACGTATTTTCAGCGTTCCTTGTGCCTGGAACGGCATCTCTGGGTAAATCAGGTCGGATCCGTTCGATGTGCTCACGGTCGCCCAGTTCTTTTGATTCGTGAAGTTTAGAAAATCGACTCGGACCTCGTAGTTCTTCCACTGGTAAAAGACGCCTGCGTTCAGTGTAAATTGAGTCGGTATCTTGATCGTTCCGCCGTAAGTGACGTTAATCGGACTAGTCACTTCAGCGCCAAGACTAAATCCCAAGCCGAAATTAAATTCATAGTTGATGTTAGCGTTGAACAGGTGATGAGGAATACCTGGTTGGAGATAATCTGCTGGTGGAAGCGTCGCGCTATTTGGACTGCCACTACCATTTCCGACGGGAGGCAAGAAGGTATCGAACACGCTTGAGGTCTTTTGACTAGGCGATTGGTTGTGCAGGACGGGGTCCAGATAGCTGTAGCTTAGAGTGTATGCGTCTGAGCAACTACACTTGATCAGCCTAATTTTTAACATTCAAGGCTGTCATTTTCCGAATTAATTGGCATATCTCACCTCCGCAGAAGGAGCTTTAACGTAAGCGACAGAAGAGGAGGCA
>JBEEIB010000459.1:0-5804 GCA_041167675.1 Verrucomicrobiota bacterium
CGAAGCTGCTCGCATGGTGCCGCCACAAAGCGCAGTCGCCATCGTGCCGCTGCGTTTAGCGTTCGGCACAGCTAAAGATTGGTAGCGGCGATGAACGCTCTCGCATTCCGTCTATAACACCCATAACCGTTAACCGTACGATGGCGACTGCGCTTAACGGCCGGGGCTCACTCCATTCCCTTCGGTGAAGTGCTCATGCTTGGTACGCGACTGACTTTCGCTCGGACGGTCGCCGCTACCGGAGCTGTTCGTGCCTTCGACCGCGGCAGGCTCTTGGCTATTTTCGTTGAAAAATGCCCTTTCCGTGTCCAACTTCCTCCTCCTCATATGTTGGAAATTATTCGCAAACGGCAGCGAATTCTGCTGATTGTTGTCACGGTTCTGACGATCGTTTCGTTCGTCTGGTTCATGAACCCGACCCGGACACGTAACACACCTCAGGCTGTAATCGGCAAGATTAATGGCAGATCCATAACCGTGGAAGAGCTGCAAAAAGTAGATCGATCTGGTCAGATCGCGTATCTCCTGCAGTTTTCCGACCTGCTGCAACAATTAACCGCGGGGCAGGGATCGCGAGAGCAACAGCGCGAAGTTTTTGCTTGGAATGTTTTGCTGATTCGCGACGAGTCGAAGCGCCTCCAGCTCGATCCATCCGCCGAAGAGATCCGAAACGCGGAACGCAGTCTAGCAGCGTTTCAGACTGACAACCAATTTGACCCATCGAAGTATCAGCAAACCGTCGAGCTGCTGAAGAAAAACGGCATGACTGCGGTTGACCTCGACGATGTGGTGGCCGATCAGCTGCGCTTCCAAAAGATCTCTGCAATTATTCGCGGGTCGTCTCCGCTTCCAGAAGCGCTTTACCGCCAAACTTACGAGCAACAAAACCAACTCCTCCGTTGCTCATTTATCCGGTTGAATAGTGCTGACTTTCAAAAAGACATCGTCGTTTCCGATCAGGACGTGCAGAACTACTACAAAGAGCACGCTGCCCAATTACAGACCCCGGAGAAGAAAAAGATCGAGTTTGTCGCGTTTGCGCTTACCGAAGAGCAAAAGAAATTGGCCGACCAGCAAAAACAGACCGAGCTCAAGACCTTGGCTGAGCAAGCCGAAGCTTTCGTTCAGCCGCTTGGCGATCATCCGGACCAATTCGATCAGGTTGCCCAGGAGAAAGGTTTGAAAGTGCAGCAAACCGGTTTTTTCGAGGCGAACCAGCCTGATCCCTTGATCATGACGTTGCCCGAAGTTGTGCGACAGGCGCAGAATCTAACCAAAGATCAACCTCTCGACGAGGTCCAAGGCAAGGATGGATTTTACGTCATCAGGCTGGTTGATCTGCAGCCGAGCCGTCCACTGACCTTGGAAGAGGCAAAAGACCAGATCGTAGCCGGCATCAAAAAGGGCAAGGTCCAGGAAGCAATCTTAACCAAAGGTCAGCAAATCCGCAGTCAAATCGAAGAGGCGATTAAAGGCGGAGCAACATTCGCTGATGCCGCGCAGAAAGCCGGACTAAAGGTCGAGTCCGCTGAGCCGTTCGCGATGATGGGAAAACCAGACATGAAGAATCCTGTGTTCGTTGCGTTGCGCATGAATCAGGTGGAACTGCAGCCAGGACAAATATCCGGTGTACTTTTCGAAAGCGAAGATGGGTTATTGGTCCACTTGGATAGCAAGGAGCCAATCGACGAAAACAAGTACCAGGCGGATAAAAAGGCGCAGTATGCCGCCTTCAATGATTATTTCGCCGGACAAATGTTTCGTGAATGGTTGCGGGTCGCGACGCAAAAGGCTGGAGGCTCCCCGGTTACCGGATTCCAGAACGGCTGAGCTTTGGCTTAGTGTCTTGAGTCTCTCTTTTTAGAGAACGGATAACCAACCAATTCTTATGGAAGAGATTCCCAAGTCCGTCGAGCAGTTATTCGATGACGCCAACGCTGACTTGGCGATCGGTGAACTACCGAGCGCCATCGAGAAATACCGACAATGCGTGGAGATCGAGCCTGGATTCTTTGATGGCTGGCATGCATTGGGCATGGCGCTCATGAAGAACGGAGACTTTAGTACAGCCATCGAAGCCGGACAGAAAGCCGTCGAGCTGCATCCGAATGATCAACTGGCCTGGTCGAGTCTTTCGTTGCTCTACGTTCGCAACAATCAGATCAAAGAGGCCGAGTCAGCCGGGGTGAAAGCACGAATTCTCTCCTGGGGCGGGAAAATTGCGCCGGAACCAAAACCCTGAACGCCAATCGGAATTCTGAGCCGTGAATCCATCGAAATATTTTGTCACCACAGCTATCGCGTACACCAATGCGGGCCCTCACATCGGTTACGCCTACGAGGTCGTGCTCGGGGATGTGATCACCCGGTACCGCCGAGTGGCTGGCCAGCCTGCATTCTTTCTTACCGGGGTGGATCAGCATGGCCAGAAAGTACAACAGGCTGCCCAACGCGAGGGTATTGCGCCACTGCAATTTGCGCAACGCTTCACCGATTCGTTTCTCGATCTTTGGGACAAGCTGTTGATCCAAAAGGATGGCTGGGCCGCTACCACCGATCCTCGACACAAACGTGCCGTGCAAAATGTGCTTCAAGCATTGTTCGAGAAAGGAGAACTCTACAAAGAAAAATACTCCGGCTACTACAGCATCCGTCAGGAACAATTTCTCACCGATAAAGACCGTGATGCGGACGGTGAATTCGGTCCGGAATGGGGCGAAGTTATTCTACTGGAAGAGGAAAACTGGTATTTCAGACTCGCGAAATACAAAGACTGGCTAAAGAACTTGGTGGAGAATCGCTCGGATTTCGTTATCCCAAACTTTCGCCGGCTTGAGCTTTTGAACGCGATCGATCGGATTTCCGGGGACCTCTGCGTTTCTCGCCCTAAAGAAAGGCTTTCTTGGGGAATTGAATTTCCATTCGATCCGGACTACGTGACCTATGTTTGGTTCGACGCGCTGCTTAATTACGTCACATTCGCCGGATATTTCGCCGAAACGGGAGCTGGTCTGCCTGACTTCGCGGAGCTCTGGCCTTGTCAGGCCCACATCATAGGCAAGGACATCATGGTTCCGGCTCACGGCATTTATTGGCCCATCATGCTGCATGCGATGGGATTTTCCGATAGTCAAATGCCCCGCCTACTCGTCCATGGCTGGTGGAATGTGAGCGGGACGAAGATGAGCAAAAGCCTTGGCAATGTCGTTGACCCTCAGCTCCTCACCGAGAAATACGGAGCCGACGCGCTCCGCTATTACCTCATGCGCGACATCATCACAGGTCAAGACGCTGACTTCAGCGAAGCACGGCTGATCTCGCGCTATAACGCGGACCTCGCCAACGACCTTGGTAACCTGGTGAACCGCACCATCAATATGGCTCAACGGTATCGATCCGGGACGTTGCGAAAGGCGAAGGTGGCGGACGCCGATTTGGAGCGGCTGGAGACCATCGCGCAATCTATGATCGAGAAATACCGGCAAGCCTTTGAGCAGTTCCAACCACACGCCGCGCTTGAAGCCGTGTGGGAGCTCGTTGCCGCGGCGAACGCTTTGGTCGAAAAGAAGGCTCCATGGAAATTGGCAAAAGACCCGGCCGCGAGTGATCTACTCGATTCGGTTTTATATACGCTGGCCGAATCAGCTCGACTATTAGCTCAGTGCATGAGCCCGATTATTCCCGGCGCCAGCTCTTCAATCTTACGCCAGCTTAATGCCACGATTGAGACTGGCTTTAAGTGGGGTGTCTTAGCGGATGGACACCGAGTGGGCACTCCATCACCGGTGTTTCCGAGGCTCGGCTGAGCCTCGCCCGATGACAAATGACAGATGACAAAAACGGGGATCCCACGCCAAGATGCAAAGTTAAGAACGAGAGGAAACAAAGTCGTCGCAGTGAGCTCGTAATCCTGCACTTGTCATAAACAACCTCTTTCTGAATCTTGGCGCCTTTGCGTCTTGGCGTGAGATTCTCTTTTTGTCATCTGTCATTTGTCATTGCGCTATAGGGCGCTTGGCGGGGAAGCCAGACATAAAACGTTGTTCCAGCTCTGGTCGCCGTATCGAACCAAATTTTTCCTCCGTGCGCCTCAACACATGACTTGGCAATGGAAAGCCCAAGGCCGGTCCCGCCTCGCTTTTGCGAGGTAACGAAAGGGTCAAAAACACAGCCGCGAATGACCTCGGGGATGCCGGGCCCGTTATCGGCAACTGAGATCAGTAAGCCTTGGTCGCGTGGAGCAAAGATGAGGGAGATTTCTCCGCGATCCTTTAGCGCTTCTCGCGCATTCTTAATGATGTTCGCCAAGCAGCGCGTCATTCGTCCCTCGTCGATCAAGAACTGATCCGAGGTTCGTAAATCAATTTTGATATCAATTGGACAGAGCCTGACCTGCTCCAGGATTTCGCCGTCGAGGAGCTCAAGAATTCGATCGGCGGTCGTCCAAGTTGGCCGAAGGTGCGCAGTGCCACGCGCGAAATCAAGCAACTCCTCCGTCAATAGCACCATGCGATCAGCAGCCCCTCTGATGATCGCAGCAGCATTTTGCGTAAATTCGTCCGGCGCTTTCTGTTGGAGATAGCTCACCGAAGAGACGATCGCAGCCATCGGATTTTTCAAATCGTGAACGATCGAGCTGAGCATCGTCCCAAGTAACGTAAGCCTTTCGGTGCGTAGCAATTCATCAATGAAACGCGCATTCGTTGATCGCAGTCGCTCTACTACGACTTTGGTGAAATTGATTGGGAGCACTCTGGGCGCACTCTCCATCAGTAGATCTAAAGCCGCTCGATCGATCTCTCCAATCAAGCTCGGCTGCAAGGCAATGGCAGTCGCCGAGCGAGGACCATGATCGAGGATTGCGAATTCGCCAAAAAAATCGTTTGGTTCAAGGACCGAGAGCACTTCTTCCTGCCCCTGCCGTCCGGCCTTCGAGATCTGCACCTTGCCTGTTCCTACCAAAAGCAACGAATTTCCGGGCGCTCCCTCCCGAACGATGAGATCATTGGTTTTAAAATCCATCTCTCGAATCGCGACGGACCGCAGTGTATCCGCGCCCACATCGGCAAAAAGGCGGTTACGGAAAAATGCGTCATTCATAGATTAAATCGGAACAACGGAGCACAAAGCTGGCCGGAACCTAGTGCAAGTGTCAAATCACTAAATTCGACGAGTCCAGGCATCGGTTCCATATTTTTCGCTCGCAATACGCCAGGCCATATCGATTATCTGCGGCAAAACCTGCTGCTTTCGAACCACCAAACTCAGTTTTTGTGCCAGCCGAGATCCTAAATCCGGCCACAAATCGGTTCGCTGGATACTACCTTGCAACAGCAACCGATCTCGCAGACGCCGGATCGCTGCACCGGCAATCTTTACTCCCTCGTGAGTCACATCATGCTGAACCGGCCGATCGAAACAATTCATCGACGGACCGTCGTCCGTGCCATCCGATAGCGCGACCGGTTTTCCGTATTCGCGAAAGGTTTCGGCAATACTCCAATGAAGCGCCTCGTACAAAGCCTGCGCCCGCAGCGACTTTTCCGTGTGCAAAAGAATTAAGGAATAGGTGAAATCCTCGCCGTGCTCTACTGCGCCTCCGCCGGTCCAACGCCGAACTAGATCCCGGTCGGGATATTGCTTTCTGACGAGCGCCCATTTTGAAAAATAACCGAAAGAAACGCTGCGAGACTCCCATCGATAGGTGTGAAATATGGCGGTCGTCGATGGTTGCATCAGCAGCGCCTCATCAATCGCCATATTGAGAGCGGCAGATCGGGGGGACCAATCGTCAATCCAGATGA
>JBEEIB010000460.1:0-38033 GCA_041167675.1 Verrucomicrobiota bacterium
CAGGACGTCCGCCGGCGAAATTCTCGCCTGCGGCGCAGTTATTCACAACCTCCCTCCGCCTTGCTGTGCAGGATCGCCTCGCTCGGTCACGAATAACTGCGACACTGATATCAGCGGCGACTGTCCTCCGAAGTTAAACGGGTGCCGGTCTAATACTTTCACCGGAAGGAATTAAGCGAGCCTGGCCTTTGGTTCCAGTCGCCATGGTGTGGTCCGCGAATGGCGCTAGCATGTCGGGGGTCGAACGCCAACCGCTACCATCCGATGGCGACTTTAAAAACGCTAACCTAGTCCGGCAGCTGCCGGGTTACTTTCGTCAGGTCCCCGCGGGACTCATTTTCTCTGCCCCCCAAACGATCTTTACGATCTTGATCGCGACCCCTTAAGTTGACGCGCATGGGCTGAAGTCGGATCCCGTTGAAAACACCTAGGTGTGAGCGATTGGCGCCATCGAAGCGATGGCGACTGCGCTTTTCGGTCTGGGTCAGTCAATTCCTTCGTTGGTCATCTTAAGTCCGCGGCACAAGAGGGGACATAACGGGACAGTCGCCGCTACCAAAGTCGGCGTTCCGTCAGGCGCCGATAAACCAAATCAGCTCGCCCTTTTCGGGCTGAACGCGTTCGGCCGGCAATCCGCTTTTTCCGCTAAGAACCTGATCGATCATCCCTTTCTTTTTAGGATCGTTGACGAGAAACGCAATCCGCCGAGCGGCGTTGATAAGCGGATAGGTAAAAGTAATTCGATGGTTGTTGAACTTCGGAACGAAGTTGCTCACCACATTGCGCTCTCGCTCCTCCAGAGCCGCGGTACCGGGAAAGAGCGAAGCGGTGTGACCGTCATCACCCAGACCGAGCAAGATTAAGTCGTGGCGATAACGCTTTTCCCCCAATTTTTTGGCATAATGTCCGAGAGCGGTTTCATACTCGCCAGCCGCTTCCTCTGGCGACGCCTCCCCTTTGATGCGCAGCACTTCCCCCAGGCTGGTCACAAGGAGGAACGACTCCGATGCCATCCGATAATTGCTTTCGCTATCGTCGGGAGGTACGCATCTCTCGTCACCGAAAGTGACGATCCACTTACTCCAACGGCAATCTAATAAAGAGAGTGCCTGATAAACAGGGCGTGGCGTATTTCCGCCACTCAAGCTCAGCCGGAAATGGCCGCGCTCATCAATGGCATCTCGTGCAGAGTCAGCGATGAATCGGGCGGCCTCTTCAACAAACGAGCGGGTGCGAATAATCTCGGGTTTCATAGGAACTTCACCGGAAGGAGGAATTCCAGTCTACCAACACCCGCTTTGAGCTTCGGTAAAGTGACTTTTGCAAGACTCGCTTTGCGAAACCGGATAGATTCTTCCTTACCTCCAATGAGCGCAGCAACAAACTCGCTGAAGTCCGGCTCATGACCAACGAGCAGAACCGAAGAGTGATCGGTAAACGACTTTAGACCGTTAAGTGCGCCCTCTGTGGTCATTCCAGCTGTCGTGAATCCGCAAACCTGCACTCGATCGGCGATCTTGAGCTCATCGGCGACGATTTTCGCTGTCTGCTGGGCTCGGGCCAAAGGACTCGTAATGATTGTTTCCGGATACAGATCATTTCGCGCACAAAATCGGCCAATGGTCCGAGCTTGTTCGCGACCTCGTTTGGTTAATTGGCGCTCACCGTCCGAAGCCGCTTCTTGCTCGGCCTCGGCATGACGCAGCAGATAGAGATTCATGATATGGATGCAGGATTATAATAGTGCACGAAGTCTGCCGAATTGGTAGCAGCGCCGCCCAAGGTTTTCACTGAGGCGACTGAGGGCTTAGCCGATCGCCCGGCAACGGACCAAACCCTTTCAGAAAAGCCACTTCGATGGCTAGGCCTTCGTGAACATTCCGGGAGAGGTGTTCTCGCAATTCCTGGAAAGCGCGAACCCTCTCTAATAGGTCCCGAACCGGGATCTCCTTGGCGAAACCGGCTGTCGCCTCGCGGTAATCGTCCAGGTCCCTTTGCTCGCCCCCTTGGCGGGCCCGCAACGCGTCACCATACCATTCTAAAATTTTCTCGACGAACGCCATTCTCGCTCGGATGTAGCGGCTTTCAGTAAGCACGTCGAGACGATCCTCTTCTTGTTCCAGCCACTTTCCATCGGTTGAGTTTTTGTATAGCCCTGACTCGCGTTTGAGTCGTTCATCATGCTCCGTCTCAATGTCATCGCGAATACGCGCAAGTTGGTCCTGAAAGAGACGAGCCAAAGCCAAGCCCGATCCGACGGTCCAGGAACGTTCGTTGGTCATTTGAGACACCGCATCGAAAAAGACGCGTTCCGATAATCCGAGTGGTCGCCGGCTCGGAGAACGCAAAGTTAGAATTACACAACGAGAGCGGATTGTTTCCAGCAGCGCCTCGGGTAACGAGGTCAAAAGCAGGAGCAGCGACCCATTGGGAGGTTCCTCCAGAGTTTTAAGAAATGCGTTAGCTGACTGCGGCATCATGCGGTCCGCATCTGCGATCACCCCAAACTTGAGCTTACCGGTCGTCGAGCGCATCCGCAGTTCTTCCTCCAGCGCGCGGATCTGTTCGACCAAGATACGACGCGATTTGGACTCCGGTTGAACCAGATGGAAGTCGGGATCACGAGCCGCGTCACGAACTTTATTAACGGCGCTATAGAATTGCTCGGCCAGCTCCAACTTTCCCGAACCGTCGGGACCTGAAATCAAAAACGCATGAGCTAATCGGCCAAGTTGATGGGCGCGGACCAGGTGTTCAGCGGCTTCAGCAGCTAAGAATGGCATTACATTCCTTCCAAATGATCTCCTCTATCTCGTTTTCCGGCAATGACGCGTCGACGAGGCGAATCCGATCTGGCTCACGGCGCGCGAGCTCCAAGTACCCTTCGCGCACTCGTTGATGGAATTCGTCGGGCAATTGTTCCAGCCGATCTGGTTGATTGACCGGCCGTACCCGCCGGAGCTGTCGTTTCCGCATCGTTGGCAAATCCAGATCGAGCACAAATGTCAATTTCGGCCGAATTTCGCCCAGCAAAAACCTTTCCAGTTCTCTAATAAACTGCGCACTCAGCCCGCGAGCATGGCCTTGGTAAACCGCAGTTGAATCAGCAAATCGATCGGAAACGACGACACGACCTTGTGCCAATGCCGGTCGAATGATTTCGCTGATCAATTGCGACCGACTGGCGCCAAACAAGAGCAATTCGGTCATATTATTGAGGCTATTGCTTTCCCGCGCATGCAGCAGCAGTTGCCGGATCGCCTTGCCTACTTCCGTTGTTCCGGGGTCGTGCACAACAGTAGCCGGCTGCCCGGTCGCTTCCAGTCTTCTCACCAGACGCGCGACCTGCGTCGATTTACCGGAAGCTTCTCCGCCTTCAAAGGTGATCAAAATGCCGGACATGAGAGGAAAACGCGGAATGCGGATTGTGGATTGCGGAATGAATGACGGAATATGGGGAGTAACACTTTAGGTTCAAGACATAGGTGATGCTCCTCTGAAAGAATACTGAACCCGCGTCCATGCCCGATTCCGCAATCCGCATTCCGCATTTCCTCCCTTGCTTCTCCTCAGGCCGGAGCCATGGTATGCGCTGTCATGAGCCAATTCTGGTTGGTGAAGCAGGAGCCGACTGCTTATTCCTGGGATCAATTCGTCGCCGATGGGAAGACCGATTGGACGGGAGTCCGTAATTTTCAAGCCCGTAATAATCTGCGAGACATGAAACTGGGCGATGAAGTTCTCTTCTATCACAGTGTCAATGGTAAGGCGGTGGTCGGCGTGGCCCGGGTTACCAAACAAGCCTTTGCTGACCCTACTGCAGCTGACGGTGATTGGTCAGCCGTTGAGATAAAGCCTGAACGAGCAGTGAACCCGCCAGTAACGCTTGATCAAATTAAGGCTGAACCCAAGCTCGAAGGAGTACCGTTGCTCAAACAATCCCGTCTATCGGTGATGCCGCTGACTCAGGAAGAATTTCACGGAATTCTCAAGCTAGCGAGTGGCAACTAAGAACGCCGGGAGCGCTGGGAACGGAGAAACGTGATTGGTGATGGCATGCGGAACACGAAAGAGCAAGGTGCAAGTTGATCGTGGAAACGTCCACTTTGGCCGAAACGGCCGTGAGTGCGGCGAACAGTGCTGAGAACTAGCGCCCCAATAAGCCATCGCATCCCCGAAAAGATCGGACAGCCACCCGATTCGGCGTAGCAGAAGCCCTGGCTTTTCACCAATCACGGCTTCCGTTCACGGCGTTCCGACTTGGCAGCGAGCCTCCCCTAGGGCATTGTCGACTGCAGGTTTATGCCAGGTGCGTCTTCTCGTCGTGCTCGCTCGCCCGTAACGGCTGGCTCCAGAAAGCCCTCTGCTCCACCCCGAAGGAGGCCGATTACCTTCTGGTGGCTGCCCTTGGCCGTGCGAACGACAGCCTGCCTAGGAGTCGTGGCCCTCCTTGCCGTCGTCGCCTCTCTGCTGATGAACGGAGGTTTTGAAGATCCGGATCCACAGAGCAAGATGCTGCGGTTGTCTGACCAGGACGTTGATCCGGAAACGACCAACTTGACGAAAACACTGCTGAGGCAAAACCAATCGGATCAACGAATCGGTCTTTATCTGTGGACCAAGGCGACCTCTGAGCTTTCTGGGGACGCTCTAAACCAGGTTAAATTGGGTTTGGCTCACGGCCAGATTGCACAGCCGCTGTCGCCGCTAGCCAAATCGCTCGCGGATGATCTCGATCAGCAACGAGTGGCAGCCTTCACTCTTTGGTTTATGCCAGACGATGGAACCGCGGCCGGCACAGTTCGGCTGCAGCTGGATGGGGTGATTCTTGGCGAGTTTCCAGTAGGGACCGAACGCTATGCGATCACCCTTCTCGCAAAAACCGGCTCAATTGAACACTTGCAGATAACCGCTTCGCAAACACAGACCGGTCCGATCGTCTATCGAGCCGAAACCGCGACCACCGAAGCCGTAACCAGGCGATTAGCTTTAGGGAAATCTGATAGCTGGAGCATTACCGTCCAGTGAATCCGAAAACCGATAACTGCCAATCGGCGATCGGTACCGTTACCCCTTGACTGCTGGCAACACCCAACGAACTAGTTCTGGCTTATGAAGACCTTGGGCGAAATAGCCAAATCCCTGGAGGGACATCTCCATGGAGACGCTGCGCTGCAAATTGAGCGCGTGGTCCATCCAGCGCTCGCTAGCGGCCCTCGTGATCTGGCGTTGTTACTTTCCGCTAGTGCTGCGAATTATCTCGCTTCCGGAGAATTGGTCAGCGCAGTCGTACCGGAGGACGTGGATCCTGCCAAAACACCCAATTGGATCTCGGTCAAGCGTCCACGATTAGCTCTGGCTCGACTGATGGAACTCTTCGAGCGCCCGGTCTATTTACCTCCCGGCATTCATCCAACCGCAGTTATCGACCCGAGCGCCAAAGTGGGAAATGATGTAGGCATTGGACCTCATTGCTGGATCGGGCCAGAGGCCACTATCGGCGAGGGCACACGGATCGTTAGTCATGTAAGCATTGGCGCAAACGTGGTGCTGGGGACGAAATGCTTGATCCACGCCGGAGTCTGTATTGGCGATCGATGCGAGATCGGCAATCGCGTCATCATCCAGCCGAACGCGACAATCGGGGGCGATGGCTTTGCCTTCGTCACGCCGGAACGCGGGAGCGTGGAAGATGTGAAAGCCAAAAAACAGATCAGCAACTTCAACACGGAAATCGTGCGCATCAATTCGATCGGAAATGTTGTGATCGAAGATGATGTAGAGATCGGCTCTAGCACCTGCATTGATCGAGGGACGATGGGAGAGACTCGAATCGGTCGAGGCTCGAAACTGGATAACCTGATCCAAGTGGGTCACAATGCCTCAATTGGTCAGAACTGTTTGGTGGTCGCCTTGGTTGGCTTAGGCGGAAGCTCGCAGCTGGGTGACCGAGTAGTGATGGGCGGGCAGTCTGGCCTGCCCGATCACATGTCAGTGGGCGATGACTCGGTCGTTTACGCGCAATCGGGAATCAGCGAAAATATTCCCCCGCGTAATCTAGTCGGCGGTACTCCGGCAGTGCCCCTGCGGGATGCCCTCCGCCGTGAGATGAGTGCAAAACGGCTGCCACGAATGTTTCAGGAACTAAAGAAACTCAAACAAAGGGTTGCTGAGCTCGAGTCGCTGGTGAAACAAATTGATCCCGAAACTGCTGCCCGGCTAAAATAGCCGGCCACGGTATGGTATGCGAGCGTGTTGACAGGCATCAGTGGCTACGTACCCTTGAACGCTCTCATGAAGACGGTCTTTTCCTCCCCTGACGCACCGCCCGCCCTCGGACCGTATTCGCAGGCGATTGGCGCTGGGCCTTTCATTTTTTGCTCCGGCCAAGTGCCACTGGAAGCTGGCACCGGTGAATTGGTGGGCCAAGAAGTTGCTGAGCAGACAAAACAGGCGCTACTCAACCTAGGAGCGGTCCTAAAAAGCGCGGGGTTATCCTACGCAAACATAGTAAAGACTACCGTTTTCTTAACTGATCTTACCCGGTTCGCAGATATGAACGCAGTGTACGCCACGTTTTTTTCTGCTGCTCCGCCCGCACGATCCACCATCGAGGTTTCCGGCTTACCGAGAGGCGCGAAGGTCGAGATTGAGGCGATCGCAATCAAACCGTCGTAAACCGTGGAAGAATCTATCTTAGAGATATTTGAACGGACCGGATCTCTGCTGCACGGGCATTTCGTCCTTAGTTCCGGGCTGCATAGCCGCGAGTTCTTCCAATGCGCCCTGGTCTTACAACATGCGGACTTAGCGTCCGAGATTTGCGCACGTTTGGCCGCCAAGCTGGCGAGCATCCCGGCTGATGCGGTCATCTCTCCTGCCCTCGGGGGGATCATCGTGGGTCAAGAGGTAGCGCGCCATTTGGGGAAACGACACATTTTCGCCGAAAAACAAGACGGGAGATTGGTTCTTCGGCGCGGTTTCCAGATCAATCCCAAGGAAAAATTCATTGTGGCAGAGGACGTTGTGACCCGCGGCGGCAAAGTGCTTGAGACGATCGAAATCGTGCGTTCGCATGGGGGCGAGGTGGTAGCGGTGGGTTCGATCGTGGACCGAAGCGGCCAAGACAAACCGGATTTTGGGTGTAAATTTGAGAGTTTATTGCAACTTCAGGTAGAGACTTTCGCTCCGGACCAGTTGCCGCCAGACCTAAGAGACGTCCCGGCGATCAAACCTGGAAGCAGGTAAAAGGAGTGATCTTATGGTGAACTGGGTTCTAAAGAAAATCTTAGGTTCGAAAAACCAGCGCGAAGTTCGACGACTCCGTCCATTGGTCGAACAGATCAATCGGATTGAGCAGGAGTATCAGGCGCTTAGTGATGCCGAGCTCCAGGCCAAGAGCTTGGCCTGGAAGCAGGAACTGTCCGCGATTCAGGATCCGGATGTGCTGGCTAAGCGACTGAACGCGCTCTTGCCGGAGGCGTTCGCGGCCGTCAAAAATACGGCTCGCCGTCTTTGGGATAGATCGTGGTCGGTCTGCGACCAACCACTCGTTTGGAACATGATCCACTTCGATGTGCAGCTCATCGGCGGCATCGCGCTCCATCAAGGCAAGATCGCCGAAATGGCAACGGGCGAAGGAAAAACCTTGGTTGCTACCTGCCCACTCTACCTCAATGCCTTATCCGGCCGGGGAGTGCACCTCGTTACGGTCAACGATTATCTCGCTCGTCGTGATGCCGAATGGATGGGCGAAATTTATAAGTTTCTTGGGCTAACGGTTGGTTGTATCCAGCACGATCAATCGCCATCGGACCGCAAGGCGCAATACGATTGTGATATCACCTACGGCACGAATAGTGAATTCGGATTCGACTATTTACGTGATAACGGGATGGCGACTTCGAAGGACCAACAGGTTCAGCGTGGCCATTACTTTGCTATCGTCGACGAGGTTGATTCCATTCTGATCGACGAAGCGCGGACTCCCCTCATCATCAGCGGTCCGGCAACCGTCTCTTCGCATCAGTACGATAAGTTCAAGCCAATTGTCGAACAGCTGGTCAAGCGACAGTCAATGCTCTGCAACCGCCTCGTCTCTGAAGCGAAGGAAGCATTGGAGCGCGGTGAGCAGGAACAAGGGGGTAGGATACTTTTCAAGGTCAAGCTCGGGCAACCAAGAAACAAAGGGTTGTTGCGATTAATGGAAGATCCGGAAAATCGTAGGGCGCTCGATAAAGCAGAGCTTTCTTTTTACCAAGACTCGCGCAAAGAGGATCTCGTCGCGCTGAAGGAAGAATTGAATTTTACTATCGACGAGAAGCACCAGGACTCGGATCTCTCGGAGATGGGCCGTTCCTACCTTAATCCGGACGACCCGGATGCTTTTGTATTACCGGACCTCATCAGTGAATTCACTGAGATCGATTTGGATGAGTCGCTGACTCCAGAGCAGAAGGAAGAAAAGAAACGGGCCCGCCAACAATACTGCGATAGTCAGGCGGAGCGAATTCACAACATTTCTCAACTCCTGCGAGCATACTGCCTGTTTGAGAAGGACGTCGATTACGTGGTCGAGGAGAATAAGGTCATCATTGTTGACGAGAACACCGGTCGTAAGATGCCGGGCCGACGTTGGAGCGATGGCTTGCATCAAGCAGTCGAGGCCAAGGAAGGGGTTCAGATCGATCGGGAGACGCAGACCCTGGCAACCATCACCATCCAAAACTATTTCCGGTTGTATGACAAACTCGCGGGCATGACCGGAACCGCTGAAACCGAAGCAAATGAGTTTCACGACATCTATCGGTTGGATGTGTTGGTGATTCCCACTAATCGACCGGTAATTCGTAAAGACTGGAACGATCGAATTTATAAGACTCGCCGAGAAAAATATAGTGCGGTTTTAGATGAGATAAAAAATGCGCATGGCCGCGGCCAACCGGTGTTGGTGGGTACCGCTTCGGTCGAAGCATCGGAACTGCTTTCGCGCATGCTAAAGCGGGAGAAAATCCCACATAACGTTCTCAACGCTAAATACCACCGCCAAGAGGCAGAAATTGTGGCTCGGGCGGGTCAGAACGGAACGGTCACGATATCGACCAACATGGCCGGCCGCGGAACTGACATCAAGCTCGGGGACGGAGTGGCCGACGCGGGGGGGCTCTACGTAGTCGGCACAGAACGGCACGAAATCCGCCGCGTCGACCGGCAGCTGCGTGGCCGGTGCGCGCGCCAGGGAGATCCCGGATCATCCCGATTTTACGTGAGTTTCGAAGATGATTTGATGCGGAATTTCGGGGCTTCCGAACGGATGACCGCAATGATGGAACGCTTTGGACTGAAGGATGGCGAAGAACTCGAGCATCCCTGGCTCAATAAGAGCGTTGAGACTGCGCAAAAACGGGTCGAGCAGAGAAACTACCAGATCCGCAAACGCACGCTCGATTTTGACGATGTCATGAACAAGCAACGCGAAGTGATTTACGCACTCCGCAACGAAACGCTTGAGACATCCGAACCGCGTAAGTTGATTTTTGAGATCGTTGACGAAGTCGTTCCCGAACGCGTCCGCGAATACTTGGAACCCCCAGACGGCTCTGATCCAAATCCGGAAGGTTTGTTGCAATGGGTTAATACAACCTTTCCACTCGGATTGAATTCAGCCGTAGCCAAGTTGGAAAGTCGAACCGTCGAGGAGAACGAAAAATTCGTTGTCGACAAGATCAAGAAATCTTACGAGCAGAAAATCAATTTAGAGGAGAGCGAAGCGGTTGCGGGTCTCGAACGTTATATCCTTCTCAATGCGCTCGACCGTCTTTGGCAAGAGCACCTCTATGCAATGGATGGTCTGCGCGAAGGCATTTACTTGCGCAGCTACGGACAAAAAGATCCTTTGATCGAATATAAGACCGAAGCCTACGAAATGTTTAGCCAATTAATGGCAAGCATTAAGAACGAGGTGCTGAGCAATTTGTTCCGCAGCACGACGAACCTCATGGCATTCGAGCAGTTCTTGTCTTCTTTGCCAGTCGGACTCAACCTGCCCAGCATCGGTGGCCCAATTCCCACCGGTCCGGGTCCCCGCTCAATGCCGCGACGGGAAGAGATGACGGGTGACCGGCAAATAGCGGACCAAAACGGAAACAA
Organism: Verrucomicrobiota bacterium; assembly: GCA_041167675.1. Taxonomy (GTDB): domain Bacteria; phylum Verrucomicrobiota; class Verrucomicrobiia; order Chthoniobacterales; family JAFAMB01; genus DASTDH01. The sequence goes on from JBEEIB010000460.1 coordinate 10,150, forward strand.
CGACTTAGAGCTAGTGATTCCCTCCGTTCGGCAGAAGACGGTGTCCGTCGGCCGTAATGAACCCTGCCCCTGTGGCAGTGGAAAGAAATACAAAAATTGCCACGGCCGAGTGGCTTAGGCTCGGCTAGCTTGAGTCGCGGGTTCGCCGCTGAATAGCAAATTCCCCCCGCTCCGCAAATTGCGTAAAAGATGACATTGAATCCATTTAACCCGCTCAACGCCAGCATGATCCATAGCCTGTTAGATCAGCTCGTAAAGCTCTGCTGGCACGGGTTTGGCGGTCTTAGTTTGCACCTAGCGACTAAAAAGTTGCCCGAGATCGATCCCTCATCTATATATTGTTGCAATAACACGGCAGATCTAGGGCAAAGAGAGTTAGTGAGCCCAGGGATCTAGTGGGCAATACCGCAGGATTTCCAGCTTCGATTTCAAGTCAGAAACATTGCGGTCGCCTGGTTAAAGGGCAGCTCGACTAGGCGCTCACTTCGCTCCAGGCCTGATTCTTCCGGAAGTTTTGGTGAAGGCCTTGGGTTTGAAGGGTTAAGTTCCGCCCAAACTGTTCTTTCTCAGTATGCGTAGTGCATGCCCTTCACCGGAAGCACTAAGAATCGTGACCAATGAAATCCCAATCAATGCATTACTCAGGACGCCGCTCTCGTCGAGGACGCCGCAGACATTCAGGTTCAAGTCGAGGAGCGACCACGCCAAAGCCGAAGCTGACATTTTGGCAACGTGTTGTCGCTTTCTTTGCGGGCGATACTAAAAAGACCACCGTTACCCCGCCCAAACCAAACGAGAAACCGGCAGCCGCAACCGTTGCCGCTCCGAAGGAAAAAATCAGCCGTAAACCTGAGCTGGTTGAGGTTACCTCTCCCAAACTTTACGTGGGTAACCTTTCATTTGACGCTACTGAAAGCGATCTGTTTAACCTGTTCAACGGAGTTGGCCAAGTGCGCAATGCCGAGGTGGTTTGCCACAAGTATACTCAGCGTTCCAAAGGCTTCGCTTTTGTTCAGATGACTACCATCGAAGAAGCAAGGCGTGCAGTAAAAGAGCTGCACGACAAAGAGTTTTTAGGACGCAAGCTAGTGGTAAGTGGCGCCAAGACTCCAGACATGGAGCGAGCAGCCTGATTCCTCCCTCCTTATAAACTATAAAACCCGCTTTCAGATTTACTGAAAGCGGGTTTTTATTTGCTGGTGGCCCCTCTGCAATTCCTGATCCTGGCAGGGCCCACTGCCTCCGGCAAAAGCGATCTGGCCATCCGGATCGCCGAGCGGTTGAATACTGAGATCGTCGGAGCCGATGCTTATCAGATTTACGAAGGGTTCGACATTTTATCCGGAAAACCCGATTCGGCTGAACGACAACGGGTACGGCACCATCTGATCAGTGTCCTTCCGCCGACTGAACTCGGCGACGCCGCGCGGTACGCCAGCTCGGCCGTCAAAATAATTCGAGAACTGAACCGCGGTGGTCAGATACCGCTGGTAGTCGGCGGAACGGGATTCTATCTGAAGGCGTTGACCCACGTCCTTCCCGATCTTCCGGGACGAAATGCGGATCTTCGGAGGGAATTCGTTTCTACGCCACTTCCTACCCTCTTAGAGCAATTGAGACAACTCGATCCTCTGTCCTTTGAGAAAATCGATGGTCATAACCGGCGACGAGTTGAACGCGCGTTAGAAGTCTGTCGCCTCACCGGCCGACCTTTCTCCTCTTTCGAAAATCCCGTCTCCGATGCGAAGTTCATTGCCCTTTGGTTGGATTGGCCTAGAGATGAGCTTTACGCCAGGATCGATGCACGAGTTGATCGAATGTTGGCGTCAGGTGCGATCAAGGAAGTCGCTGCTGCGGGTCCGATCGGCGTAACCGCTTCCCGGATGATTGGCGTCAGCGAGATTCGGCAATACTTGCGCAACGAGATTACATTGGCGCAGTGCGCTGAGGCGATAAAACAAGCCACCCGGCAGTATGCGAAACGGCAGTTGACCTGGTTTCGCGCCCAGCCGTACACGCCCATCTCTCCAGATCTGGCTTTACCGGATATCGTCGCATTATACCAGGGAGCGAAAACGGTAATCGGTAATTAGTAATCGGTAAAACAAACGGCCGGTGCCGCCGATTGAGACAGGAAGGGGTTGCTCCGGGGGATTTTAATGGACTGACTGCACATCCATATATGTCGATTTTGACGTCGACTGCCGAGAAAGTTTGGCCGGCTTGGTCATTTGGTAGCGGCGACTGTCCCCAGCCGCGACTTTTGGTTTGGAGCCACCTAGAAGTTATTGCGGAGCTGCGCGCTTGGCGCTTCCGCAAACCGCAGTCGCCATCCTCGTCATCGTGCCTGGACGGCTCAAACCCGGCGGCCAAACTAATCGGGCCCGCTTGTCGATTCGTTAATCAAAATCGGAGCATGCGTGGTTTTCGACGACGTGGGGATTGATCTTGAACATTTATTCAGGCTCGGTCTGAGCCGTGCGTCCGGTGCGATGGCAGCACAATGGCGACTGCGGTTTGTGAAAGCGCCAACTTAGCAGCTCCGTGTCAATTTCGAGGACGCACCAAAACCAGAGTCGTATTGAGACAGTCGCCGCTACCGAAGATAATGCTGAAAATCCTTACCGGTCACCGATCACCGATTACTGATCAGCGACATACGGCCGTCGTATCTCCATGATCCGTTCAGGATACGCCGTGCGCGCGAAACCAAATTGTTCGTAGAGCGTGTGTGCATCTGCCGTAAAAAGCAACCAGCGCCGCAAACCCCGAAGTTCCGGATGAGCCAGGACAGCTTGCAGCAAACGTTTGGACAATCCCTGATTGCGATGATCCGCCAGAATGAAAACGTCGGCCAGGTAGGCGAATGTCGCCCGATCGCTGACTGCCCGTGCAAATCCCACCTGTTCTCTGCCTGCCTGCGGGCCGATTTCGTAAACACCAAAAAGAAGGAGTGAGGCAGCGACTTCAAAACGGTCTCTCGCGGGATACCGCGCGCCCAATAGCTCTCCTCGGAGAGAAACCGCCACACGACGTCGATGTCAACCCAACTAGGATCTGAGCTAATGACGTAGTCCATGAGGTTACGGGTTGCGAGTCACAGGTTACCGGTTGCGGATCGCGAATGGAGCTTTGTCACAGGCGGCGGCTCACACGTCGAATTTCGCTGTCGCTCGACGACGGGTTTCGCCCGGCCACCGATTACTAAATTCTTAACTACTGAAGCTTTCCTCTGTCCGCCCTTCAGTTTCTCCACCTCTGACCTTTTCAGCATTCGGAATGCGCCGGATTTCAGGGTGGGATCGGACAGGTCACCGATCTTCGTTCGTTCCAATCGCTTCACTTTGTAGCCAAGTGCGGCAAAAACCCGGCGCACTTGCCGTTTGATTCCTTGGGTCAACACTACTCGAACCCGCCGAGGATTGATCTTGTAGATTGCGTCAAACCGGGCTCTCCCTTCGGCCAGGTAAACCCCCTTTTTCACTTTCGCCGATTCCGCCATATCAAATTCCCGATCGAGAGTTACCAGATATTCTTTGGGCAATTTATAACGGGGATGAGTTACCCGCAGCGTCAGATCACCGTCATTTGTCAGCAGCAACAATCCTTCAGACTCGAGGTCCAACCGACCAACATGAGCGAGCTTAGGTAAATATTTTGGCAACAAATCATAAATCGTGGGACGGGAACGATCGTCCGACCTCGTGGTCACATACCCGGCCGGCTTGTTCAGCAGAAGATAAACAAATTCCCTTGGCTTAACGATCTTACCATCGACCCGGACGTGATCCTCGGCCGTGACTTGGGTTGCCAGGTCGGTACAGATCTTCCCGTTCACTGAAATTCGCCCAGATCGAATGAGCTCTTCAGCGCCGCGGCGAGACGACACTCCGGCTAGTGCGAGAAAGCGATTGAGGCGCATGGAAATAAAAAAAGCGCCGGGTTACCGCCGGCGCCTTCGTAAATTTCGTTCGGAGCGGTTAAGCGTCCGGCTTGGTCTTCGGTAGACCAATAACGCGATCGCCCGGCTTGAAAAGGCCGCGTTTCTTCAATAATTCGACCCTTTCAAAGCGCTTAAGCACGTTACGTTTCGTCTGGATCGTACTCGCCCCTTTAAGACTCCGGTGTTGTGACATGAAATTACCTCGGTTGGAGCGCGGAAGCTACCATAGCGATGACCAATTGCAAATATTGGCTCAAAGTAGCCGCAGCTTCCGGCTGCGAGGTTTGCTGCGTTCCGCCTCCCTATGCCCAGCCTACAAAAATGCAGACGCGCCGCAGCTCGGAATGGTTCGCACCTGGAAGGTGCGTCTACTAGCGACTCAGATCAACCCGAGTTTCATTTTTCCGGCTTCGCTGATCATGTGTTGGTTCCAGGGTGGATCCCAAACTAGTTCGACGGACGCTTCATCCACCCCTGAAATTGATAGGATCTTGAGCTTGGCGTCCTGGGCTATGGCCGGGCCCATGCCGCATCCTGGAGCGGTCAAGGTCATTTTCACGTCCACGTGTGTTCCGGCTTCTGGGGATTTTGTGACGTGACAATCGTAAACCAATCCAAGATCTACGATATTCACCGGGATTTCCGGGTCATAAACTGTTCGGAGCTGATCCCATACCTCCTCTTCAGCCACCTCGCCGTTGGATCGTTCTCTTTCTTTTTGGCCCGATGTCCGCTCCAAGCCCAAGACGTCGGCATCTTGCTCATTGATTCGGAAAAGACCGTAATCACACGCAATCGTATAACTTCCGCCCAGGTTTTGCGTGATAATCACCTTCGTCCCTTTGGGAATCGTGGTCTTTAGGCCAGCAGGAATTTGAATCGCCTCACAATCCCGCGACAATTCGATCTCGTTATGGTCACTCATTGGAAAGGCTCTAAAACGATTTTCTTGGGAGATTGCTCCTGAAATTGTTGGAGCAAAGTCGGCGCAACGGCTTGATTTGACTCTGGGGCTTCCTCTGGGGACAATGCCGACCTCAACGCACCTTCAACCAGTTGAGCGCAATGGATCTTCACTGGAGGCAAGGGGCCGAGTGGCGCCGACAGCTCGCTTCCCCCCATGGCCAGGGCTTCTTCGGCCGTTTTACCGGCAATCAGCTCCGTGGCGACACTCGCTACGGCAATCGCTGTCTCACAACCGAAAGTCTGAAAGGTCGCTCGATCGATTACTCGTTTGCCATCCTCCTCTTTAAACTTAATCCACATCCGCAGCATATCGCCACAGTCCGCGTTGCCCACGGTGCCGACCGCGTCCGCACCCGCTAGTTCGCCCACGTTCTTTGGACTCTTGATCGCTTCTTCAATCCGACGTGAAAAATCCTCCGAAGCACTCATATCTATTCCAAATGGTAACGGGGTAGCGAGGGATCGATCCGCATACTCCAAGCATCAATGCCTCCGGCCAGGGATTTAGCCTCGGCGAACCCGTGGCCGGCAAAAAACGCGGCTGCATCCTGGCTCCGGATCCCGTGGTGACAGACGAATACAATTTCGCGTTCTTTCGGCCAGGAAGTCAGGATTTCTTGCATTAACTCCTGGGTTAAGAACTGTGACTCATTCAAGTGCACGGCATCCCATTCTTCGCGGCTTCTCACATCAATCAACGCTACTGGGCTCTCCGATTCCTCTTTCAGTCTGCGCGATAGCTCCTCCGGCTCAATCTGCATTTTCTGTTCGGCTTCATGCGCGGAAAGAATGGTATCGATTACCTCTTCGAGCGGTAAATCGTTGTTCCGTTGGCAGACCTGGGCCAAAGTTTCGTCCGAGCGGAAGCCACAGCTCGAGCAGCCGCCAATGTGATAAGCCCGAAACAAAGCTCTCTGGGCGCCGGGAAACTCCTGCAGCAAATCGGACATCGTGAGGTCCGGATCAATGGTTCGCGTTTGACTCACAATTAGTATGCTTGCACGTCAGAGGCTCAAAAGCAAAGGCTCTACGATGGCCCAAAACCCGATCGCCGCTAAGCTAGTGGAAAAAACTCGTGGCGACGAAGCCGCAATCAAACCGTTGTCCTCGAGACGAAAAATGTGCAAGGGGAAAGATACAGTAGGATGAGCGAGTCGTAAAGGCCGGAGCTTCCTCATGGGAACGACCAGTTAGCTCCAAATCAGACCGCGCTACGATGAGGACAAAAAAATCCTCGCCCAAATGCAGCATTCGTAAACTATAGCAGGCAAGGCAATGTCCGACCGCAAATACATCTGTCAGCGCTGTACAAATTGTTGTCGCTGGCCCGGATTTGTACGGTTGACAAACGAAGACATCACTAGGATTGCCACCTACCTGAAACAATCTGAATTTCGCTTCATTCAGACCCACACACGGCTCAGACCGCACCGGGATGGCTTAGCGCTGCAGGAACGGGCAGATGGCAGTTGTGTTTTCCTGAATGGGGAAAGCTGCGCGATTCACCCAGTCAAACCGGCACAGTGTGCCGGATTCCCCAACGAATGGCGTTTCCCTGGTTGGCGAAGCGTCTGCCAGGCGATCGAGGTGGAAGAAGCGGACCCTGATGGGGAGGGATCACAGCCCAGCGACACGCCTTTTCCAGTCGGAGATTCAGCTCGTCCACACCCGGGAGAAAACGCGCGCCCCCCCAAATTTCATCGCGTCGCTGCAGGTTGAGCGCGATGGTATGGCTGTTCTTCCAGGGTATGCCTCACCATCTGGCGCACTACCGCTACGTCTCGCAACATCTTCAGACTATCGCTCACGACCCGAACCTTGGAGTCAGGGGAATTCGACCAATGCACCGGCATCTCCTTCACGCCAAAACCCAAAGCCTTTGCCAACAGCAATACCTCGACATCGAAGGAAAAGCCGTCGGTTCTTTGTCGCTCAAAAATAGCTCGAGAGGCGGCCTGCCGAAATCCCTTGAAGCCACACTGCGTATCCCGAATCTCGATTCCAGCCAGCCAGCGCACCAGCGCATTAAAAGTTTTACCCATGCCCTCGCGCATCCAACTTTGATGGCGAATAATCTGGCTGTTCGGATGCTGACGATTCCCCACGATGATTTGCAAATCACGCTCGGCTTCAAAAACCGCCAAAGCGCGATCAATCTCGTACAACGGAGTGCTTAGATCGGCGTCGGTAAAAAATACCAGCTCCCCTGCACTGGCTAGCATCCCGGTCCGGACCGCGAAGCCTTTTCCTCGATGTATGCGGTTTCCAATCACCTTCAATTGGGGAAACGTCTTCGTGCCTGCTTGGGCCAAGGCGAGCGTTTCGTCGGTACTAGATTCCACAACGATTATAACCTCAAACAAACGGGCCCAACGGCGACAATAATCGTGTAATTCCCGTAGAGTATTCGGCAATCGCCGCGCCTCATTATAAGCCGGAATTACGAGTGAGAGGTAAGGCAGAATCTGTGTGGACATGTCGCGGAGTTCGCATAAAATCACCGCCTCTGTGCAGGGAGGCGCACCGGGCGCGCTCCGTGCGTGCCGAGTCACCGCCTCCTAAACGCAAGAAATGATCAGACGTCAACTCTTAATTCCACTCCTCATTCTGCTGGTGGCCACAATCGTTCGGTTGATTTTCTTAGACGCCAAGCCACCGCACTTCGACGAAGGAATTAATGGTTGGTGGTGCGATCAGATGGCCGCACAAGGATTTTACAGGTACGATCCAGCCAATTACCATGGTCCTCTCCATTTCTACGTGCTCCGGCTTTTTTTGACCCTGTTTGGCCGGAATCTGTGGGCTTTGCGGCTACCGACCGTCTTGATAGGAATCACGAGCATTGGATTCACATTTCTTTTTAGCCGCTTCTTTGGAAAGACCACCACCTACTTGGCCGCGTTCGCAATGGCGATCTCGCCGGCATTCATTTTTTACGAACGCTATGCCATTCATGAGACCTGGTTGGTCTTTTTTCTGCTAGTCACACTTTGGGGTCTGCTGAGTTGGTACTCCGGTCCAACTCCCTGGAGCATCTGGGCCACGATCCTTGGCATTACCGGGATGATTCTCACGAAGGAAACATACATCATCCATCTCGTTGCCTTCGCGCTCGCGACCTTATGCGCTTGGATATTCGGACTAATTCGGCCTCCCTCGGAACCAATCAACCGAATCCCCAGACCGACTCCTTGGGCGCACTTAGGCGCTGCGGTGGCGGTCGGGTTAGCCCTAATTATCTTCTTCTATTCCGGTAATTTTTTGAATTGGTCCGGCGTTGCCGGCCTATATCGGACATTCTCTCACTGGGCAAATACCGGAGTCGGCGCTCAATCCGGTCACGAAAAACCGGACTACGATATCTCGATCATGCCACACTTTCTGCGGCATGTTCCGGTTTTCGTTAGCTTGGCTAAGGTCAAAATAAATTGGTACTGGATTAAGTTGCTGGCGGTCTACGAATGGTTCGCAATCGCCGGGCTCGTTTTTTCCTTTCGCTATCTCTTTGGCGGTAACGGCGCTCTTCGCTACCTGGCGATCTATGCTCTCGCGGTTTTGGCCGCCTATAGCATCATCGCCTATAAGACTCCCTGGTGCATTATCTCTATCGAGTGGCCATTTCTGTTTTTGGGTGGCGCGTGCCTGGTTTTTCTTTGGAAGATCTTCCCGAAGTATCTCAAACCAATCGCTGTCGCTGGAGCTCTTCCCTTGTTCGGTTTGATGGGGTACCGCTCCTATTTTCTAAACTATATCCGATACGATGATCCAAAGGAAATGTACGCGTATGTACAAACGTTTCGAGACTATCGGAAATTCGTCGATCCGATCCTGGAAAAAGGCCGGAAGGATCCTGCAGCCAGGACCAAGCTCCAGGGCCTGATCCTGCTAAAAAGCTATTTCCCCATCCCATGGGTACTCGACGAGTTTTCTCACATCGGATATTACGAGAACGGTGACGAGAAATGGCCGGCGGACGTGGACGCGGACTTTATCGCGGTAGATGGGTCAGAATTCGAAAATCTTGAGTATCTGCTGAAACATCGCTATTTCGTTACAGAATTTCGGCTGAGGGATGGCATGGATCCTTGCAAGGGCTATTTCCGATACGAAACCTTTAAAGATATATTTCCAGGGCGTGCTCCTGAATTCGAACCAGTAGCAACGGGATCTGCGAAATGAAGTTTTCGCTGGTTGTTCTCGCTTGGATAGCGCTCTCTACCTGCTTCGGAATTGTCTTTGGCTATTCGCCATTGGGACTCACTCCCCTGAGCTCATTAATTTCCTTGTCCGGCGGATTCATTCTTGCAGTGATCGGAGTACTGTTGCAGCGCAAGCCGCTCCTCACTCCATTCAAGCAAGTACAAATCACCGGAGTGGTTTGTGCATTGATTTTCCTGGCATTCGCGGCCCGCGTTTTCCTGCAGCTGATTTGGACGGAAAACGGCACGATTAAGGTGCTCTCGCCGAATAATCTCGGCGACATTTGCTTACACTTGTCACACATCAACTTTCTCGCATCCAATCCGCATTTTTGGCCGGCGAATCCAATCTACGCGTTTGATAAGCTTCGTTACCCGGTCGGAATAGACCTTTTCAACGCTGAGCTGAAACTGGTTGGAATCGAGCCCCGGCTCGGGATCATCATCGTCGCAATACTTTGCTCGGTGCTTACTCTCCGTTCTCTGTTCCTTTTTGGCGGACCGTTTATCGTGGCTGCCTTTTTATTCAACGGTGGTCTCGCTGGACTGCAATTTTTTCACAACTGGGAGCTGCAAGATTTCCAGGCAAAATTGCCATGGGCATCAATCCCATTGGCTTTATTCGTTACCCAGCGCGGATTGCTTTATGCGATTCCGGCTGGGTTGCTGTTACTGACCCACTGGCGCGGGCTTTTTTCGGATCGGCCCGAAGCGCGTCGGCTACCCGGATGGGGAGAATGGCTGCTGTACTCCACCATGCCTCTCTTCCATCTGCACACTTTCATCTTTCTATCTTTCCTGCTGTTCTGGTGGTTTCTGTTCGGTAACCCCAACTGGCGTTTGCACCTGGTCAAACTCGTGGCCCTATCGATTATCCCAGCAACTTTCCTGGTCTATTGTGTGACCGGGTTCGGAAAGACCAATGCCCTCGCTTGGCAACCCGGTTGGTTAAACCCGCCAGGCGAGCCGCCTTGGTGGTTTTGGCTCAACAATTTTGGCTTCGTTTTGCCGCTCTCTCTCGCTCTTCTCGTTTACCTTTGTATTCCGGAACGCGGCGATGTTTATCATCGGAAAATCCCGCTTCGCCGTTTCTTCTTTCCAGCGGTGATAGCCTTTGTGGCCTGCGCGCTGATCCGGTTTGCGCCATGGGCCTGGGACAACACGAAGCTATTCTTCTGGGCATACATGCTGTTGATGTACTGCATTTGGGAAGCGTTTCTCCGCCGCTGGCACCCACTGATTCGCATTCCGTTTTTTGTGGCCCTCTTTTTCTCCGGGTTTATCAGCCTGGTAGGAGGGTTGGTACCGAGCCAAGAGAATGGTTATGGTATCGGTGACCAAGCTGAGTGGAATGGGGTCGCGGAAAATCTCAAGGATTTCTCGCCGGAGACAGTTTTTGCGACTTTTCCCACTTACGATCATCCGGTCCTGGTAGATGGACATCGAGTCGTCCTGGGCTATGAAGGTCACCTCTGGAGCCATGGCCTGGACTACCAGCCATATCTTCAGCTGTTGAACAAAGCGATGTTAGGTCAATCGGGTTGGGAAGACGCATTTCGGGAGCTGCATGCCGACTATCTCTTCTGGGGCAATTTCGAGCAGCAGAATTATCCCGGCACCTCCCGCGCTTGGGAACATCTGCCCATCGTTAGCGAATCTCCCTGGGGCCGAATCTACGATTTGCGCGGTTTGAAAACCGCGACGCAATGAGGAGCTGCGATTGCGTCGGTAGGAATGCGCTCCTGCGCGTCCACCTACACGCGGGAGCGTGTCCCTACCGGCTTATTGCGGTCCATCAAATCGCTTTCTGGCCATGCGCGATATCGGTAGCAGCCGGCGGAAATAGCACCAGTTGTTTTGCCGATGACCGTTGGCTTACGTAATTCGGAATGCCGAATCCGCCTTTTACATGGCCGCGGCCAGTTAATACCAGCAGCTTCGTTTTCGGATATTTTTGGCGAAATTCTAAAATCGTTTTAGCCATCGTTTGATCCCACAGATTTTGCGCCGCGAAGAACCGAGAAAGATCCCCCTCCTGCGTTCCCGGATGGTCTCCCAGCAATTGTACAAAATTCTGGTACGCGCCCGCCGGGACACTGAACTCTTTCGGGATCTCGCTCTCTTCGTTGGAAGACAAAGGCTCTCCGCGAGCGATCTTATGGGCCAACCAAGAAGGGGCATTTAACGCCACGTTCTTGATTTTCGCTTTTCCAGTAGTTCTCAGTATGTCCGCGTAAAGCGGCGAATATCTGCTCCAAGATTTTTCGAAGCCGGTCTGCGTTAGCAAATCGTTGAGCGAAAGCTGGTGCTGATCGAACCGATCCAAGTCCGCTTGCTGGCTTCGATCAAACATTTCCCAACCAACCGCAAAACGTATCCCCCGACGGATCATTCCGCGAAGCAAATCGAGCTCATACTCATGACTGCCCCGGTCGCTGTGCGTTTCGCCGATGTAAATCACGTCCGCAACCGCAACTCCGTGCCAAAACTCCGCGTCGGTCGATGAGACCGCCGACGGTTTCGCTCCGGAATGAACGGCACAAGAGGAAAGGCTCAACCACGTAATCAGTAGTACCGGAAATATCCACCGTCGTTTCATATTGCTGCCAAAACGCCTACCCTGTCATTAGTAGAAGGCTAAGCAAGCCTCGATCACCTTGATTGCGATCCCCTTTCAGTAAACCGTAGCCGCATGGCGTCTTTCGATCTGATCGTTCTTGGCGGTGGCCCGGCTGGATACACCGGCGCAATTCGAGCAGCCCAACTCGGTCTGAACACCGCGATAATCGACAAACGCGAAGTGCTTGGTGGTACCTGCCTTAACATCGGGTGCATCCCGAGCAAGGCACTTCTCGTTTCCTCTGATCACGTGCGTTTTGCTCAACATCAAGCTGAACGTCACGGATTGAAATTTGAGAAAGTAAGCGTCGACATCGCGAAGATGATGCAGCGCAAAAAGAACGTAGTCCGGCAACTCACCCAAGGATTGGAATTTCTGATGAAGAAAAACAAGATTACCCGGCTGCGTGGTTCGGGTCAGCTAGTCGCTCCCGGGAAAGTGGCGCTGACGACGCCGGATAATAGTCTCGAGGAGCATACCGCCAGACATATTATCCTGGCAACGGGCAGTGTTCCGATGGAACTACCCAAAATCACCCTGGATGGAGAAACCGTGGTCACCAGCGAGGAAGCGCTCTCCTTCTCCCAGGTGCCGGAGCAACTGGTAGTGATTGGCGCCGGGGCAATCGGCTTGGAGATGGGCTCGGTCTGGTCTCGGCTTGGAAGCAAGGTCACGATTATCGAATTTCTACCACAAATCGCTGCTTTTCTTGACGTTGACGTTTCGCAGGCGCTGCAAAAGTTTTTGGAAGCGGAAGGAATCACGTTCTACCTCGAGACGCTCGTCGACGCGGTGACCGTACAAAAGGGCCGGGCGACGATCTCGGCTCAGAATCAAGGGAAACAGCCGCTCCAGTTAACCGCCAGCAAAGTATTGGTGGCGGTGGGCCGAAAACCGTATTTGGAAGGAGCCGTCGCGAAGGATCTGGGGTTACGACTTACGGACCGAGGCCGAGTTGCAGTCGACGAACGGTTTCGAACGAATCTCCCCGGGTTATACGCCGTCGGCGACATAATCGATGGTCCCATGCTAGCGCATAAAGGAGAAGAGGATGGAAGCGCTTGTGTTGAGTTCATCGCCGGCAAACCGAGCCATGTGAACTACGACATCATTCCAAACATCATTTACACTAATCCAGAGGTAGCCGCGGTTGGTTTAACCGAGGACGGGGCAAGAAAGGCGAATCGAAATGTGAAGGTCGGGAAGTTTCCTTTCGTTGCCAACGGTCGAGCGCTCGCTAATGACCAAGCATTGGGTTTCGTGAAAATTCTGGCAGACGCGCGGACCGATAAGCTGCTTGGCGCACAAATCTTGGGCAGTGGAGCCTCGGAGCTGATTCCTGAAGTGGTCAGCGTAATGGAATTCGGCGGCAGCGCAGAGGATATTGGGCGCACGATTCACGCTCATCCAACAATGAGTGAGGCAGTTAAAGAGGCCGCGCTGGCGGTTGACAATTTGGCGTTTTCCATTCCGCCGAGCCCGAAGGGATGAGAGGCCAGGGTCGGTCGGGCGAGGGGATTTGGTCGGGCGAGGCTCCCAACTACGCGCAACGCTTCGTCGCGGCTACCTGCTGAGTCACGCACAGCCTGACAACGAGGGCGCGCCGTAGCTTGCGAAGGCGGCCTGCCGAGCCGCCGTTCCCGCCGCTCTCGGTTGTTTCCCATTTGGTTGCGAACCGCACCTTTTTCGGATAGCTCTCCGAAATGGCCGCGGAAACGCTGCATGCTATTCTGCTGCGTCGGACACGCTTTTCTGAGACTAGTCTGATCGTTTCGTGGTTTAGTCAGGAACAAGGGAAGCTGAAGACCGTGGCGAAAGGCGCGCTTCGATCCAAGAGCAGTTTTGCCGGAAAGCTGGATCTTTTTTTTCAGTGTGAGTTGAGCATCGGTTGGTCACAGCGAAGCGAGCTGCACTCTCTGCGCGAGGTAGTACTGATTGAACCCTTTGCTGGGATCCGAGAACACTACGTGAATACTGTGGCTGCAGGCTATTTCGCTGAGCTAATCGAGGAGACCACTGAGCCGGAACATCCAGAAACGGCCATATATGAACTCTTGGTCCGGGCGTTTTCTTACTTGCGAGCAAAGCCGGCCACGGTTCGCGCAGTTTATTTTTTTGAGCACGAGCTGGCTAAAACCCTTGGCCTTGAAAGCAGCCGATCGGATCAAGCCGCTGAACACATGCTTCACTCGCTTCAACGTGCCCGAACAACTCGCGCCAAGTTGCTGACACTGTTGCACCGTTAGGGCACGGGATTTGGCAGGGCGAGAAATTTTGGTAGGGCGAGGCTCCCGCCGAGCCGCCGAGGCATTTTTTACAACTACATAAATATATGTTATTTCATCTAATGTCTCTTCCTGAACGTAAACACCCAGCAAAAGGAGTGTTCGACGATGATCGCCTCCCGACGGTGATCTTGCTTACCTTATGCACAGCCCATCGGCGATCTTGGCTAGCTAATCAATCCGTCCATGACACACTTATCAATGTGTGGCTTTCGGCTACGCATTGGGAGGTCGGCCCTTATTTTCTCATGCCAGACCATCTCCACCTGTTTGCGTGGCCCAGAGCATTGGGCACCGACTTTGATGGATGGGTCCGATTTTGGAAATCAATTTTCAGCAAGACAGTCCGTGACCACTCACTGCGTTGGCAGACCGGCTGCTTTCACCATCGCCTTCGCTCCTGCGAAAGCGCCGAGGAAAAGCGTCAGTATATGATCATGAATCCGGTAAGGGCGGGTTTGGTCAATCTTCCAGAGGAATGGCCGTTCCAGGGGCAGATTTTTGAAAGTGCGTATTTGTGGTAAGTTTGGCCCGCGGCTCGGCGGGAGCCCCGCCCTACCAAATTCCCTCGCCTTACCAGGGTACCCTCGCCTTACCAGATCGGCCTCGTCCTACCAAATGCCCGCCCTATTACGCCCTCGCTTACTGCTTCTTCCGTGTGCTGGGTTTGCTTCGGTGGGCAACAGTGACCAATGGACTTCGTCCTTTGGCCAAAGCACGGATCTGCTCCCGTTCAAAAGCATTGATCATCGGCTGCAGACCGGGCTCCATCCGCCGCATCTCCGCACAGACCGAGTAGTAATATGCTCGCAAGAAGTTTTTGCGGGCCTCGTCGGTCAACGCACTATGCGATTGCTCAAGTAAGAAGATCGGTCGGGCGCTCCGCATCGCGGAATTTCGAATTTCGGCCAAACGAGCTTCGTTTCGCTTCTGCTGTTCTGGTGAGATGGGAGTTGGGGTCGCGCTGGCGTTAGGAACTGGGTCAAACGCACCGGCTCCCGTCCCAGGCAGCGCATCCGATTTGGGTAGAAGTTCCGGGACATTTTGCGGTTGCAGAGCGCCTTCCGGCATTCCCGAATCGTCATGATGGGAGCGGAGCGGAATCCTGCTTGCGGTAGATGACGGCGTAGGTTCTTGCCCCTGCAAAATCAAGGCATAAAATATGGAACCGACAAGATATTTGGCCGGATAGTCCATCGTCCACATCCTCCTCGCTCTTGCGATGCCCTTGCAACTTTCGTCCGATCAAAAAAGCCCATCGCATGCCTCTTCGCAACCAATAGCGTTGAAGATTTTACAGGCTCTGGGGCCGCGTCCCGTGCCAAGGTAAATTGGGGCTGCAACCGCCAATGATACCTAACTGATACGCCCTTTCCCATTGAATAGTGACTGGCCAGTCGGCCGTATCCGGAACAAATTCGAAAAATCCCGGTTGCATTTCTGCTTTTCCCCGGATCGAGACACCATTCAACTTACCGGAGAGCAGATGGCCATTGCTCAAGAACACGTACGTGCCGCCAAGCGAGAGGTGGAATTGAAAAAAACCTCCTGCATTCTCCGGTATCTCGAAGCCGGCGATCAAAAGTCGGCCACTCCAAATATAATTTTCCTGTAAGAACCGCCGGGTACGTTCCGGATACCGATCCGAACGAACTGCCACCATGGTATGATGGGCGATAAGCTGTTCGGGAATTTGATCGGCCAGAACATCGCCGCGATACTGTTCCATCGTAAACAGCTCCAGAACATCGTAGATTGGTCGCGGACGGAGAACAACATCACCTTTCGGATCCAGCACTGTTTCTCCAGGTTTGGTCAATCGGAGAACTTCACCTATGCGACCCGCCGAAATCGGATCCGGGGTCCACTTGCGAAGGAAAATATCCGCACTCCGGCCGATCTGTCCCAGGAAGAAAATCGAGAGACAAATGAACCCGGCTAGCCGAGACGACGCAATTGGCTGGGGCAAATGCTTCCAGAGAAACCCAGCTAACGGCACCAGACAGGCGAACAATAACGGATAATAAGGAAGAAAATCTTGGCGGGTAACGACGGGCCACCCACCAAGCAGGAGTAATGGATAAAGCCCGACGAATAGCACAACAAATGCAACCCGGAAGTGGTGCTCGGATCTGCTCTGTTTGCCGAGTGCAAACAGCACGAAGTAAAGGGCCGGAAGAAAAAACCAAAAGCGCGGATCTCGGGATCCCTTGATCAGGTGATGGAGAAAATCGAGGTCATCTCCTCCCAGATTATGTTGAATGACGCAACCGTACATCGCTGGTCCAGCACCGAGCGCAATGAATAAGCTAAGAATACTCGCGGCGAGTATTGAGAAGCCGCTGAAGGCGAGGACGGTTCCCTTAAAAACAACGAGCGGTTCCACTTTTCTGAGAGGAGACGCGAATCGGCTCCGCAGCGCCAGTGCAGCACCAAAAGCAACGACTGCGGTCAATAGCAACAGAACCGATTTGAGCGAGACGCCAAAGCACGCTGCCAAGAGGAGTCCACCCCAAAAGCACTTCTTGTCCAAATGCATTTTCGAAGTGACGAGAGCGATCCAAGCAAGCCAAAGCGTGGTCCACAGAACATCGGTGCGGAATTCCGCGCCATCGATATAGAACGAAGGGAAAAAAGCCAACCCGATTACCGCCCATCGACCCGCTTGAGCAGAAAACAGAGAAGTACAAACTCGGTGCACCAAAAACAAAGTAATCAGATTGAAGCCGATAATACTGCATCGAAGAAAAGCGAGGATATCGGCCCGTTCTCCGATCAGGGCGACCAGCGGTGCGCTGACCAGATGGAACAGCGGCGTATGATTATCGAAGACGTCGCGATACTGCACTAATCCGTGCACCCACGCCCACGCAACATGAGCGTGCTGAGGCTCATCCGAACCAATGGTCTGATGCCAGGCGAGTACTACTCGAGATACGATAAACAGCCCAACCGCCAAACGAAAAAGCCAGCTTTGCCAAACCGGCTCGGCTCGGGCTTCCCGAGTTGGCAACGCGCCCCCCGCGAGGTCTTGAGATCTCTGCTCCATTGTTGGTCAGGATGCGCTTACAGCGCCTCCGGATCCAACGGAGTCTCGCTCAACGAGAGCTGTTTTCCTTCAGAACTGATCGCCCGTTTTCGAGCAACTTGTTCGGCCTCCATCCGGCTGGGAAGCGCAATCTTGAACCAGCCAAACCGGTCAAAAAAGAGAGAGCGAGTAACTATTTTCAAGTAGGCGGTCTGGGATTCGGGTAACAGCGTGATCGGCAGCGAAATTTGTAAATACCTCGAATTCCTCCTGCCTTCTATTTGCCGCAGGAAAGCTCCCGTCCCGGCATCTTCCAGAACCAAAGGCTTGTGCTGAAACCCGAGATTAATTCGCCAGGTGATTGGGTCGACGTCGCAAGGGGAAAAAACGAAAAGAATCTCTCGCGCCCGCCTAAGCAGTTGAGGTGCATCTATTTCCAGATTCAGATTGAGCGACGTACGACTCATTTCGAAGCCATACCGTGTTGCTCCCGTTTCCGGAGGATCTGACTCATAGTAGATTTCCGTCGGTCGAGCGAACCGAGTAAATCTCTCGGGAAACAGATGGAGTTGGCTGCGATAACAATCGATCGCGCTCCGTTTTCTACGTTGTTCCCCATCGGTCAGACGAAGTTCTCGGATCTGCGACCCGGGCATCTGCCGCGGACGATGAATAATGTAGGAGTAACAGGGAGTAGACGGATGCTCGGACCTCTCTAATGCCAGGCCGATCGCCACACTCAAAGCGCTGTGATCAGGATGCGCATCGTAAACCGAGGGCGCGATCACTAGAGTCGGCTTGAATTGATCAATCTCTTCCAGAAGGATCGCCGACAACCGTGCCGGAACTTTGCGTAATAACGAGGTTATCTCTTGATCCGGAAGATTCAAAAATCGCAAGCTCGTCTGCTTCCCGAGCGACATCGCCTGGACCGCGGCCCGCACTTCTCGCTTACGAAGCTCTCCCCACCGAAGTCGATCACTCTCGGCGATCTGCCATCTCCGCTCGACATAGCGTTGCGCCCAGACATTGTTGTCTCCATTTGTAACAAAGACAAGATGAGCACGCGCCCCGACTAAGGCCGCCCGCTGCAATAGGCCCGCGGCAGCCAAGGCCTCATCGTCCGGATGGGGAGCAAAAAACAATACCCGATCAGATTCGGAAAGAGCAATCGTCATTCAGGGAATTCTGACCCTTTTTCGCTGTTTTCGTTCAACTCAGCAAATGACGATTTTGTCATTGGACAGCTGGATCAGCCAGAACTGTCGCCCGAAATCCGGTTCGCGAAGCTTCCGTTAAATCAGCCAGCGCTCTGTTTGCTTGCCGGAATTGGGGTCCGCCCACGAGCGTCTCGCCAGTGCTTTCTCCACGCTTTATAGTCAGTTCGTAGGAGGTCGATCATGGTTTCCGTTGTTTTCCGAAACGTTGGGACTCGGAATTCCGAAATCGCTTTTTCCAATCGGTCCGGTGGAGCCGAAAGTAGATGGAGGCTGGCGATTTCAAAGCCCATCGCGGTCAGTAAGCGATCTTGGTCGAGGTTAACTGCGGTCGGGTCTTCAGCCACATTCAAGAGCGAGAGATCGATCCTGCCACAATCCGACATCAATGGGCGAATCAGCCATCCGTTACGAATCATCGTGCCGGGACTGAATGGTCGAGCTTCCGGTCGCAACAGCTTCTCGATTTGCAACTCGCCTTTGCCTTGGCCATTGGCCCAAACTGCCGCCGATAATGCCACACTCTTCCCTTCGGCCGCGATCGGTCCTCCCTGGTGCTCGGTATAGCTAAAGAAACGATCGTGACCAAGGCTTCCGAGGCCCTTGGTAACGCCGGGCTTCATTTCTCTAAATTCGACCTTTGCGCCGGAAGGAAGCGCTTCTCGCAATAAGGTCGCCAGCTGTCGCGGAAGCTTCTCCTCCGCGACCGGCTGAGTTTTATCTGTCAACCACGCTTTCCAAAAAAATTTAGGCTCTTTTAGGAAAGTTCGGACCATCCGGAGCAACCAGGCGTGTCTTCGTTCCAAAACAAACGGTTCCCCTCCTCCTTCGAGTCCGGCAAGATATCCATCCCGAATCGCTTCACAGATTTCGCTTAACGTGAGTTCACAATCCGGGATGATCTCGGAGGCAATTTCTGCGCTGGCCGCCAAGCGCACCAAGTCGATCGCAAACGACAATGTAGCCGTTTCATCATAGTCGTTAATGCCCCAAATCAAGCGGCCACGCCCATCGCGCCAGCTCCCGAAATTCGCGATGTGCAAATCGCCAATGGCTACAACCTGCTCCGCCCGAGCCCATTCGGTGCAGGCGTCGTTCCACCGCTCGCACCACCGATAGAAAGTCGCTCGAAAAAATTCGAAAAGCTGTTCCGCCATCTTCTCGTGCTTAGCCCGCAGGTGATCGTCACGCAGGCTTATCTGCGTTCGTAGCCAACTCTCAAATTCAGCAGTCGATTGTACGATGTCGCGCATAGAGAAGATCGGTCGTCTCCTTTCCTCGACGAAACGCAGACATAGGGCACCAAAGCCGTGCTGTCTAACCAATTTCGTCGATAAATCTCAACCAATAGTCCAAAGAAAGTAACCACCGATCAGCAGATTACAGACCGAGTTCGAACCGTAAACAAAAGCGTTTAGAGAAAACCATAGAGGAATAATCCATAGATTACGCAGATTTTCTAAAATTCGAGACGTTACCAACTCTCAGTGGAGGGGGGCCCGCTCCTACCCACGAGTTAGCTCTCGATTTGTGAACCTTTCTTTAGCGGTGGAGTACCGAGGCAATCTGCTTACTCAATTCCGTCACTTCGTCGGCGAGAAGCACAGCCAAACTTGGATAGTGTCCCGGTCGCCAACCGCTCCGATGGATCGCAAAAGATTTACTATTAATGATGCTGCCGTCCGGGGAACGGAGTTCCCAAACACCGGAAAGAACAACCTCCCCGCTATCGTATCCTTCACATTGAGTGACCCGGATGGTGATTTCATAAGAATGAGCCGGCGGGCTCGACATCGGTTGAAAACCGATTGCGGTAATTCCGAGAGCGCTCAAATTCAGTGCAACCGCTTGGGCGATTGCTTGATCCAAGGGTGCCGCCCAAAACGCATAGCTAGAATATTCAACCTGGTTATTGCGAAAGCTCGCCAGGTTAGTTCGATTGAGATAAGGGGGTAGAATCACCCGGTTAACATAAACCTGGACCGAGCGCGCCGTTGATTGCTTGGCCTTCGAGTGAATATCTCCTCCCGGACCAAGGGTATAGAATTCCGGCAGTGGTTCAGTAGTTGCGCAACCGCCAACGATGAGCAAAATCAGCAGCCTGCTCGTCTTGCCGATCATTGCGGTTTCGCTGGTTTACGCCCGAAAATAATCGAATTTGGATTCCGTTCGAGAAACTCCGATAGTCTGCGCAATGAGTCGGCCGCGGTACCGATTTGCGAGAGTGCGTTGTCCAACTGATAACGAAAAGATGAATTGGTGCTAAGCATTTTATCCAGATGGGCGGTTGCCGATTGCAGTTGGGCCATCGTCTTTTTAGCCTCTTCTAGTGTCGGATTTAAGTTGTTGGAAATCGGATCCAATTCCTTATCCAATTTCTTTAGTGTTGCGTCCAACTGATCAAAAGATGTCTTGACGCTGGTTAACGCGCCTTTCAAGTCCGGGCCATTAACCAGGTTGTCGAGTGATTTTCCAAGATCGGCCAAATTCAATGCATTGATGCCGTCGCGGGCGCTTAAGATCAAAGACTGTAGGTCTTTCGAAATGGCCAGGAAATCCACGTTACCGAGGTTGCCAATCGCTTTGGTGAGATTGGCCAAAATCGCTTCAATATCAGAAGGTTGAACCGGAATCTCCAAAGCCGTCCGATCCCCCTCTGCATTATGGAAAACTGCTGGTGCCGCGCCGACTTTGATAAAATCGAGGGCAACATAAAGCTGTCCACTAATCAAGCTTTCGAAGTCAAGCCGGGCCCGTAGCCCCTGCTCCACTCGTTTCAAATGTTGTTGCGGATCGGAGAGATCAACATTTACTCCGCCCGAGTTCGTACCTAGCTCTTTAACAACAAAATTTTCGTCCACTTGATAAAATACTTTGGCGTAGACCGGCTTATCTTCACCAACAAAGCCCAGAAGCACCTTGGTGACCTTGCCGATGGCAACCCCTTTGAATTTCACATTCGAACCAACTTGCAGCCCGCTTACGGACTGGTTGAAATAAGAAACGTAGGTCTGCTTTTTCGAGAAGAAATCGGCGGATCCAAAAAAGACTGCCGCTCCGATAGCAATCAATATCGCTCCAAAAACAAAAACGCCGATTAGTGTAGGATTGGCTTTTTGGCTCATCTATTCGCTTGTCGATTTTCCGCCGAAAGTTGCTTGGTATCCGCCGGGGCCGAAACTTCCTGACCACGAAGCAAAAAAGTTCTCACTTTCGGAGGACCTTCTTTAACCAATACCTTTGGATCGCCTTGAACCAGCATTCGTTTGGTCTCCGCGTCCAGAAAAATAGCGGTATCAGCTATAGCAAAGATTGAGGGCAATTCGTGACTAACAACCACGACGGTGGTGCCGAGGCTGTCGCGTAATTGTAAAATCAGATCATCCAAGTGACGCGAGCTAATTGGATCTAATCCGGCCGAAGGTTCGTCAAAGAAGAGGATCGCCGGATCCAACGCCATGGCCCGTGCTAGGCCTGCTCGCTTACGCATTCCCCCGCTGATCTCCGAAGGATAGAAATCCTCAAACCCTTTAAGGCCAACCAAAGAGAGCTTG
The DNA here is from genome assembly GCA_041167675.1 of Verrucomicrobiota bacterium. Lineage (GTDB taxonomy): Bacteria > Verrucomicrobiota > Verrucomicrobiia > Chthoniobacterales > JAFAMB01 > DASTDH01. The sequence goes on from JBEEIB010000460.1 coordinate 31,962, forward strand.
AGCGAGGCCAATTCGCGGATCTCTTTCGCGGAAAGTTTCGTGTACTCCTCCAATGGGAGCCCAATGTTCTCGGCCAGCGTTCTGGAACTCCAAAGGGCTCCCGCCTGATAAAGAACGCCAAAAGTGCGTTGAACTTCTTCGCGCTCTTCTTGACTCGCTTTGACAAAACTTTTGCCGTTGTACAGGACATCGCCGTGCGTCACTTCTTTCAAGCCAATCATATATTTCAGTAACGTGCTTTTGCCGCAGCCGCTTCCTCCCATGATGACTAGCACCTGACCCTTCATTACGGTAAAGTTGATGTCGCGCATCACCACGTACGAGCCATAGCTCATTTCCAGATCTCGCACCTCGATTACTGGAGTCGTTCGGGAGGGTGATGAAATCGCGGAATTGGACTCGGCGGGGCTTCTGGATTCAGATATCATCTAATTAGTATTAAACCCGCTATATTTTGAGCACCTCAATCAGCACGTCGATTATCGCATCGGAACCGACAATCCAAGTAATCGCCAGAACGACTGCGGATGTCGCAGCGTTGCCGACAGCTGCGGCGTTATTCTCACACTTCATGCCGCGCTGACAGCCGGTCAACGCGATGATCGCTCCGAAGATCGAACACTTGACGACACCAATGACGATGTCCGTTAACCCCATAGAACCCAGCGTCTGGTTCCAGTACTGCACTAGCGATATTTTGAGCAGCGCGGCGCCCACGACCGCTCCGCCCGCGATCCCGATCAGATCCGAATAGAGGCAAAGCAACGGCATCATTAAGAAGAGCGCGACCACTCGCGGACTAACCAAAAAATCTATCGGTGAAATGGCGAGCGTGCTTAGGGCATCGATTTCCTCCGAAACTTTCATGCTGCCAATTTGCGCTGCGAAAGCCGCTCCAGTTCGGCCGGCCATAATGATCCCCGTCATGATTGCCCCCATTTCGCGAGCCATCGCTACCGCTACGAGATTCGCCACGTAAATTCCGGCGCCAAATTGCCGTAATTGGATGGCACCGACGAAGGCAAGAATTAAGCCGGTCAAGAAACTGATCATGCCCACGATGGGCAAAGCTTCGGCACTACACTCCTGCAGGGTGAGCCAATATAGACGCCAGTCGACTTTGCCACGTCGAGAAAGAATTCTTTGGAAGCTGAGGACGCACTCACCGGTGAATTCGAAAGCGGCATTCAGCATATCGATTTTACCCAGAACCCAACTTCCGAGTTGATAGAAAAGAGAGTGTCGAGCGGTAGACCCTCGTCCGGTTTGTTGCTCAGGGACCGAAGTGGCCAGATTAAGCAAACTAGAAATCTCTTTCGGCAGGTCGTCCTCGGCAAACTTGAGTTGGCGGTTCTTACACCATTCTTCCACTTCCCATAAAAAGACCAGGAGACTGCTATCCCAAGATCGCACCTCGCTCGTCGCACAGCGGATCAACTTCACGCCAGGCTCTCGCTCCAGATCAGCAAGCACGGCTTCCGCGCGTAATCGTTCAGGCGATTTGAGACTCCAATCACCGCCGAGCACTAACTTGAGTTCGTCGCCTGTCCGTTCCATTTTGACCGTCGGCCGTGCAATATCGGAAGTCGCCGTTGTTTGTTTCATAAAAATTGATTCCGCTGATGAGCACGATCTCCGGCCCGCAACTACAACATCATCGTGTGTTTTGCAGCCTCATTTTAGCTGCCAAAGGTCGTTTCTAGCGAGACTTGACCGAACGGTACACTTTTTGCTTGCCACTATTCTCGATCTGAGACAGGTTGCGCGTTCCGAGCAGATAACGTGAAAACTAGCGCTTCTCAGCAGACGGGTCCTCGCCCCTCTTTCCACTATGCGTGGATCGTCGCTGCAGTTACGTTCGTTACCCTTCTGCTTACCGCGGCAATTCGCGCGACAATAAGCATCCTCATCGTTCCTTTTGAAAACGAGTTTCATTGGACTCCTGCTTCAATTTCCGCGGTTATCTCCGTTAATTTGGTCTTGTTCGGGTTGATCGGGCCATTCGCAGCCGGACTCATTCAAAGGTTTGGGCCGCGCAAAATCATGATCGTTTCTCTCGGGCTGCTGGCAATTGGTGTCGGCTTAACTGCGTTTGTCACTCGACTAGAACAACTGCTCCTGCTATGGGGCCTCCTCATAGGAGCTGGAACCGGGATGGGCGCAATCGTGCTCGGAGCCACCGTTGTTCACCGCTGGTTCGATCGGCATCGTGGAACAGTTCTTGGAGTGTTAAGCGCAAGCACCGCAACCGGTCAGTTGCTGTTTTTACCGCTACTTGCCAATCTGACCGTCCACCATGGCTGGCGCGCTGCGACCTGGACAGTCGCCTGTGTCATCGCACTATTTCTTCCGATCGTTGCTCTCTTCATGCGGGATACACCGCGTCAGCTAGGTCTCCGCCGGTTGGGCAGCGATCACGATGAAGTCGAATCCGCGGCCGAGAATCCGATCGTCGCGGCTTTACGCGCTTTATCCCAGGCAACACGAAGTCCCGCTTTCTGGTTGTTGGCTGGAAGTTTTTTCGTGTGCGGCGCAAGCACGAACGGATTGATCGGAACCCACCTGATTCCCGCCTGTGTCGATCACGGGTTTTCGGAGGTCCATGGGGCGAATCTTTTGGCCGCAATGGGAATCTGTGATCTCATCGGCACGACTCTGTCCGGTTGGTTATCCGACCGATTTAGCAATCGTTGGCTACTTTTCTTTTATTATGGCTTGCGCGGTCTTTCACTCCTCCTGCTACCCTGGTCGTTCGACCTTCAGTCGTTCAAGCTCCCGTTGTTCGCGATCTTTTATGGTCTCGATTGGATCGCCACTGTGCCTCCCACTGTGGCGCTCACTGCTCAGATCTTTGGCCGCGATCGGGTTGGATTGGTGTTTGGTTGGATCTTTGCCGCTCATCAGCTTGGCGCAGCGGCAGCTGCAAGTTTCGCCGGAACGCTCCGAACGTTGGAAGGAACTTACGATCATGCCTTCCTTGTTTCTGGCAACCTTTGCATCATCGCGGCAATATCGATTCTATTTATCGGCGTCCGACCCAGTCGCGTGACCAGCTCGGAGGGGTTAGCGGTTAGCGGTTAGAAGTTGGTGTTACCTCGCTCGGTCACGAATAACTGCGACACTGATATCAGCGGCGACTGTCCCGTTATGCTCCTGTCTCCACCCGGCCGAAAGCCAAACCGAAGCGAATAGTACGGCACGATCACAAACCGCAGTCGCCACGTTGTTGTCCGCTCGAAAGGGATGGCGACTCGCACGTTGAGATCGCTCGAGCCATTGCTTCGGTTTGAACCTTTCTTACAGGGAGAGTCAGGAGCATAACGGGACAGCCGCCGCTACCGAAGCCCATGCCCTGAGCCCGGTCACGCAAAGTCTACGTCGCAACCAAACTAAATGATGCTTGCTCAAATCCTCGGCGAGGCGCACCAGAGCCTTAGTGACACCGGCTTTGTCTTAGGTCTCCTGTCTCCGCCGCCGTTTGCTCACTACGTCCTGCTTACCGGTTACTCCTCACTGCTTACTATTTTACTTCTCCGCCGCCGTCTTTTCCTCGTCCTCTTCCTCCTCCTCTTCTGGAAGAGTCACCATGTCGGTATTTGCGTTGTAGTCCATCAAACCGGCATAGCGCCCCCAGGCAATCATAGTTTGGAGGATCTTCTCCGGGTTTTCGTAAGGAAGCGCGGTAGCGATATCATGGGTCACCGTTTCCGCAGAGACCTCCTCCTGAGTTTCGAGGTACGCAAGAATGATATGGAACAAACGTAACTTCCGCACTTGTTCAGCGAAAATCTGTTTGCGCGTCGCCCGATCGGATAGAAAAAATCTTCGACCGAGCTCGGTGAATTGGACCTCGTCCTTCGGTGTGTTGACGAACTCCAAAATTTCGGCCGCTTTGACAATTGCAATCGTTTCGCCGAATTCTTTCCCGATTTCGTCGGAAATATCGTATACGTTGTTCAGGTCTGGTTGGTCGTGCAGGATACTGAGCAAGCCAAGAATTTGGCTGACTCCCACCGTCGGAATCGACTCCATTCGCGCTCGCGCACGTGAAATGGGTCGCCCTGCCGCGGGAGGTGGTTCGGGAGGGAGGTCGGGTAAAGCCTGAAGCGTGATCGTTTCATGAATAACTTTCATCAAACGCTGAAATTCCGGATGACTTGGATTGCGCGGGTATGGCAGATTGTTTGCCAAGACGATGCCGAGGCGACCAGGATGCGGAAACAGGACGCAAATGCGCGTGGCCATTTCGACTGCTTCTTCAATGTTGTGAGTCACCATGAAGATGCTTTTCAAACCGGTACCCTCTCCCTGCCATAGTCCGACCACCTCTTTGCGAAGGTTTTCCGCAGTAAGTACGTCCAGCGCACTGAATGCTTCGTCGAGACAGAGTATCTTGGGCTGAGATACAAGCGCTCGCGCTATCCCGACTCGTTGTCTCATTCCCCCGGAGATCTCTCGCGGAAATGCCGAGTGGTAGTTGTTGAGTCCGATGAGATCGATTGCCTTTTCGATGGCCTCTGCTTTCTCGGTCCGAGTCAATCGTTTCGCCATTAAACCGACCTCTACGTTTTGCTCTACCGTCAACCAGGGATACAACGCAAATGTTTGAAATACGATGGAGGCATTAGGGTTAATTCCTTCTAGCGGTCTTCCGTAACACAGTACCCGACCGGAAGTCGGCTTGGTAAGACCGGTGAGACAACGCAATAAGGTCGACTTACCCGACCCAGATTGACCGAGAAGAGCCAACAACTCCCCTTCGTGAATTGCCAGATCGATTTGATCTAGAACCTTAAGTTCTCGGCCGCGTCCAACAGCAAATGACTTCGTAATGTTGCAAAGTTCGGCAATCGCCGGGGCGTCAGTCGGGGCAACATGAGGTGGTACGGTGAGCTCGGTTGACATCGGGATTAATCAAGATGAAAGCGGTGCTCGGCGTAACTGTATAATCGTCTCCAAACCAGTTTGTTAATTACAACCACAAACAGCGCCATTATCGCAGTTCCACAGATCAAAGCCGGTGTACCCGCACCACCTGCCTGCGAACTCACCTCCGCGATGAATGCTCCTAGCCCGGTTGCTTTCAAAGTCTTGTCTCCCCAACTGGCGACCTCCGCCAGGATCGTGGCGTTCCATGCTCCTCCGGCGGCGGTACACGCTCCAGTGATCCAAAATGGGAAAATCGCAGGTAGAATTAAAGTCTTCCAGAGCGGCCACCCTTTCAGCCCATAATTCTTTGCCGCTTCCTTTAAGTCATTTGGAATCGCCATCGCGCCCGCGATCACATTGAACAAAATGTACCATTGTGCGCCCATGGCGATCAGTAAAATGCAGCCCCAGTTCATGTCGATGTTATAACGAACAAACAATCCAACGATTAACGGGAAGGTCATATTTACTGGAAAGGAGGCAAATATTTGAACCAATGGTTGGGCAAACTGCGCAACCCGCTGCCTCGAACCAATCCAAACGCCAACCGGTGTCCAAATCAGGGTCGCCAAAATCGTCACCGCTAAAACCCGCAGGAGCGTCACGAACCCAAGTCCGACTATCTTGACGATCTCGGCCATTGAAATGTGGTGGTAAACGGCATCAAAGCCAGCCATCGCACCAAGAATGACTTCACTGAGAAGTCCCAACAGCAGAACGATTCCAACGACCAGCCAGACATATCTGCCAATTTTGTTCGGCTTAACGAAGTTCTCCGCGTGCCGGGCGGAGAGCTTGGCCCGGAGATCATCGTAAAACGTGCTAAGCGGAATCAACACGTGTTCTCCTATCCACTCAAAGATGTAGGCCCGTCGCAGTAAATCATAAAACCAGGAAGTTGGAGGGTGCGCAGATTCGGTGAGTTCCATCTTGAATTTGTCCGCCCACACCAAGAGCGGCCGCCAGACCAATTGATCGGTCGCCAGAATGACGGAAAGCATCGTAATAATTGCCCAAAAGGCTGCCCAGTAGTCGCCGGTGCTCACCGCCGTTGCCATGTAAGAACCCAACCCCGGCAATTGAATATTCTTACCCAGCACGGTGATTGCCTCGCTGGCGCTTACCGCAAACCAGCCGGCGCCA
>JBEEIB010000461.1:0-2939 GCA_041167675.1 Verrucomicrobiota bacterium
AAGCGGACCGATTGACTGAACGAGTTTGGCACGTAGTACACTACCTTACGATTGCCATACTCCTGGCCCTTCTTGATGAGATCTCGCTCGGCCTCCTGCAGGAACATGCAATGGGGCTTGATGCGACCTTCGTAGCGCAGGAGAGACTTCTTCATGTTCTCTTCCGCGTGCATGTAGTACACCTTCACGTTATCGACGGAGCCAGCCTCCGCCCGAGCCGCAAGTGCTTCCATCCGTGCTGGTGGCTGGCAAACTGCCTGGCCTATCGCGACGATACTGTTGCTGGCGATCTGCTCGATGGCGCTGTGCCTATCGGCAAGCTTTGCCTTGTATTGGCGTTCGTAAGACATCATTTCTCCGTTCAACGAGATAGCGCGTCTCTTTTCTTATCGTTTTCCCAACGGAAACTTGAACGTGGCGCCGGCGAAGATCTGCCATTTAGGCGACGCAACACCGGTGTGGTATACGGAGTATTGCGGCTCGATGTAGAAATTCACTATGTCGCCATTTGAACGCTTCCATACTTTGCCGGCTCCGAATCCAAGAGGGATGTACTGGACGTGAGTAAAACCATTGAATGTCCACACTCCCGTAGACCGCAGGTAGAAGCCATGATGGAAGTTGTAATGAGCAATTGGTTGTGCGGTTGTTACCTGGCCGACAGGGCTTGAACTGTTCCCGGAGAAAGAGTGCTGGTAGTTGATGAGTACGCCCAACAATCCCCAGTTGAAGGGCTTGAGCACAATTCCCGCAGCGCCGGCCTGCCATTTCCCAGAACCGTAGGCTTCACTTCTTGCCGTTGGCGCCGCAATAAGCGGCCCGACTCCGATCGTGATTCCATGCACTTTGGAAAGCACCAAGTCGTAGACCGTCAAATCTCCAACTCCAGCAGTCGGCCCACTTTGCGTACTCACAGGAGTGTTGATCGGCAGGATTGTGCGTACGAATTGATGAAGACCGAGCAAGTCCATCGGCACCGACACTCGGAACAGCCCCTGATCACCAAATCTGCCGGGATATCCTTCCGGCGAAGGCATGACGTAATTCTGCAAATCGATCGTGAGCTGCGGATTAACCGGGTTATTCGCCGCGTTCGTGTCACTCGCTGCGCCAGACTCGGAAGAGGCTTCTTGAGCCTGGGTCCCACTGGTTTCTTGTGGCCACGCACGTCCTGCAAGGAAAATGAGAGCCGCTACCACAATAATTATGTGCCTTGAACGCAATTCTTTTACCCCCTGAAATGTTCTCTATTGCTGCTCTCGTACTCCGTTCCCTGAAATACGGGTCCGATTAATAGTTCGCAGCAGCTTCGGGAGAGTGGCCTCGTTTGTAGATCAACATGGTGCGTTCGAAGCTCATCACTTCTTTGCCGTCTTGATTCAACCCGCGAGTCGAAACAGTTACAATTCCCTGCGTAGGCCTGCTCTTTGACTCGCGCTTCGACAGCACCGTGGACTCCGCATAGAGGGTGTCCCCGGCGAAGATCGGATATGTTGCCTTAACCTTGTCCCATCCCAGGTTGGCGACGACTTTGGCGCTGACGGTTCGGACGCTCATGCCGGTTAGGAGCGCGAGTGTTAAAGTGCTGTCGACCAGCATCTTTCTCCATTCTGTTTTCGCGGCGTAGGCGGCATCGAAATGGAGGGGTTGCACGTTCATGGTGAGCAACGTCATCCAGATGTTGTCTACATCGGTGATCGTCCTTCCAGGTCGGTGCTCGAATGTGTCGCCGATTTCGAAATCCTCGTAGTAAAGACCGGATGTTTCCCGGTACCGCGTTGGGCCCAATTGCCGGTATGCCGAAAGCGTCTTTTCCGTCATGTCTCCCTCAATCTGTTTCATTCGCTCCTCTTTATTCGTCATTCCGCTCCGCCTTCTAGCGAGTCACCAGATTCGCAGCAGCGATAGCTGCCCGTTCGAGAGTGAGCCTTGCCTTGCGCGCAATTGCTTCATCCACCATCTGATGGTCGACCGAACCAACACCTTGCTGATTCACGGCCAAGATCTGGCGCGCCCTCGCAACCTCTTCGTCACTTGGCGCAAAAACATCATTAATCACGGGGATCTGCTTAGGATGGATTGCAGCCTTGCCGTGAAAACCTAAATCCCGTGCTGCCGTTGTTTCTTTCTTCAGCCCTTCCAAGTCAGCGATGTCAAAAAAGGGAGAATCCACGGCTACGATGCCCGCAGATGCAGCGACCTGCACGATGCGCGAGCGAACAAATAACAGCGGTTCCCACCCCGTCTTCGCACCAAGATCTGCTTCCATGTCCGCCGCTCCGAACATCAGGGCAACCGGTCTGACTTCGCTGCCCACGATGTCGGGTAATGCCTCGACTGCTTTTGCCGATTCGATGAGGGCGATGATCTCTGTGTCTTTCGCAGCCTGGTCGAGCAGCGTCCGCACCATGCGGATGAACGCAGGAGAATCGCACTTCGGCAGAATGATGTAATCCGGCGCAGCTGAAGATTCGAGAAGCGAGTGCAAGTCTTCAATTCCCGTACGAGTTACAGGGGCATTGATTCGAAGCGCGCACGGCAACCTACCTTGGGCGGGCTGCTCAAGATACTGAAGAGCAGCAGTGCGAGCTTTCTGCTTGTCAAGGAGGGCCACGGCATCTTCGAGATCGATGATGAGTGCGTCCGCATGTACCTCAGCCGCCCGGCCGAACCGATCGGCTTTCGTCGCGGGCGTGAACAGCCAGCTTTTCAACGAAAGAATCGAGCTGCGCGGTCTGTGTACTGCCATAACTCCTCCTCAAACGCTCGACAACCGCCTGATACAAATGCAATCGGGCGGCCAACGCCATAGCATTGAATTTCCCGCACTTGCTGCAGAAGATCGTGCCGAAACTTCTGAAGTGCCGAAATCTCAGAGGGAACAAATTAGAACGCGAAGGGTAGGCTTACTTGTTTTGACGATCAAAAACGGTCTACGC
>JBEEIB010000462.1:0-5550 GCA_041167675.1 Verrucomicrobiota bacterium
AGCAGGTGAGCTTTCCGACTTTCCTGCTCCTGGGTGAACAATGCGATGTCTGGCCTGATGGCAGAGTCATCATTCGAGCTGAAGATCACAAACTTTTTGGCATTCCTGAAGTGATCCGCAATCAAATTCCGGGCGATCCGAAACAGCCATCCTTCCACTTTTGACGAATCCTTGAGAGAGGGCCCCGCTTGTTGCGCCTTTACTAGAACCTCTTGCGTTAGATCATCAACCGTCGCTGCATCAGCAATGCGAGCTCGGATGAAATTGTGAATTGCCTTTCGTCGATTTGCGATCTCTTCCGGCGAAGCCGATCCGCTACGAGCGGCAGTTAGATAGGCCTCAGACATGATCTTTGCCCGTTTGCAGACCAGCGGCATAGGCGTCAAAAACTCTTGCGATCTCATCGCGGACTTTTCGGAAAACCGGAAGGACGTCGTTTTCCGAGGCTTTCGCCTTAGCCGGATCATCGAATGCCCAATGATACCTGCGCATCATCCCGGGAAACATTGGGCAAGCCTGATCAGCATTTCCGCAAACCGAGATCACCGTGTGAACTGGTGTACCAAGAAACTCGTTCAAATGCTTGGAACGATGTTCCGAAATATCAATTCCGATCTCGTTCATGACCTTAATCGCAAGCGGGTGAACTTGGCCGGTGGGTGCCGAACCCGCACTTTCGATTCTAATAATTTCACCCGCAAAAGCTCGAAGAATTCCCTCGGCCATCTGACTTCGGCACGAATTACCGGTACACAGAATTAACTCGAGCGGTTTCAGTTTGGTGGACATGTTTCTGAAGCGTCACGCGGTTTGCCCGGGTCGCTCATACCAAGTCTGCGAACGGACGCATATGTTGCAAACAGAAAGCATTACCGGTGCTTCAAAGGAACAAGATTTTGAATGGAGCATGGATAGTCATAGCGCATGGGTTGCGATGAGTTGGTGAGGCTCGCGGGCTGGAGGAATTCTGACACCAGCCGAGAATCGCGACCCTTTCAGAATTTCCCGCAAACGAATGAGATCCTGTTTAAACGTCGGATCAAATTTGGCGCATTCGACCAGCGCCTCGAGGTTCACTTCAAGCTCGGGCGGACAGGGGGAAACGATCCGATAGATTTTCCAGGTTTGAACTCTTTCAAACTCTACCAGGCCAGCCTTGCGCAGGTAAGCCAGATGTTGCGAAACATTGACCTGGGGCAATCCGATAACCTCCTGGAAGTGGCAGACACAAACCGGCTGTTGAACTAGCAAATGCAAGATCCGCAGACGCGAGAAATCGGAAAAAGACTTGTAAATGTCGATAAGTTCCGGGGCAATTAATCAACATGGTGGGCGAAAATATATAAGTCAATGTATATATAAGGAACTAATATTGTACGCTGCGATTTCATCAGCGAGCGGAGCGCGTACCGTTTGTCCACCATAATTCTATCGGTTGATCTGGATTGCTGAGGACGGTGCCTTGTCGTGCATCACGCAAGGTGTTCCTTTGAAAAGATAATCTGAGTTTCTTGCGATAAGAGTTGACGGGCTAACCTTGCGATTGCTTGAATCAGGCGGGTTTAAAGAGCCATTCGGCTCGGAAGGGATTTTTCAACGTCAACCCAGATCAAACATGGACCAGTTTCGATTCGTTGGCCGGATTCTCCGGTCGAATGCAAATACGCGTCTTTCCCTGCGCGCCCCTCAAATCAGCTCAACCCGATTGCTGTCACCGCTCACTATCACTGCCCTCATGGCAGCCACAGTTTGGGCAGCTCATCCATGTCTCGCTCAGGAACGAGGCAGGTCGGGGAAGAAATGGGTAGCCACCTGGACAACCGCACCCCAAGACGTCTTCCAAGGTAGTTCGACTCCTGCGCTAGTTAACTTCGCCTTTCCCAATCCCGCTACGCAGGGGGCGAACAACCAAACGCTGCGCATGATTGTAAAACCCGATTTGTGGGGCAACACAATCCGCTTGCGCTTTTCCAATACCTGGGGAACCCAGCCAGTTACTTTTGGACGAATCACTGTCGGGTTGCAGTCTTTTTCCGGAAACGTTTTGCCGGAGACCAATACTCCGGTAACTTTTTCCGGCCAGCCATTTGTAACTATTCCGGTGGGGCAAGAGATATTTAGTGATCCTGTATTCTTGCGATGGGTCGAAATGGGCGATGATGAAAGGGACGGAGTCGACCCGGTAGTCGACGGTCATAATCTTGCGGTCTCGATCTACATCCAAGGCGCCAGTGGACCGATGACCTATCATTCGACGGCACTGGCCGAATCATTTTTGAGTCAACCCAATGCCGGAGATCTAACTAGTCAAGATGACGATTCCAATTTTCCATACGAGACCAATCACTGGTTCTTCCTCAACGCGATCGATGTGCTAGCGCCAGCCGATACTCGCGTCTTGGTCGGCGCGGGGAGCTCATCGGTTGACGGATCTATCACGACGCCGGATAACAACGATCGTTTTCTTAATTGGATGTCGCGCCGTTTGCACGCAGCATACGGCAATCATGTGTCCGTAGTAAATGAAGGCATCGGCGGAGACACCGCAGCCATTCCCCAGGTATTGCCTCTCCGTCAGGTTCTACCTCAGCGCTTCAATCGCGACATCCTTGGGGTATCCGGCATTACCGATGTAATTTTCTATGCCGGCACCAACGACTTCGGCGATGGAATCCCAGCGGTGCAGAGTATCGCTTCTTTAACGAACATGGTCGGGATACTGCACTCCCACGGAATCAAAGCGATCGGCGCTACGCTTATTTCCAATATCGGCCAAGCCGGGACGACTCAGGCGACCTACGATGCTCATAACCAGATAAACGCCTTCATCCTCATTCCGGGAAACTTCGATAGCACGGCGGATTTTTACACGGCTACCGCCGACCCGGTCACCAAGATCCTATTGCCACAATATCGAACCCATAGTGATCCGAATGGTACACCCGACTACCTGCATCTGGGACGTGCGGGTGCGGAAGCGGAGGCCAACACTTTGGATATCAATTTCTTCGCGCCCGATCGGCATTGGAAGCCAAACGCTGCGTTATCTATGAGCAAATGAGTCTCACAAGTGTTGGGATTTGCGGTCGCAAGGCCGGCCTGAAGGGCCACGAAAACTTAGCCCAGGAGCCTGGGTGGGCCCAACCCCGCGGCGATAGCCCTGTAGGGGCGGAGGAAACGGACGTCTATTGAGCAAATGAGTCTCACAAGTGTTGGGATTTGCCGTTGCGAGACCGGCCCGAAGGGCCGCAAAAGCTTAGCCCAGGCTTTAGCCTGGGTAAACCCCGCCCAGTGGCGATAGCCCTGTAGGGGCGGAGGAAACGGACGTCTATTGATCAAATGAGTCTCACAAGTGTTGGGATTTGCCGTTGCGAGACCGGCCCGAAGGGCCACGAAAACTTAGCCCAGGCTTTAGCCTGGGTGGCAAAAAAATAAACGCGTTCAGCCCTGAAGGGGCGTGAGCGCGAAAAAACGGAAATACATGTCAATCCCATACATAGCGCTCGTCAAAAGGAACGTTATGCCGTTCTAAGAAGGCCCGATACTCCTCTTGAAACGTGACTGTCCTGTGATGTGTCTCCTGATTGGAGACGTATTCGACTACGGCCTCGAGCGTTGACTGTGCAACCGAGAACGCGGCGTAACCGTTCTGCCAGGAAAATTGTGATAGAAAGTTCCCTTTGAAGGCTTGGTTGGAGCTGACCTTTAGTTTTGCTACAAGGGTGGCAACGCTAAGGGTCCGGCCCAATGAACATACTACGTGGACGTGGTCAGCAATTCCGCCAACACGGATCGTTTGACAACCCAGATGATTCGCAGTCGCCGCCAGATACGCATGGAGATCCTGCCGAATGGCTTGATCGATAAAATAAGACTCTCGATTTTTGGTAGAGAAGATGATGTGAAGGAGAATGCGAGCGAGCGATTGCGGCATTAATAGAAACACAATATGAACATGTAATAATATGTGTCGAGACTTATCTTGGATCTTTTGCCGGGTGCTCTGTCATTGTTTGTCCGGAGCTCTGAAACTGCCTGTCGCCCCTACAGGGCTGTCGTCGTGTTCAAATGGATCTAACCAGGCTAAAGCCTGGGCTATGTTTCCAAGGCCCTTCGGGCCGACTAACTGTCAGCCTGGTTCTCATGGCTTTCGGAACGCGAGCCGAGTCAATGTTTTCAAGACCTTCGGGCCGACCAACCGTCGCGGGATCCATTCTAGTTCTCTCTGGGCGCAAACCGTGGGTATGAAGCCCCACGTTTCCGAGCCAAAGATCAGCCTCAATTCAGCCGAAAAATAATCGGCAATTCATAGGTACCGCTCGTGTCCGGAGCGGGTACCCAGTTTGCGCGTATCCAAGTAGCGGCGGCACTAGCCAAGATAGCCGGGCCGTTTCCATGGGCGGCGACAATCCGGCCGCTTGAAATGGTTAGTGTAACGGTTACATCTCCAGTGACCTGCATCTCTCGGGCCGCAATCGGATAAGGCGGTCTAGGTTGGTGGAGAAAAAGTCCGGAACGCGAGCCGCCTTTACCTGTTCCCCCGTTGACTCCGGTAGCCAGGCCTTTGTTGCTGCCTGGTGTGGCTACGGGATTAGGGTGGGAAGGGACAGGTTGTTTCGGCGGTTTTAGGGAAGGCTTTGGCCGAGATTGCGGCGAAGCAATCGGTGTGGGACTGGGAGCTGGAATCTCGAACTCTGGCTCTTTATCCAAAGGGGGAGGCGTCGGTTCAGGCTCGAGAGGCGGTGTTGGTTCGGACTGTGGCGGCTGTTCGGGTTGTTCTGCCTCGAGGTCGCCTTTGGGCGGAAAGTCGTCGAAATCGATAGCAGTGAGCTGTACGACATTCACTTCTCTGGGGATCTGCAGCCAATAGCCACTAAGAATGGCACCGGCATTCAACGCGAACGACAGTACGAGAAACCAGATTAAAGATCCTTGTTTCTGACTCGGTTTTACCATGCGTTATTTTCAGTTCCATTGCGGGTTCCCGGGCGAGACGGCGGCGTCGATGAACAACAGCAATGCAAGCGGTGGAGACTCTTTTGAACTTAAAGCGGTCGATTCCACCTCTGCGTGGATAGTAGCGTAGTTCGGGCAAACTCTCCGCTGAAGAACAGTTACGTTTTCGTCACAAAAGTTAACGCCGGTAACTAGAGTCGGTAACGCTGGGAACGCCGGAAAGCGCCGTCAGCGCTAGAAACCGTGAGAGGTGATTAGTGATTTGTGATTGGGGGATAGGAAATGCCGGTAGCGCCGGGAACGCTAAAGACCCTGAGAGGTGATTGGTGACTGGCGAAGGCATAGGAATACCGAGAGCGCCGGAGGGGGACACTGGAGCAGCGAAGCTGCGATTCAGGATAGCCCAGGGGCGTAGCCCCATAAGCGTTAACTTAAATTTTTGGGAATTGCCTACCCCGAAGGGGCAGAAGGAGTGCGCCTGAGAGTACGCACCAACAATGAGGTGAAAGTCCTCATCGGACAGAAACACTGGTCTGTCCGTAGCTGAAGGCAACTGCGTCGTCGAGAGACGGGGTGGAGAGCAACCGGAAGCGA
>JBEEIB010000463.1:0-9772 GCA_041167675.1 Verrucomicrobiota bacterium
TACTCTCAAATCTTTAATTCCCGAATTGGCTCGAGTTCACATTGATCCGGAAATTTCCAATCCGGATTGAAGGGATGCGAAAATTGCGATTAAAAGAATAATCGGCGTTCTTTTCTGAAGGGACTACTAATTGCAGGGGCTTCGTTGGCTCCGCTAGCCGCTCTACTAATGAGTGAAGGCAAGGTGATTCGAATTCGTAATCTCATGATCTTGGCTAGGATCGCCGATACCCCCGAACCGGAACTGCTTGGCCCTGGCCTACCCGATTCCGGCTGTGCCGCCCGTCACAAATGCAACTTTTCCTTTTAATTCGATCATTTCGATTTTTGGTGATGGTCATTTGGGTTCAAAGCCGACCTTGAACGCGTGCTTCTTCCGATCATTTGCCTTCGTGCACATCGGGGCGAACCTTTTGAAAGCTGGGCGCTTTGACGTACCATCGATTTTCATCAGGCAAGTAAATAGATTCTCCAATGGGGTTGTCAGCGATCACGTAAACTACCAAATCACTCTCGCTGTCGTTTATGATTTGGTGAGGCTCACCAGGTTTGAATATAAAGGCGTCTCCCATTGTGACCGAAATTGTCTCCGTTGCGTCTCGAACTTTCCCTTGGCCTTCAATGACGTGGTAAAACTCCCACTGCACGCTATGAGAGTGAAAACATGTGTTTGTCCTCCCAGGAGGGATCCGGGAAATCTCTACATCGAACGGATGGCGCTTCAGCAGATCCATCGAATCTCCGTCGCGCCCTAGCGCAATGGACACGTCTTTTCCAGAGGCTCCATATTTTCCATCGTCGGAGAACGACTTTTCCTCGGGCATTTCGTTAGTGTTGATCTTCATCATAAATGGTCTCTCTTTTGGTGGATAACCTACGCCCCGGTAAACACGGTCATCGCGTTTGAGGTTTCGACATCGCAATAAGAAAAGGTTCCTCTCCTATCTCGCCCGTATACATTTCTCGGGCAACGGCGAACAACTCCCGCTCGCTTGCCATGGCCGCTTGCATTTTCTCTACGCGCTTCAACTCGGTGATGTCCATGACCGTGCCGCGAGGACTCTGAAGTTAGCTCTCTGCGAACTCAGTTCTGACCGCCGCCTTGATCGCCAGTATCTGAAGGAACGATCTCACCGTTCCGAACGAGGATGAGCTGTTCGATAGTGCCGGCAAAGGTTCCTATCGGTATTGGTTTGAAAGCCAATCTTTCGTTCTTGCGAGAGTCAAAGTTCGAAATTTTAAATGTCTCCATCCCATTGTTTTTGTAATCAATTTTCATATGTCACCCTCACCGGATGAGTGCGAACTCACAAGGACCCCCACCCAGCGATTTCGGCCAAAATGATCATCGCACCACGATCATTTTGCGCCCGCTCGTTGAGACTGAGACAGCACCGACACGCCCATTCTCCACACGCAATCTCTGAGGCTGGAGCATCAAGCTACGACGTCCGCCGACTTGTTCGACGACCGTGTCCCGCTCTTCCTTGTACCGTCGGTCGTCCTATGGGAGCGATGTCGGAAGCCTCCTTGGATATCTCGAACCGTTACGAAGTGATGGCGAAGTCGGACTCAGAACAACAAGCTCGAAGCTGCGGAATTTTCTCTAATCCGGCTGGGGACGCTTCCGAGCGTGCGATGAAAAGCGCGGCGTAATAACTCGGCACTTGAAAAACCGCACTCGGTCGCGATTTGTTCGATTGTCAATTTGCTCTCCTCCAGGCGTCGACAAGCTGTTTCGACCCTCACGCGCGTCACAAAGTCGGCCGGAGTAACACCAAACAACTGTCGAAAGCGCCGGCTAAAGTTGCGTACACTCATGGCGGCTCTTTTGGCCAGAGCCCCGACCGAGAGATCCTTCTCCAGGTGATTCAATATCCAAGGACGCAGGTCGCGGAGTCGATCATTGCCAGAAGATTGCAACGTGAGTGCCTGGCTAACCTGAGGTTGTTGTCCGGGTCGATGAACGAAGAGGACCAGGCGCTTGGCCACTTCTGCGGCAACCATGTGGCCATAGTCCTCCTCCACCATTGCGACACTTAAATCCATGGACACAGAAACGCCGGCCGATGTGTAAACTTGGCCATCACGTACAAAAACAGGAGTTGGATCCACCAGAATGCTTGGATAACTGCTTTTCAGACGGTCCGCCCAACGCCAATGAGTTGTCGCGCGCTTGCCTTGAAGTAAGCCCGCTTCCGCCAGGAAAAACGCTCCGCTGCCGATGGCGGCTAGCCGGCGAACCTTGCTTCCTGTTTCTTCGAGCCAGGTCAGAAAGTCTTCATTCTTTGGGAGTTCCCATGTGGCACGTCCGCCGCCGACAAGCAGCGTGTCCAAACCAGGGCCCAGCGAACGAAAGTCGCCGCCAACTCTGATACTGAGTTGGCCGAAGCAATCGATCAATTTGGAGGAGTCGATCGTCGCAAGCGCAAGATGATAACCCGGTTTCTGGTTCGGTTGCTGTTCAGCCAGAACTTCGTTAGCCCGTGTGAATACTTCCCACGGACCCGCCAAGTCGAGGATCCGGGCTTCTGGCGGACCCAACAACCCGATTTTGATCGGCCGACCAGGTACGGTGATAAGCCCGGTTTTGGGATTCCCGCATTTGTCTTTTCGCACAATGCTTCGCTTGAAAACAGACATAATTTGTCAAAGTGCTCAACAGTTTTCGGCTGAAATCGTGGGGTGTTTGGCTTACCACACTTCTCCAAATCGATCTCTGTTTAGCAAATGTTAAAAGCGTTTGCCATCCTACTGGGTTGTCAATTGGTCGGGGAATCTCTCCACCACATCTTTTCACTCTGGGTGCCCGGACCAGTGATCGGCATGTTTCTTTTGGCATTGTTGCTATTGCGGAAGCCGAACGCACTCCCGGAACCGTTGGTTTCGACCACTCGCGTGCTCCTCCAATGTCTTGGTCTACTCTTCGTCCCCGCTGGGGTCGGCGTGATCGGAAACTTAAATCTGATCGGTCGGGAATGGATCCCGATTCTTGTCGCGTTGGTTGGCTCGACGTTCTTATCTCTGTTCGTGACAGCCTATGTCATGAACCGGATCAGTTCGGCCTCCAGGGTTGCTGTCGCCGCATCAACCCTATCGGATGGGAAAGAAGTCCAAGGGAGCCAATCATGAATACGAGCGCGCTGCACGACCTTTGGGTTCAGCTGACGCCGACACCGCTTTTCGGACTGACCCTCACGATTCTCAGTTACTTGGTCGGTCATGCGATCCAACGAGCGTGTCGCGGTGCCGCACTAGCAAACCCAGTTCTCATTTCGATCCTCTTAATCGGTGGCATCCTCGGTATAACCGGTACCCCGTACAGGACCTACTTCGCCGGTGCACAGTTGATCCACTTTCTGCTCGGGCCAGCAACGGTAGCGCTTGCGGTCCCTCTGGTACGCAATCTCGGACATCTCAGGCGGAGCCTACCAGGAATCGCCCTCGCCTTAACCGCCGGTTCGCTGGTCTCAGCCATCGGTGGAATCGCCCTGGTCGAAATCTGCGGAGGAAGCCGTGCGGCTGCACTATCCATGGCTCCCAAAGCAGTGACGACGCCCATCGCTATCGAGGTAACCCAAACCGTCGGAGGAATTCCTTCGCTCGCCGCCGTTCTCGCCATCGCCAGTGGCGTTCTGGTAGCTATTTCTATCCAATCGTTATTAAGGTGGGCAAAGATTACTGACTGGCGCGCGTTCGGGTTAGCCGCCGGCACCGTTGGAAGTGGAATCGGCGCGGCGCACGCTATCTCGTTTGACGAAATAGCTGGCGCCTTTGCTGCTCTGGCGATTGGACTAAACGGCTTACTGACCGCGCTAATGGTACCAACGCTGGTCCATTTTTGGCCCCATTTCCGTTGAAATTTTATAAGCAAACCCAGTCGATCTCAGGGAGAACTCAAGAAACGGGAATTTATGCCCGTTAGATAGCGCTTCTTCCTCGTGGCACGAACTCAAAACAGGCCCGCTACAGCTAACAATAGGGTTTAACGGATAGTACACGGAGCACTGCTTGGCTGGACTCACTTTCCAGCAACGCCGGTAACGGCGATCTCGATCAAATGCGGTTTTCCGGTATTCAGAGCGGCCTCAACCGCCTCACTAATTTTCCGATGTGAGTCTACAAAGGTGGACTCGACGCCCATCGATCTTGCCAGTGATTGGAAGTCAACTTTTGGCTGGCAGATATCCATTGCAAGAAAACCGTGCTCTTTTGCGTTGTACTGCGGTTGGCTTAGCATGAAGTTTTTTAGAATCCCATATTCAAGGTTGTTCAAAACAACGAAAACCACCGGCACTTCTTCGTGAACGGCGCTCCAGAGCGCTTGAGGCGAGTACATCGCTGAGCCATCGCCTACCATACAAAGGACCGGTGCATGATCGCGCGCCAACGAAACACCAATCGCCGCTGGCATTCCCCAACCCAACGCTCCCCCTCTATTGTGGAAATATTGGCGCCCTCCCGTCGACCGGTGCATCGCCTGCGTGAAAAGGTTGGAGCAAGGCGCTTCATCCACCAGCGAAAAACCATCGGGAAGCGGACGCAAAACTTCCCTGGCGGCAACGATTGGCTCGATCTTTTCATCGCCACGGATCGCTGCATCAGTCTGCTCCATGAGTTCACGCCAGAGGATGTCCTTATGCTGCCGCGCATATTCGATGTTTTGTTTAATGACGGCAGACGGCACCTTGGGTTCCAGTTCGTGCGCCAAAGCTTCTAATGTCGCCCGGACATTGCCGAAAATGCCGAGCTTGGGAGCATCGTTATATCCCAAATCGTTTGCATCCTCCGAGATATGGTAAAACTCGATCGAGTCAGGGATTGGATCACGCATTGTATAGACGATCGAGACCAAGCTTTTTCCACCCAATCCGAGGAGGCAATCGTATCGACCCAGAGTTTCTGAAATACCCTTGGCAGTGGTTGGAAGTGAACCTCGCCAGAAAGGATCAATCGAAGCGTAGTTATTGACCGATGGCCAGGAAGCACCGTAAACAGGCGCTCCGATTAATTCTGCAACTCGGGCAATCGCTTTTCCCAAGCCGAGTTCGGCGATATCGTTTCCTGCTACAATAACGGTCCGGCCACGGTTAAATCCCAGAAGTCCGGAGGCAAGTTCCTTGAGGCCAACCCCGACGTTTGAGAGTTCAATGCGGCTTGGTGGAACGACCCGGGGCGAGCCGATCTCGTCCAAGATATTCATCGGCAGCGACAAAAAGACCGGCCCGCGTGGCGGAGACATGGAACTATGAAAGGCACGGCGAAGAATCAGGGGCAAATCATCTAACGAATTCGGTTCGAAACACCATTTGGCTACGGGGCTGGCCATTCCCACGAGATCGGCAGCGAGCAACGGATCGGCAAGAATATGCCTGAGATCCTGTTGACCCGCAGTGACTACCATTGGCGCCCTAGCAATCTTGGCGTTCATGATCGCCCCCATTCCGTGACCTAGGCCGCCTGATGTGTGAAGGTTCACGAAAGCAGGTTTCCCCGATGCCTGAGCATAACCATCAGCCATGCCCACGGCGGTCGCTTCTTGAAGTCCCCAAACATAGCGAAAATCCGGGTTGACTACTAATGCGTCGATCAACGGAAGTTCCGTTGTGCCAGGATTCCCAAAAATGAATTGGGTGCCCTCCGATCGTAAAATTTCGAGAAGGATTTCCGCTCCCCTTGCTTTCTGCGTTCCGACAATTGCTCCCATAGAAGTCGAAACTAATCGGTCAAACCTCGTGTGTCCCAGATGAAAAGGCGATGACCGCCTTTTTCAAGGAGATTTCTGAGAAGTCTTCCGTCGACCGTCCTCGATCCAGGAGACTTAAGATTTTCCACGACACTCAGATCTTGAACGCCCTCAGCAGCTTGCCGAGTCGTTGAGCTCCAGAACGAAGTTCCTTCGGCGCCACCGCCCCGAATCCGAGCAAGAATCCATGCCGACGCTTCCCGGCCGCATAGAGGGCCGACAGCGGGTAGACTTCCAGATGCTCTCTAGCAGCCGTTACGGCGACTTTCATATCGGAAATTCCAGGCGAAAGCCAGGCCGCAGTTTGCAAGCCGCATTCGGCCTGTTGTACGTCGAGCCAATCACTAAGAAAGTTCTGAGCAGCTTCTGAAAAAACGGACCAACGCTCAGCATACAACTCGCGCATCCGGCGGAGATGATGACCAAACTCTCCGGCCCGCATGAATTCAGCGAGTGTTTTTTGTTCAACCACAGGCAGATAACGATCGGTTGAATTTCTGAGAGCGAGAACCGGATCAACCAGATGATCTGGCAGTACGAGGAATCCGAGCCGCAAAGAAGGGAAAAGCAGTTTACTGAATGAAGTGCAATAAGCGACGCAGTCCCCTACGTCGAGACCTTGTACCGATCCCAGTGGTTTGGTCGAGAATCGGAAATCACCGTCGTAATCGTCTTCGAAGATGGTGACGCCATGTTCGCGGGCCCAGGTCAGAAGTTTGAATCGCCGATCGAGCGAGAGAGTTGCGCCGGTCGGGTACTGGTGTGCCGGAGTAAGGTAAATAAGTTTAGGAACAGGTAAGGTCTCGATCGCTTGTTCGACCTGAAGTCCGCGTTCATCGACCGGCGCCGGGATGATCGTTGCTCCCGCTGCTCGGAATACATTTCTGGCGCGCTTATACCCTGGATTCTCCAGCCAGACCGGGTCGCCCGGACGCAACAAGGTCCGGCACAACAAATCGAGCGCGTGTTGCACCCCATAGACCATCACGATTCGGTCGACATCGCAGCGCACCTGACGGGCGGGGCCAAAGTGCGCTAAGATCTCGTTGCGCAGGCCTAAGTCGCCACGCACATCACCGATGACGAGTTCTGAAGGAGTGAGACGACGCATCGCGTGGCTGGTCAAACGGGTCCAAATATCGATTGGGAATTGGTCGACCGCCGGCCGACTGGCCTGAAAGGCGCATCCAAATCTTTGGCGGGACGGAAACGGGAGCACCTTTTTGATCATCGTGACAGCACGCACCTGTTTGGTTGCTACCCGATTTCTCCGCACTAAGTGCCCTTCGATTGGCTGAAAATATTCGTCAGGGAGGTTCTCGGCGACGTAGCTGCCGGAGCCGACTAACCCGGTGATGTAGCCCTCGAGCTTCAATCGTCGGAATGCTTCGGTGACCGTACTCCGCGAGAGACGATTGCCCAGCGCCAAGTAACGAGAAGAAGGAAGGCGAGCGCCAGGCCGCAGTCGACCATCGAGAATAGCTGATCGGAGCTCCCGAAACAGCCATTCTTGGAGTGTCTGCTCAGATTTCGGCGGGTTGAAGGCTAACTCCTGATAAATTGGTTTTTTGGGCATGTAAATGTGGTTTGCTCACTTTAGCATAAATGGATCTTTTCATTAGCCCTCTCCTGGCTTGATTCGTAGGTATGAGAAATTGGCCAACCGCTCACATCGGTGACCCCACTCTTCCCGGCCGCCGCGCCTCTGACACAGGGTCGGCAAAACGCCCAACAGAAATAAAGGCCGGCGAAAGAAGTCCATTCCGATGGGGAGCAAACACCTCGTCCTGCTCAGAGCGATGGATGAGTCACGGATTTAAAAAAGAAACAAGAAAGCAAAAAACATGATCGCGAAACTCACTGGAAAAGTTGCCCTAATCACGGGTGCTACTGCGGGTATTGGAAAAGCCTGTGCGCGTGCACTCGCTAAAGACGGAGCGCGCCTTGTCCTCACCGGACGACGTCAAGATCGGCTCGAGGAGCTTAAACAGGAAGCGGAAAAGTTTGGTACGCAGGCGATCAGTGTCGCTGGCGATGCTAGAGAAGAAAGTACAGCCATAAAAACGGTCGAAGCGGCAATCCAAGCGTTCAGGCAAATAGATATTCTTGTTAACAACGCCGGTGCCGGCAATTACAAGAACCTCGTCGAGACCAGTGCCGAGGAATACGATGACCTGATGGACACGAACGTGCGTTCAACGTTCCTATTCACCCGACACACCGTACCGGTCATGCTTCAGCGAAAGCAGGGTACGATTCTGACGATATCATCGATGGCGGGCATCTACGGTTTTGCCGGCGAAGCGGTGTATTGTGCTACGAAGTTTGCCCAAGTCGGATTCGCACAGGCCCTGGATAAGGAACTCCGAATTCACGGAATCAAGGTTGGTGTTATCTGTCCGGGAGGCGTAAAGACCGAATTCGCTATCGGACGAGGACGCACCGAAGAAGGCGTCAGCAAGTCGGATATGCTCGAGCCCGAAGATGTGGCAGACGCTGTTCTGCTGGCCTGCAAACAATCCCCGCGCTCGCGAATTATTGAAATCCAAATGCGCACAATGGCAGAAGCGCTTGCCTAGAAAGACCAGTTGATTTAGCCGATCGCGGCTGAAAGGGCCTAGCCGTCATGCGCCCTCATGCGGCTGGGCTTAAATTCAGTCATCTGCAGTTAACCCCTTCCCGTCTGAACCGGACGAGGTGAACGACGTATGAAGGAACTATAATTTCCCGTCTTACTTCATCCAGCGGGGCTGCTTTCGTAGGTTGCCGCTGTTTTTACCAGTGTCCTCGAATTAGGCGGCATTTGGTAGTACTCCGATTGGTTACAAGTAGGAGTGCGTGGCAAGATTCGGCGGGATTCAGGGGCATTCCATGTCGCCCAGTTTCGAGCAAATAACGACCAGCCGCAATCAGTGGACGCTGGGGCTTGACGCTGTTCTGGAATTCTAGCGTGAACGCGGATTCGCTCAGCAACCGCATTTAGTCGACTACTTGTAAAAGTCGCGATGTCAAAACGGCATGTAGGGTATGTCAAATCGGCATTGGCGACTAGCACAGTTCAATCTTATCTCTCATAAAGGCGAAAAGGAAGTCGCCAATCAGTCAGGCCATTAGTTCCATCTTTATCTAAAATCGCTCAGCATCTAGAGCCGAGAACTGAAATAGCCGGTTTTCACATTGCGAAGCGTTTTGATGCTTGGTAGGCCGGTAGTTAGCCGACCGAGTCAACAAGGACAACACTTCACTTTTTCGAAAATGGATCGTTGAAGGTTAACTCCTGATAAATTGGTTTTTTGGACAGGTAAATGTGGTTTGCTTGTTTTAGCATAAATGGATCTTTTTCATCAGGCCTTTTCTGCCTTGAATTCGTTAGATATTCGCCAACCGTTCACATCGGTTGACTGCAATCATGCAAAACACTTCGCTGAAATATGAATGCTTCACTTTTGCGAAAATTGATCGTTGAGTTTATTGGAACGTTTTTCCTGGTCTATGTTATAGGCTGTGTGTCACTGCAAGACCACGTCTTGTTGGGTCCTCTGGCAATCGGAGCGTCACTTATGGTGATGATTTTCGCCGGGGGTCACATCAGTGGGGCTCATTATAATCCCGCGGTCACGCTGGGAGTCTGGATTCGCGGGGCCTGTAGTGCGCTCGAGGCTAGCCTTTATATCGTCGCGCAAGTGATCGGTGCGATCGTCGCAGCACTGGCCGCCGGGTTTCTCCTCGGTCACGGTTCTTCTCCTGCCGCATCGACTCTCACAGCAGCTCACGTGATGCTGGCGGAAGCTCTGGGAACTTTCGCTTTGGTCTACACAGTTTTGAACGTGGCCACCGCCCCGGCCACTTCTGGCAATTCGTTTTATGGACTGGCGATTGGTTTCACTGTGTTCGCTCAAGCCGTCACTGAAATCCCCGGCATCGGCGCTACCGGGGCCCAGATCATCCTCGCTGAGATCGGCCTGGACATGACCCAATTCCCGACCGCCGCACACCTGGTGTCGTGGGCGAAACTATGCCCACGCAC
>JBEEIB010000464.1:0-8766 GCA_041167675.1 Verrucomicrobiota bacterium
TGCAGTCGATAAGGGCGAAGTATTTCTGGCTCAGTGCCTGAACAATGCCATCAATATCATCTGGAGCATACTGTTTTAGCCACGAGCGGAATTCCCAGTTTTCTTCGTCGTGCTCCCGCGAAAGGCCCTGGATCCTTGAGTTTTGGGTGCGGTTGTTGCGCAAATTCAAACGGCGGCACGGACGGTAGCCGCATCCCTCGATCTCGACGTGAAGCGACGGGCTATATGCACGGTCGGTGCATGGATTACTTAAACGACTGTACCGTAAAGGCTCAACGTGGTTTTACAACGCGAGGACTGCCAACTACAAGGAAGCCATACGAGACATCGGAGTTTGTTGGTTGGGTTGTGGTTCGGAAAAAAGCCCAATGCGGGCGACCTAAACTAGGTCATAGGCAACCATGTGTGTATGCCGCTGGACCTCTTTAGCGGGTATAGTGTTGCAACTTCAGCCCGCGAAGCAACTGGCTACCATGTACGTGGATGGCACGCTCTTCAAAAATACCGGCGTCGATCATTCGACGCAAAAAACCACGGCATGGAATTCCGCCTCTGGATAATTATCATTTCTCTGTTCGTAGCTGGCACAGTCGTCGCTGTGGTCATCGCGATTGGCATTCAACGTCACAATGACCAACAATTGGGTGCTCAAATGATACGGAGTGAGCTGGAACTACGAACCACTGGGGCCGAGATTTCCGGTATTAAGGACCATGAATTCAAGACGATGGCGGAATACGTTAACGCGTACGTGCAGGTTGCACCCTTGCTGGATGACTACGATCATAAATTGGAGGCATACGCTGATCTTTGCAAGAGGGCTCAACGAAGAGATCAGCGACGCTCGCTCATCAATATCTTGAGAAACCAGAACTCCTACAGTTCTGACGTACGGCGTAATACTTCGGAAATCATCGAGCTCGTTCGCGCGATCAGCGCGGTGATGAGGAAGGAAGCGTCGGTGATTCGCGATATGAGTTCGTTGCCCCATGAGGAACAGGTTCAGTTCTGGCACGAGGAATTCGTTCCGCTGTTGGCGCAAGAACACGCTTTGCGCGAGAGACTGGCATTAGCAGGGCAGAAGATGCCGTCGGAATCCACAAGCCAATAAGACTTCGGGGAATATGTAGTTCACATAATACGTAAAAGGCGAGTCGCTTCTAATTTTCCAAAAGTGACATAAAAATTGACATAACTATTGTTATAGCTCTAACATCCTAGAGAAATGGATATTAAGAAACGGCCAGGCATGGCATGGCTGCTGCTGGCCTTTACGCTGCCTACGAAGCGAGCTAGTCAGCGGGTGGAGGTTTGGCGAAAACTGCAACGCTACGGAACCGTCCCACTAGGCAATTCCGGATATTTATTACCCAACACTCCGGTTAACGAAGAACGCTTTCAGTGGCTGGCCACGTCAGTCCGCAAATATGGGGGCGACGCTTCGATTGTCCACGTACAAAGGATCGACAATATCTCGACTCCCCAATTGATCGGTCGTTTTGCCGAGGCCCGTGCGCGGGAATACCAGGAGTTGATCGCCCAACTGCAAGAGTTTTCTGCGACGCCACGAGCGGATCGGGGCGCAGGCCGCCTCAGCCGTTTGCGCAGCCGTTTCCAAGAGATCGTAGAGGTGGACTTCTTCGATAGTCCCTTGCAGAAGCGCACCGTGGAACTGCTCGCGAAAGCAGATGCAGCACGCGTAACGGCCCGCCCGCCAGAAAAGCAGAAAATTAACCCGCGAGACTACAAAAACAGAGTTTGGGTTACCAGACCTCGACCAGGCGTGGACCGATCCGCGTCTGCGTGGCTAATTCGACGGTTCATCGATTCTAAGGCAAGGTTTGGTTTTGCGTTGGAAGAACAGGTGCCGAAGGATTCCGTACCCTTCGATATGTTTCACGAGAGCGGCTTTGGTCATCGCCGCGAGGACTGCACGTTCGAGACATTACAGAAGGAATTCAAGATTCGCGATCGGAGGGTGAAGGTCATTTCCGAAATTATTCATGACGCCGACCTTGCTGACGAAAAATTTGGCCGCAAAGAGGGTTATGGAATCGACGAGGTACTGAAAGGCTGGGCGCGTCAAGGGATTCCGGACCAGGAGCTGCTTGATCGCGGGATGCAGTTGATCGAGGGACTTTATCATTCGCCGTCGTAAACAATGTTGCGACGATCGAAGTTTCTAAAGCAGGAGTAGATCATCGTGTCAGAGAATCGACGTGCCGGGCTCAGTTGGATCGGAATCATCCTCGTTCTCTTGCTTAGCCTCGGCCGAAGCACCCAAGCGCAATCGCTCTCGAATGAAAAAAAGATCCTTACGCTCGAAGATTCGGTGGATTTCGCATTGAAGAACTATCCAGCGGTGCGTGCTGCCCTCGAACGGGTCAAGGCGGCCCAGGGAGGTGTTGGTTTGGCGCGCACGAGTTACCTCCCCAGAGCAGACATGGTTTGGCAGACAAATCGGGCGACGGATAACAACATAACGGGCCTCCTCTTGCCGCAATCGATCATCGCTCCAATTTCAGGGCCCGTTCCGGTGGCAACATCTATGGGAAGCGCCTGGGGAAGTGCGGCGGGACTTTTGTTTTCGTGGGAGCCGGTCGATTTTGGATATCGGGGAGCGAAAGTAGACGCCGCACGCGCCGGGCGGGATCGAGCCACTGCGGAAGCTTCTTTGACGCGACTGGATGTTGCGGTCGCCACCGTGAATTCCTACTTGACGGTTGTGGCCGCCCAGCGAACCGTACGCGCCGCGGAAGCCGATGTTGAGCGGCGAGAAACCTTTCACAAGGCGGTTCGCGTGCTGGTCGATAATAAACTGCGTGCGGGAGCGGATGGTTCTCGTGCGGACGCAGAACTGGCGCGAGCCAGAGTTAACTTAGCCCGTGCCCAGCAACAGGAGAAAATCAGCAAGGCCGCGTTAGCCGATATTCTCGGCTTGCCGGACGTCTCGGTGGAGGTCACAGAGGGTCCTCTCCTCGGGGCACCTCCGCAAGAATCTACACAGACGCCTTCCGTTACAAACAATCCCGCTGCGGAGGTACAACGGGAACGTGTGAAAGAGGCCGAGGCTCAGGTTCATGTCCTCGACCGTTCCTATTATCCGAAGTTCTATCTTCAATCGTCGGTGTATGGACGCGGGAGCGGCTGGGATCCGGCGGGCAAGTTCGAGGGTGCTGCGTCAGGCCTAGGCCCGGATCGTGCGAACTGGGCAGTTGGGTTGACGGTAACGTTTCCTGCGTTCGATATCTTCGCAATTCGATCCCGAAAGGCGATTGAATCTGCAAATGAACGCGCGGAAGCGGCACGCTACGACCAAACATTACAAGACCTGACTGGGCAATTGCGCAAGGCGCAGGCTTCACTCGAAGGCGCCCGCCAGGTTGCCGAGAATACTCCTGTGGAGTTGGACGCCGCGCGGACGACCGAGAATCAGCAACGTTCTCGTTATCAAGCTGGGTTGGCAACTTTGATCGATGTAGCGGACGCGCAAAGCCTACTCGTGCAGGCAGAAACTGATGACGCTCTTGCCTGGCTGGCCGTTTGGCAAAACTTGGCTTCGGTTGCGGCGTCGCAAGGCGATCTCGCGCCATTTTTGGATTTTCTGCACCAGAAGACGCAAGGAGGCCCGTAGCCGATGTGGCTCATTCGTTTAGCGCTGCGGCGTCCAATCACGATCATGGTCATCGTGGTGGCCATAGCGCTCTCGTCGATCCTAGCGGTTATGCGAACGCGTATCGATATTTTCCCCACGTTAGACCTGCCGGTTATCTATGTCGCGCAACCTTACGGCGGCATGAGCCCGCAGCAAATGGAAGGATTTCTTTCCTACTACTACGAGTATCACTTCCTGTACATCAACGGAATTGAGAGTGTGGAGGCAAAGTCGATTCAGAGCACGGCTTTACTGCGGCTTAGCTTCCATCCCGGCACAAACATGAGCGAAGCGCTGGCGCAGACGGTTTCTTATGTCAATCGTGCGCGTGCTTTCATGCCTCCGGGAACGGTATCGCCATTTGTCATTCGTTTCGACGCTGGGACTTTGCCGGTAGGCTATCTAGTCTTCTCAAGTCCATCACGCACGCTATCGGAATTACAAGACCTGGCGCTGAACCGCGTACGTCCGGTATTCGCAACACTGCCAGGCGTTTCGTCGCCGCCTCCCTTTGGCGGAAATCAGCGCACGATCGTGATCAATGTCGACCCACAGAAACTGCATGCCTATGGCCTATCGCCGGACAACGTAGTCCAGGCGCTGACCACCGGAAATAGTATTCAGCCGGCAGGAAATGTCGACCTGGGCTCAACGAATGCGATGGTCACGACCGATTCTACGGTGACTCAAATCGATGAACTGCTGGATATTCCGCTGCATTCGGGTTCGGGAGCCTCTATCTACTTGCGCGACATCGGCAGTGTGAAGGACACCGCCGACGTTCTTGCCGGTTACGCCCTGCTGAACGGTCAGCGCACCGTCTACATTCCAGTAACCAAGCGGCCGGATGCTTCCACGATCACGGTTGTCGATGAAGTGCGTCAGAATATCGAGCGTTTTCAGTCACTCATCCCGCAAGACATCAAGATCACCTACGAATTTGACCAGTCGCAGTATGTGCGCGCTGCGCTTCTCTCGGTGCTGCGCGAAGGGCTGATCGGGGCGGCGCTCACAGGTCTGATGATCTTGTTTTTTCTTGGTGACTGGCGCAGTTCCCTCATCGTCGTCATCACCATTCCATTTGCGCTGTTGATGGCAGTGGTGTTGCTGCGGCTCACCGGCCAGACGATCAACATTATGACTCTCGGTGGACTGGCACTTGCCGTAGGCGTGCTGGTCGATGAAGGCACGGTGCTGATGGAAAATATCCACGTGCACCTTGCTGAGGGAGAGAAAAAAGCGCAAGCGGTTCTTGCGGCGAGCCGCGAAGTGGCTGTCCCTAGATTATTGGCGATGCTGAGTGTGCTGGCCGTTTTTCTGCCGTCCTTCTTCATGACGGGGCCTTCGCAGTCGCTGTTCGTGCCGTTGTCCCTCGCGGTCGGGTTCTCGATGGGTGCATCGTATTTACTTTCGAGCTCTCTAGTGCCAGTGCTGGCCAATTGGATCCTCAAGCAGGAAAATAACGACGCAGAACATCCCAAAGAAACCCGTTTTGACCGTTTTCGCAAACGCTTCCAGGGAGCCCTGGAGCGCATCATGGCATTCCCCAAGTTGCTACTGGGCGCGTACGCCCTCGTCGCTTTGCTGATTATCGTATTGCTCGGGCCGAGATTGGCCGAGGAGATCTTTCCGTCGTCGGCGTCGACACAATTCCGTTTACGCATTGACGCGCCCGACGGCACACGAGTGGCTGTGACCGAGGCCTTGGTTCAGAAAGTGTTGGCAGCGATTACCCGCGAGGCAGGCGCCAGCAATCTCGATCTGACCCTTGGCTATATCGGCACACAACCTTCTTCGTACCCTATCAATACAGTGTTCCTTTGGACCAGCGGCCCGCAGCAGGCCATCATGAACATCGGACTCAATCCTGGTTCGAAGATTTCGCTGCGCAACCTCGAAGAGAACCTTAGACAAAAATTATCGCAGGAATTTCCAGACACGCATTTTTCTTTTGATCCTGGCGATCTCATCAGTCAAATCCTGAACTTCGGCGCCCCTTCGTCGGCGGAAGTGGCGATCACCGGACCACAGTATGCCGACGTGCAGAGCTATGCGAATCGTGTCCGGCAGGAACTGGCCAAGGTAAAAGAATTACGCGATGTCGAATTCGAGGAGCCGCTGCGCTATCCAACAGTGAACGTTCACGTGGATCGGGTCCTTGCAGGCCAACTGGGGACAACTGCGAATGACGTAGGCGCAGCAGTAGTCTCTTCTACCGCTTCGAGCCGCTTCGTTGCGCCGAACTATTGGCGGGATCCCAAATCCGGGGTGAGTTACCAGGTCCAGGTACAGGTGCCTCAACCGGCGATGACTTCGCTGAAAGATATCCAAACTATTCCGGTGAACAGCGGTACGGGAACGCATCCGCTCTTGAGCCAAGTCGCCGACGTTCAATCGACGACCGTACCCGGGGAGTTGGACCGGCAGAACGGCATGTGGATGATCATCGCCTCGGCCAATGTGGGCAACAACGATTTTGCTCGAGCCGCCAAAGAAATTGACCGTGCTATTGCGAACGCCGGGCAAGCACCACGTGGAGTGACGACTCAGGTGCGCGGCCAGGTCAGTGCGCTGAAGCAGATCTTTGCTCAGTTGGCCATCGGCCTGGCGCTGGCGGTCGTGGTAATTCTGCTTTTGCTCACGGCCAACTTCCAATCATTGCGCCTCGCTTTAATCGTCATCTCTAGCGTCCCGGCCGTACTCGTTGGGGCCACTGTGATGCTCTTGTTCACCGGGACGACGCTGAATCTGGAGAGTTTTATGGGCACCATCATGGCGATTGGCGTCGCGGTGGCGAACGCGATTCTGCTGGTCACCTTCGCGGAACAAAATCGCCGGAACGGCGCCGACGCCATTTCGGCCGCGCGTTCGGCTGCGGCGGAGCGTCTGAGGCCGGTGCTGATGACCAGCCTGGCAATGATTGCGGGCATGATTCCCATGGCGCTTGCAATTGGCCGAGGCAGCGAAGAAACAGCGCCTCTGGGCCGTGCCGTCATTGGAGGTTTGTTCGCCGCCACGCTTGCAACGTTGTTCCTGTTACCAACCGTATTTGGCATTGTTCAAAAAGGCGCGTCCCTCAAATCGTCGTCTTTAGATCCTGAAGACTCCGATAGCCCCTATGCCCTTAAGTCGGAGAACGCATGAAAACCGTTATCTCTTCGTTGGCACTTGGTGTGTTCCTTTGTGGTTGCGGCGGCGATTCAAAACAGGCTGCCAACAAATCAGCACAACCGGAAGTGCAGACAGTAGAAGTTGTGCCAGTGGCCTCGCAGAAACTTGCGACAGTATTCACGCTGCCGGCGCAACTGGTTCCATTCCAAACCGTAGACATCTATCCAAGGGTGACTGGCTTTATGGACGTGATTCGCGTGGATCGTGGCTCTCGTGTGCGCAAGGGCGAACTCATTATCCGGCTTTCCGCTCCGGAACTTGTCGCCCAGCGGGCACAGGCAGAATCCGCGTTGCGCGCTGCTCAATCGCAGTTGACCGCCGTCCAGGCCAAGCTCACCTCGGACAAAGGTACCTATCTGCACATGGCTTCAGCGGCCCAGACCCCTGGTGTTGTTGCGGAGAACGATGTGATGGTAGCCAGCCAGACTGCTACTGCTGATCAAGGGCAGGTGCAGTCCGCAGAGAGCAACGTTGCCGCCGCTCGAGAAGTGCTGCGTAGCGTAACGCAACTCGAATCGTATTTAAGCATCTATGCACCGTTTGATGGAGTGGTCACCACCAGAAATCTGCATCCCGGCGCATTGGTCGGACCCGGGTCCGGGCCCTCTGGAACAATGCCCATCGTCCAGATTGCCGACGCGACTCATTTGCGGTTAGTCGTGCCAGTGCCCGAAGCGTATGTGGGAGAAATGCAGGTGGGCCAGCAAGTGGCTTTTACCGTTCCTGCGAATCCAGGTCAAACCTTCCATGCGCCTATTGCACGGGTTTCGCACGATGTCAGCCTGAATACGCGGACGATGCCCGTGGAACTGGACGTCCATAACTCCGATAACAGCTTGGCACCCGGGAGTTTCAGCAGTGTGCAATGGCCAGTGCGACGCGCTGTTCCCACCATGTTTGTTCCGGTCTCGGCAGTAACCAATGACCAGCAGCGTACGTTCGTCGAGCGAGTGCGCAGTGGGAAGGTGGAGTGGGTCGATGTGGTCACCGGGCTGAGCGTGAACGGCAACATCGAGGTCTTCGGTGATCTAAAGCCTGGAGATGAAGTCATTCGCAACGCTACAGATGCGATTCGCCCGGCGCAGCAGGTGAAAACGAAGCTGGCCTCGGGCTCGCAAGGTTCACGGAAATGAATTTCTCAGCCAAAGGATACTCACGTAAATTTCTAAATCGATAGGGAGCTCATCATGATTACCGGATTGCGTTTTTTCACGTTGATTTGTGTTTTGTCATTTCCAATGCTGGTTCGCGCGCAGGGAGTAACGACGGCGCCCATCGATCAAGTCCTGGGAAGGTCTGGCCAGAAGACCGGAGATGTGTACAAAGTGAGTTTCCCAAGGACGGATCTACATGTTTCCGTTCATGGGTTAGCGATCAAACCAGGGTTGGCGCTCGGTTCATGGGCGGCGTTCCTCGGCACGGACGACAATGCCATGGTTATGGGCGATCTGGTTTTGCTTAAGGACGAGGTCAATCCGGTAATCGAGAAATTGCGCTCATCGGACTTTGAGATTTCCGCAGTGCACAACCATCTCATCGATGAAACGCCGCATGTTATGTATGTTCATTACATGGGACATGGATCGGCGTCGCACCTGGCGGCCGCATTGCGAGAGGGTTTGGCAGCCTCCAAGACGCCTCTTGAAAAACCTGCTGCGGCGGCCGAGGAAACGACTCCGCCCGCGTGGGTAAAGGCTGTCGAGGAGAGCGTTGGACGAAAAGGAACACTGAAAGGTGGAGTGTTGTCGTATGGAGTGCCGCGAGGCGACGCTGTCACCATGGCGAGCATGACGATTCCGCCGGCGGCTGGTGTGGCCGAAGCCATAAATTTTCAAGCAGCGGGCGCATCGAATGTAGCGACCACCGGTGACTTTGTGCTGACGGCGGAAGAGGTAAATCCGGTCATCTCGGAACTCCAGGCCCACAAAATCTCTGTGACC
>JBEEIB010000465.1:0-2616 GCA_041167675.1 Verrucomicrobiota bacterium
GGGGCGCCGGATCCTGCTTCATGAAGGTGCGGTAAAGCACGGGTAGCACGACAAGGGTAAGCAAAGTCGAACTGATGATACCCCCGATGACCACGGTAGCAAGCGGGCGCTGCACTTCCGCGCCTGCGCTGGTAGAAAACGCCATCGGCACAAACCCTAGCGCAGCCACCAGCGCCGTGGTCAGTACCGGGCGAAGACGAGTCAACCCTCCCTGGAAGACGGTGTCTTCAAGCGAAGCTCCATCCAGTCGAAACTGGTTAAAATAACTCACGAGCACCAAGCCGTTCAAGACAGCCAACCCACTGAGGGCGATAAAGCCGATCGCCGCCGGGATGCTGAAGGGTAAGCCGCGCAAATACAATGCGAAAACGCCGCCGCTGATGGCGAACGGTATACCGGTAAAAACCAGGAAACTTTGGCGAACGCTGTTTAGGACGAAAAAGATAAGGACGAAAATCAAGGCCAGCGCGACCGGCACAATTAGCATCAGGCGCGCCCGGGCCGCCTCGAGATTCTTGAATTCGCCGCCGAACTCGACCGTGTAACCAGGCGGGATCTTAACTTCCCTAGCGATACGCTGTTTGACCTGGTTGACGTATTCTTCCACATCCCGCCCGCCAAGGTTCACCATAATCGCCTCCCGCCGCTGTCCGTTGTCGCGCAAGATTGGTACTATCTCTTCGATAACGCGGAAACTGACGAGTTCACCAAGCGGCAGCAAACCGTTGGGCCCGACCCGGATCGGGATCTTCGCCATTTGCGTTTGATCAGCGCGCGCGGTATCGGGCATCCGGAGGTCGATATCGTACCGCCGGTTGTTATCGATGAGTTGTCCGACCATTTTTCCAGCGAGAGCGGTGGTGACCGCATCATTTACGTCCTGCGCTCGCAGATTGTATCGCACCAGTTGATCGCGACGAAGGTCCATCTGCAGCGAAGGAGTGCGTCCGTTCGTTTCAAGGTTCACCTCGCGCACTCCGGGTGTCGACTGCAGCACCTTTTGGATTTTCTCGGCGAGATCCTCCAGCTGATTAAAGTCCTGACCGAAGATCTTGACCGATAGCTGCGATCGCACGCCCTCCAGCATCTCGTTGAACCGCGTCTGGATGGGTTGAGAGAAATCGAATTCCTGTCCAGGGACCTGTCGGTCCAGAGTATCTTTAATCATCCGGGTCAAATCGGCCTTGTTTTTGGGCCGGCCCGGCCCGCGTGGCCATTGCGATTCCGGCTTATAACTGATATACAAGTCGTTCTCGCTGGCCGCCATCGGATCACTGGCGATTTCGCTAGTTCCGATGCGGGCATAAACGTCCGTGATCTCGGGAAAGTCTCTGCGCAACGTCTTCTCGTTCTGTTCTTCCATCGCGAGCGACTTCTGCAAGCTCATCCCGCTCTTGCGATAGACCATCACGTCGTACGAACCCTCGTCGAGGGTTGGGATGAATTCGGAGCCCATTCGCGACAGCAGCAAAAGGGCTCCGACGAGTATGGCGAGGGCAGCCGTCATGACCAGAAAGCGGTGCGCGAGGGCCAGCCGCAAGGCCGATCGGTAAATAGCTTTGCACAGGCGAACAATCGGCGATTCTTTTTCACGGATACGCCCGCGGAGCAGAAAAGTGCAAAGCACTGGCATCAGCGTCAGAGCAAGGAGCAGAGCGCCCAGCAACGCCAGAATCACCGTGATTGCCATCGGCTGGAACATTTTGCCTTCTACGCCGGTCAACGTGAGAATCGGGACATAGACGATAGTGATGATCATCACCCCGAAGAACATCGGTTTCGACACCTCGATTGCGGCGTCATGAACCAGGCTATGTCGTTCAACCTCGCTGAGCGTGCGACCCAGTTCCTGCTGACGCTTGCTGATTCGCCTCAAGACATTCTCAACAACGACCACCGAGCCATCGATGATCATGCCAAAATCAATCGCCCCCAGGCTCATGAGATTGCCCGAAATCCCGAGCCGATCCATGCCAATCAGTGCCCATAAGAAGGCTAAGGGAATGGACAGGGTGACGATCAACGCAGCTCGCCAGTTGCCGAGCAACAGGAAAACGACCGCGGCGACCAGCAGCGCGCCTTCGAAGAGATTCTGCCGGACGGTATCGACGGTTCGATTGATCACCTCGGCGCGGTTGTAAACGACCTGCAGTTGCATGCCCTCCGGCAATTGGCCGCGCACCTCGTTCATTTTGGCAACGACTTGTGGACAGACTCTGTCAGCATTCTGCCCGATGAGCATCATGACTGTGCCCAGAACGGTTTCCTGCCCATTTCTTGTGGCCGCACCGGTCCGGTAACTGGAGCCAAATTCGACTCTCCCCAGATCTGCGACTCGCAGCGGCTCGACCCCGGCAGCAAACTTGATGGGAATGCTACGGATCTCGTCCAAGGTCGTCGCTTTAGAGACGACTCGAATCGCCATCTGTTGCTCGTCGCGGTCGATGATGCCGCCACCGGCGTTCGATTCATTAGACTGCACCGCGTCTGCAAATTCGCTAAAGGTCATGCCGGCCCGAGCCAGCGCTTCGGGAAGGGGCTGGACCACAACCTGCTTCATGTAGCCGCCATTGGTGTTGATGTCCGCTACCCCTTGAACGCTGCGCAGCGCGGGGC